>NZ_JAVMKF010000017.1:0-51590 GCF_031732815.1 Accumulibacter sp. | reverse complement strand
CCTACGCTACCAGACGCCGTCAGGGATTTCACGCAGGGTTGCCGAAAGGACACCGCCCATCGTCCCTGAAACGCCACCGACTCTCCATCAAGCGGCCCACATGGTCGCTCGCCTCGGCGGCTTCCTCGGCCGCAAAAGCGACGGCGAACCCGGCGCTCAAGCTCTCTGGATCGGCATCCAGCGACTCGACGACATCACCAACATGTACCGCGTCTTCGCCACGCCCCCACCGCAAGCGCCTTGAGCTTGGCCAACGCACATCGTGCCCTTCTTCCTGCAGGAACAAACCATAGCGCTACCGTCTGCTGACGGGTTGTGGGAAAGGGTAAGCGCATGACAGGGCCCGGTTTTGAACAAGGCGATCAGACCATGGGGTGTCTCGGCGACGACACCGGAAGTGAACACGCCAGTGCGATCGGCAGAGGCGCCTGCCGGCAGCGCTTCGGCGCGCGCCTCTTGCGTCAAGCTCAGGATGCGCGTCGTGTCATCGTTGTACACCACGGTTCATTGGGCTGCCTGCCGTAGCAGTTCGTCGAAGACCGGGATGAGGGGGACGGCAGCGGCGGCGACGACTCCCCATTGCGTGCCGACCGGCATCGGGATGGCCAAACCCTGTTCCAGCCGCTCAATGCGGTGGAACGGCAGACCGCAGCCGTATTTGAGAAGCGCGATCATCGCCGCGGCGCTGTCGTCGTACTTTACCTTGCCGACGCCGAGCGGGGGGTCGGCGGTAAACAAGGTGCCACACAAGCCGCAACGCAGCCGTTCGAGTTCGTAGACCTTCGCGAGTAGCGGCGCGACGCCGGAGATACGAACCAGGACCGCCGGCTCTCCTCGTTGCCCATACACCCGGCCGGCACACCCGGCGACGGGACACGGATCGCCGTGCCGTAAGGTCGCATGCGGTACGGCAATATACGGCGCTTGCGGATAATCGGCCGCCCCATTCCTTCCGTGCCCTGGGCGCTTCTTGCTGGGCTCGGCTAGCGTGGCGTCCGAAGTCGCCTCGCCGGCGGCTTTCTCGTCGTCGCCTTCCGCCGGACGGGCCGCCGTGTCCGCTGGCGGCGTGTCGCCCTTCTCCGCTTCCCCGAGTACATTGACCGTGCTCTCGGTCGGCGCGCCGAAGAGAATCCGCCGTAGCCGTGCCAGCGTGGTTTCCTTGGTCTCGCGTTCGGCGGTGATCCGCGCAAGCGTGCCCACCGCTGCCTTCAGCGTCGCCTGTTCGGCCTCGGCGGTCTGGCTCCACTGCGCTCGACGATGGCCTCGATCTCCTGCACCGGGATGGCCATCCGCTGCAGCGGGTTGTGTGCCGGCCGCTTCCGGTGGGATGCCCGCTCTCGGCTCCGGCTCATGGCCCTACGCCAACGAACTGGCCGAAGTCCCCCCGCAACCGCTTCCGGGAACGCTTCGAGTGATGCCAGTGGTCCTCGCTCCCACTGGGCGCGCCGGCGCTCGCCACCTCCGCGGCGCAAAACTCCGGTCTGCCAGCCCAGCCTGGCCTGGCGAACTCGCAAGCGCCATTCTCAGTCCTCCAGCAGTGACCCTTTCACCCAAGGTGTTCTGCCAAAGACGGGCGACGATGTCTGGCCCTTTCGCAAAAGCTCGTCTTCGGTATCCCCGTTGCGCTGGGTGGCGACCGGCTTTCGGAAGTTCGGTTTGCCGGCTGCCCTCGCCAAGGTCAGGCGACCGCTCGCCACTCCGGGATTCCGTCGGCCGCGGCGTAGTCGCCTCCCGCGAGCAGGAGCGCCAAGGCGTGCGGCGCGAGGAGCGTCCCCGGTGAGGCCTGCGGCCAGAAGGCGAAGCGCCCGGTCGATAGTCGCTTTTGACAGAGCCAGAAGCCTTGCCCGTCGTAGATCAGGAGTTTGACCCCCGTGCGCCGGCGATTGCAGAAAACGAACACGCCGCCGCTGAACGGGTCTTGGGCCCGTTTCTGCCGCGCACGTCGGGCGAGACCGTCGATGCCGCAGCGAAAATCCGCTGGCTCGGCAGCGACCCAGACACGCAGGCGCGCGTTCAGTGCGAGCATGGTTGGACCTGCCAGAGGCTACGCGCGACCTCGACGAGATGGCTACTGGCCGCTGGCGGCAGTTCGATGCGCAGCGCGCGGCCCGACCGGTCGCTGAGAACCAGGACGCAAACGGGTGGCGCCAGCGGCAGGCCGAGATCGAGTTCGACGAAACTCGATGACGCGGGCGCGCTGCGCGCGTCTTCGCCGGCGTTCCTGGCGGTCAGGCGGTGCTTCAGGCTCTTGTAGTGGAGCTTCAGCGCGACGGCAACGGGGGCGATGCCGTACCGTTCGGCGAGTTCGGTCGCTTGCGACCACAGCGCCTCCGGGATACGCGAACTCCGCCGGCGGGTGCTCCTCCATTGGGCAAGCGCCGTTGCGGCTTCGGCCAGTTCCGGGGCGGTTGCAGGTAAGGACGGTGACATCGGCAGGCCTCTCGAACGGTCCTTACGGGCCTGCCAAGGTACCAGCACGGCGCCGGGAGTTCACGCAGCATTGCCGAAAGGACACCGATGATCTGCATCGCCACCGCCAGATAGCCGACTTCGCTGTCGTTCTTCGTGCTCCAGCCGATGAGCAGGACGTGCAGGTTGACCGGGAGTTCCGGGCGCCGCTGGCGGCGGTTTTCGGCCGGCGCCAGGTAGCGGTTGCGGGCGAAGGGGTCGACCGCGATGCGGTGCAGGTAGATGCCGAGGTTCTCGCCGGCAGGCGCCGTCGCCAGCGCCTGCGCGCCAAGGATGAGCGCTTTCGGGTTGCCGCCGGCGAGCGCCGGCAGGCGCAGATCGGGGCGATCCTTCAAGGCCTGCAGCACGCCGAGGACAGCCCGGTGAGTCGCCATCAGGCGCTCCGGTCGCCAACGCGGGCCAGCCCGTCGGTTGCCGTGCGCCGGCCCGGCCGGGCAGACGGCGAAACCTTCGCCGACGGCGCCGGCTGTGGCTTCGCCCGACGTGCAGCAAGCTGGCGTCGATCATCGTGCACGCCCAGGCCGGTCATCTTGCTTGCCCTCGCTATGACTCTTGCTTCGCACAGACGGCGGATGCGGTCCGCGCCTCCGACCGGGGCGCGGCCTGGACGCCATCCGGAAAAGACCGGCCGCCGACTCGCCACACCACTTTCGACAGCGCCTTACCAAAACCGGAAGCATCTGCCATTCGGTCATGCTGCGTTTATCCTGGCACAGGACAAGGCTGTGTGCCAAGCACGATCTATAGCCCAATACAATTCAACTTTCACGCGCCGCTGGTGGCCGACACGCGCGTGGCGTACGTGTGCAGCGCATGACGCCGCTGGTCCGAAGCGGCAGCGCAAGCCCTGCGCTGCCGGTCGAGGGACTTGGCCAGGGGGTGATCGGCCTGTCCGGCACGCTTGCAGCGACCGGTCAAAGCTCCTAGGATTGCGGGAAAAGACAAGCTGGCCATGGGTGCAGCCCGGACGATGAGCTTCGCCGGTTGGCAAGGAGTGAATACTTGAGCAGCGACACACATTGGACCACCTTGGCCAGCGAGCCGACGCCGGTCGGCGCCAGACGCGGGCCTTCCCGGTCAAGGCGTCATGGCTGAGCCGGCCGCGCCACCTGCAATCGCCCCCGCCTCGCCGAGTCCGCCCGCCCCAGCGGCGCAGCGCGCCTCGTCGCGAGCTCCACGCCGGCGCCGGACCTCAGCCCCGGGCGGCGGCTTTACACGCTTGATGCACGCCGCTCTGGCGCTGATCTGTCTGGCACTCTGTGCTGCGCTCGCCTGGCATCACCCGCTGTCGGGCGCGCTCGCCTTGGGCATCTGCGGCGCCCTGGCGCTGCTCTCCGCCTGGCGGCCGCTGGCCGGATTGGTCCTTCTGCCAGTGGCGCTGCCGGCGATCGGGCTGATGCCGTGGACCGGCTGGCTGACTTTCGAAGAACTCGATCTGGCGGTGCTCGCGGTCGCCGCCGGTGCCTATGCGCGCGGTGATCGGGCAGCGTCGCTGACGGCGGCCGGCGGCGCAACCGCGCTCAAGCGATTGCTCGTGGCGAGCTTTGCCGCGGCGCTGATCGTCAGCATGACGCGCGGCTTTGCCGACGCGGGCGGATTCATCTGGGGGTGGTGGCAGGGCTACCACGAGCCGATGAACAGCCTGCGCGTGGCGAAGAGCTTTTTCCTCGCCATGCTGCTCGCGCCTTTGTGGCGCATCCAGTTGCGGGCCAGCCCGGACCGCGCGGCGCAGTGGCTGGGGAGCGGGCTGGCTGGCGGGCTGCTGGTCGTCGCGCTGCTGGCGCTCTGGGAACGGTGGGCCTACACCGGCCTGGCCGACTTCTCGCGCGACTACCGGGGGACGGCGCTGTTCTGGGAGATGCACGTCGGCGGAGCGGCCTTCGACGGGTTCCTGGTGCTGACGATGCCCTTCGCCGTACGCGAACTGCTGCGGCCGATTGGCGTGTGGCGATGGTCGCTCGCCGCGGCGGCCGTCGTGCTCGGCGCGTATGCCTGTCTGACCACGTTTTCGCGCGCAGTCTACCTGGCGGTACCAATCAGCTTGCTCGCGCTCGCTGTCTTGCGTGCGCAATCGGCGCGCCGGCTGAGGATTCGCAGCAGCACGGCAAGCCCGGCCGGCGGTGCTGGCGCGGCCTGGCTGATCGGCGCAGGCTTTGGCGCTGCCGCCGTCGCCATCTTCCCAACCAGCGGCTACCGCGGCATGCTGGCACTGTTCGGCGCAGTCGCCTTGCTGCTGCCGATGGTCACACCGCTGCGCCGTATGCCGACAAGTGGCTGGGTGGTCGGCGTGCTGGCCGGCCTGGTGTTGTCGCTGTCACTCGTGCTGCTCGCCTACCTGCTGCCCAAGGGGCCGTACGTGGCGTATGCGCTGGCCTGGCTCGCTGGAGCGCTGGCGCTGCTCGGCGCACTGCGGCGATCAGCGGCGACGCGCCTGTCGCGGTCGGCAGCGCTGCTCCTGGCAGCCTGGTTCAGCTTGCTTGCCGCGATGCTGCTCGTCGCCTGGCACTGGGGCGGCGCGTCGGCTGTCGCGCCGATGGCGCTGGTCGTCGTCTTGCTGCTGGCGGCGGTCGTGCTGGCGGGTCGCAGCAAGGCCGCGCGTTGGCCTGAGTCGTTGCGCTGGCAGGGAAGCCTGCTCGGTGCACTGGCCGCGCTGGCAACGACGGTCAGCGTCGTCTTCGGCGGCGCGTACATGAGCGAGCGTTTCGCCACCGGTGCGCGTGATTTCGACGGCCGCCTGGAGCACTGGTCGGCCGGATTGGCCTTGCTCGACGACCCGCTGACCTGGGCCTTCGGCAAGGGCACGGGCCGCTACCCGGCAAACCATTTCCTCTCCGGCAAGCTCAAGGATCAGGTCGGCGACTACCGTCTGCGCGAGGAGGGCAGCGAGCGCTCTCTGGTGCTGACCGGTGGCAAGCACCCGATCGATTGGGGCGAGTTGTTCCGCATTTCGCAGCGGGTGGCTCCCTTCGTCGGTCCGGTCAGCGTACGCGCGGACGTTCGCTCGGCGACGACGACCGGTCTGCACTTCGAGATCTGCCGCAAGCATCTGCTTTACGACGACGGTGCGTGCATGATCGGCGTGCGACCGGTGAGCGCGCAAGCCGGGAAATGGCAGCCGGTGGAGCTGCAGTTGCCAGGTGCGGGCTTGTCGAGTGGCGATTTCTTTGCGCCGCATTTCATCACCTTCTCGGTCGGCGTCACTACCAGCGGCGGCCTCGTTGAACTTGACAACCTCAGCGCGCGCGACGCGGGGGGACGCGAGTTGTTGGCCAATGGTGACTTTGCGCGCGGAATGGCGCGTTGGTTTTCGTCCAGTGACCGGCACCACCTGCCCTGGCATATGAAGAACATATTCTTGCACGTGCTCTTCGAGCAGGGCTGGGTCGGGCTCGTCCTCTTCTCCGCGCTTGTCCTGGCGGGGCTGTGGCGGGTGTCCGTGGGCAGCGCGCGCGACCACAGCATGTCGGCCGCGCTCGTCGCGGCGATCCTCGGCTTCCTGGTCGTGGGTCTGTTCGACAGCCTGCTCGATGTACCGCGCGTGGCGTTTCTGTTTTATCTCGCGCTACTCGTCGCGCTTGATCTGCCGAGGGAGAGTCATCGGGCGGACGCCAGTCCGCCTCCCCTGCGCTGAACGCCCGCGCAGATTCGGCGACGCTGCCGCAAGCTGTACGCTATACGCGAGCAGGCAGGCGGCCGCCCGCTATCTGGTCCGTGCGCCAGGCGTGGTCTGGTAGGCGCCGGGCGACCATACGTCCGGGGCAATCGTCCGCGTCTGCAGCGGATGCACGTATTCGGCATCCGGTGTGAGCTCGACCTCGTCGATACGACCGGCCGGCGCCGCCGCGCCGCGCAGCGGCGAGCCTTCACGCAGGTGATAGAGCTCATCACCGCGGGATGCAGCGAGGTCGGCCGAAGTGCCGCTTGCGTTGCCGCGGCGGATGGCCTCGACTGAATCCAGCGTCATGCCGGGTCCGAGCAGCAGGTTGTTGATCAATACGCCGCTCACGCCTTTGCGCAAGTCGAGCGTGCGGACGCCTTGCGGCCGGTCGTTGACCAGCGTGTTGTGCGCGAGAAACAGCCGGTTGACCGGCCAGCGTGGGCCTTCGGCACCGATGCTGACGATCGTCGAGTTCTCGCTCGAACCGGCCTGCTGGATCAGGTTGCCGACGACGATCGCGCGGCCGCCGGAGGGGAATTCGAGTTCATAGCTCGCCTGGCCGCCCGTCTCGTCGGTCAGGCGGTTGTAGTAGATCCGGCTTTCTTTCGCGCGCGACTTGAGCAGGTGTCCGACGCGTGCGTGGTGGAAGTAGCTGCCGCGCACCTCGAGCAGTCCGATGGCACCAGCGTAGAGGTTGTGACTTTGCCCGTCTCCCGCTCCATTGTGGCCGAACTCGCTGCCGCGCACGGTCAGCGATATCCGTTCGTCGTTGGCGGTCAGAATGCCGTTTTCATTGTCGATGAAACGACAATCGACGACGACCAGCGCGCCGGCCTCGAGCCTGATTCCGGCACCATTGCGGTCCGGCACGCGGGTGCCGACGAACTCGATGTTCTCGATGTGCGCCTGCTCACCGCGCACGACGAATATCGCCTTGTTCTCGGCGGCAAAGCCCATGGCCAGGAGACGCGGCCGCCCGCCGACGCCGCGAATCGTGATGCGCTTCTGCTTCCACACGGCAACATCGCCGCGATACTCGCCGGCGACGACTTCGACCGTGTCGCCGTCTTGCGCGCGCATGGCCGCTTCGCTCAGCGTCCGGATCTCCTCAGCCGGCCCGACGCGCAGCGTGGCAGCAAGAGCGGGCACGGCGCACGCGAGGGCGAACAGCGTGCCAGCCAGAAACGTGGTTTTCCTCATCAAGGCCTCCAGCGCGATACGCCGGCAGCTTGCCGCGAGCACCCACCCAGCGGCGGTCGGCGCCGCCAGCAGCACGGAGCAGCCGTCGCTAGCGGTGCTTCTTGTCCATCTCGCGTGCCGCGCGCACCATGTCCGCGTCGAGCACAGCAGTGTCGGTACCGTAACAGCGAGGCATTTCGATTTCCTCGAAAACCGGCTGATCGGCGTCCGTCGCGCTCGGACTGGTCGTCGTGCCCGCCACCGAGCCGTACTGCTGGCCGCGCCAGCGAGCGATCATCAAGTCCTGTTCGCTCAGCCCGGTCTTCATTCCGGGCGGTACGACCGCGCCCAATTCGATCAATGCCTTGACGACATCGGTTCGGTTGCCGCGGATGGCCATTGAGAGCGGAGAAGTCGGCTGCGAGTTGTTTCCCACATTGACGCGCGCACCGCGGCTGACCAGTTCGCGGACGATATCGACGTAACCCATGAAACACGCGACGCCGAGCGGCAAACCGGGGTCGCCCCGCCCATCGTCGAGTTCGACCGGCGCGCCGGCGTCGAGCACGCGGCGAACATCGCCCAGACGGCCACTACGAATGGCCCGCAGCAGTTCGATGCCAGCGTTCACCAGCGATCCTCCTGCTAAACCGCCAGCCGGGCAGCGCTGACGATCACGCCATCGGCGTCAGCGTAGAGCCAGTCGTCAGGCCGGAAGACGACGCCGCCGAAACTCAGCGCCAGATTGCGTTCGCCAACGCCCTTCTTGATGCTTTTCAAGGGATGCGTGGCGAGTGCGAAGACGCCAAGATCGATGCCGCCGATGTCGTCGGAATCGCGAATGCAGCCATAGACGACGATTCCTTCCCACGCGTTCTTGTGCGCCAGCAGCGCCAGCTGATCGCCCACCAGCGCGCAGCGCAGCGAACCGCCGCCGTCGATCACCAGTACCTTGCCCTGGCCATTCTCGGCCAGCGCCTCGCGCACCAGGGAGTTGTCCTCGAACAGTTTGAGCGTGACGATCCGCCCGGCGAACGAGCGCCGGCCGCCATACGAGCGGAACATCGGGGCGACGACGCGGACGCTGCCGGCCGCCAGCTTGTCTTCGTGCTCGTCGAGCAGGTCAGGGGTCTTGAAAGTCATCTCGCTTCCTCCTGCCGGAATGTCCATCGATGAGGCGACGCAGCGCAGCAGGCGGGTTCACCGTGCGCAAACGGAATGGCAAACGCGTTCAACTGATCACCTCCGCCTGCTCTTCGAAGATCAGCTTGACCATGTTGTCCTCGCCGAGCGTCACGGTCACGTGTCCGCCGTTGGCCAGGCGCCCGAACAGCAGTTCGTCGGCGAGCGAAGCGCGGATCGTATCCTGGATCAGCCTGGCCATCGGTCTCGCGCCGAGCAAGGGGTCGAAGCCACGCGCCGCCAGATGTTCCTTGAGCTGGGGCGTAAACACGGCCTCGACCTTCTTTTCGTGCAGTTGGGCTTCAAGCTGCATCAGGAACTTGTCTACGACGCGCAGGATGACCTCGTGGTCGAGCGCGCGGAAGGAGATCGTCGCGTCCAGTCGATTGCGGAATTCGGGGCTGAAGATGCGCTTGATCTCGGCCATTTCGTCGCCCGCCTGGCGGGTCACGGCGAAGCCCATCGTTGCACGCTGGATGGCGTCCTGTCCGGCATTCGTCGTCATGATGATGATCACGTTGCGGAAATCGGCCTTGCGCCCATTGTTGTCGGTAAGCGTGCCGTGATCCATCACCTGCAGCAGGATGTTGTAGATGTCCGGATGCGCCTTTTCGATTTCGTCGAGCAGAAGGACGCTGTACGGCTTCTTGGTGATCGCCTCGGTGAGCAGCCCGCCCTGGTCGAAACCGACGTAGCCCGGCGGGGCACCGATCAGACGGGAAACCGCATGCCGTTCCATGTACTCCGACATGTCGAACCGCACCAGTTCGTTGCCCAGGCAGTACGCGAGCTGTTTGGCGACTTCCGTCTTGCCGACGCCGGTCGGGCCGGAAAACAGGAAGCAGCCGATCGGTCGGGTCGGGTTGCCAAGGCCGGAGCGCGCCATCTTGATCGCCCTGGCCAAAGCGTCGATCGCCGCATCCTGGCCAAAAACCACCGCACGCAAGTCGCGCTCAAGGTTGCGCAGATTGTTGCGGTCATCGCTCGAGACGTGCGTCGACGGGATGCGCGCGATCTTGGCGACGATTTCTTCGATATCGATCTTGCCAATCAGCTTCTTCTGCTTCGACTTGGGCAGGATGCGCTGCGCGGCGCCCGCCTCGTCGATGACGTCGATCGCCTTGTCGGGCAGGTGGCGGTCGGTGATGAAGCGCACCGAGAGCTCGACGGCCGAGGCCAGCGCGGCGTTCGAGTACTTGATCCCGTGGTGCGTCTCGAAGCGCGATTTCAGTCCACGCAGGATTTCAATCGCCTCGGCACTCGACGGCTCGTTGACGTCGATCTTCTGAAAACGGCGCGACAGCGCGTGGTCCTTTTCGAAGATGCCGCGATACTCGTTGTAAGTGGTCGCGCCGATACACTTCAACTGGCCGGTCGACAGCGCTGGCTTGAGCAGATTGGACGCGTCGAGCGTGCCGCCGGAAGCCGAACCGGCGCCGATCAGCGTGTGAATCTCGTCGATGAACAGGATCGCCTGGGGATTTTCGGTGAGCTGCTTGAGGACGGCTTTCAGGCGCTGCTCGAAGTCGCCGCGGTATTTGGTTCCGGCGAGCAGCGAGCCCATGTCGAGGCAGTAGACGTTGGCCTTGGCGAGAATCTCGGGGATCTCGCATTCGACGATGCGACGCGCCAGTCCTTCGGCAATCGCCGTCTTGCCGACACCCGCTTCGCCGACCAGCAAGGGATTGTTCTTGCGCCGCCGACAGAGCGTCTGGATTACGCGCTCGAGTTCCTGATCGCGCCCGATCAGGGGGTCGATCTTCCCCTGCAGGGCGAGCGCGTTGAGGTTGATCGTATAGGTTTCGAGCGGACCGGCCGAACCCGGCTGCTCGGCCTCGCTTTCGACCTCCTGTTCGTTGCGCGGTGCGTTCTGCGGTACCTTGCTGATCCCGTGCGAAATGAAGTTGACCACGTCAAGGCGGGTCACCCCCTGCTTCTGCAGATAATAGACCGCGTGCGAATCCTTTTCGCCGAAGATCGCGACCAGCACGTTCGCCCCGTTGACCTCCTTGCGGCCGGAAGACTGCACGTGCAGGATGGCGCGCTGAATGACGCGCTGAAAACCGAGCGTCGGCTGCGTGTCGATGTCGTCGTCACCGGCCACCGTCGGCGTGTGCTCGCCGACGAAACGAACGAGATCCTTGCGCAACTGGTCGATGCTGGCGCCACAGGCACGGATGGCTTCCGCCGCCGACGGATTGTCGAGCAGGGCAAGCAGGAGATGTTCGACCGTGATGAACTCATGCCGCTTCTGCCGCGCCTCGACGAAGGCCATGTGCAGGCTGACTTCAAGTTCTTGCGCAATCATTTTCAGTTCTCCTCCATGACGCACGCCAGCGGATGCTGGTTGCTCCGTGCGAAGGCCGTGACCTGCTCGACTTTCGTCGCTGCGACATCACGTGGATACGTTCCGCATACCCCCCGCCCCTCGGTGTGTACTTTGAGCATGATTCGCGTCGCCTGTTCGCGGTTCATGGCAAAGAACCTTTGCAGAACCGTGACGACAAAGTCCATCGGGGTGAAATCGTCATTCAGCAGCACGACCCGGTAGAGGGGAGGTGGCGTCAGTCTTGTACGTTTTGCTTCGAGTAGGGAGCCGTCCTGATGCTTCGTTGCCATGAGCTAATTCTAACCAGTCCTGGCGGATGCGCAATACCGCTTTCTTGTCCCTCGCGCCTGCGCGCCGGGCGCAGAGCGCAAAAAAGCTTGACGCATTACCCTCACTTAGCGTACAAAGACCGTATGTTTTTGATCGTGGCGCCCGTGGCCCCTTCACCGAGCGTGAATTTCGGCAGCAAACGCCTCCGGATTGAAAGCATGCATGTCGGGCACCGCCCGGGTTCAGTCTTTTTTCAAGGAAGTAGTAATATGGCAACAGGTACAGTGAAGTGGTTTAATGACGCCAAGGGCTTCGGCTTCATCACCCCAGATGATGGCAGCGAAGATCTCTTTGCGCATTTCTCCGCGATCGCCATGGGTGGATTCAAGACCCTCAAAGAGGGCGAAAAGGTTTCCTTCGACGTGACGCAGGGCCCGAAGGGCAAGCAAGCTTCGAATATCTCACGCGCCTGAACCTCTCAGGCACGCAATCAGGGACCCGCCTTTGGCGGGTTTTTTTTGCCCGCAGATGGGCGCAGGCGACCGATAGCTCAGACTCATGGACAGCCAATACCTTTACCTGATCAGCGCCGCCACCGGTCTTGCCCTCGGCATCGTGATCGCCTGGCTTCTCTTGCACGGACGCATTGCCGCGGCCGCCGAACAGGGTCGGGCCGAAGTGACGATAGACTTGGCCACGGCCAGCGAGCGGGCACGGGCCAGCGAGGCGGAGCTTGCCCGGCTGACCGCGGCGCACGCGGCAGTGAGCGCTCAGGCTGCCGACTGGCGAAATTCGCTCGACCTGGCGCGTGACGATCTGGCCATGCTGACCGAACGCGCCAGCCGGATTCCGGGGCTGGAGAGCAGGCTGGCCGGAGTCGAGGAAGGGCTGGCGGCAGCGCAACTGCACGCTGGTGAGTTGCGCGAACTGAACGGGCGCCTGAGCGCCGAGCTGAAGGCCGAGCGCGAGACGCTCGCCCGCCTGCGCGACGACTGGCAGAGCGAGCACGCACTACGCGGCCAGGCGGAAACCCGGGTCAGCGAACTGAGCACGGCGTTGGCCGAACTGAATACCCGCCTGGCCGCCGAGCGTAGTCAGGCGGAAGAAAAGCTTGCCCTGCTCGTCGCGGCCCGGGACGAACTTTCGAATCAGTTCAAGGCGCTCGCCAACGATATCCTGGAAGAGAAGGCAAGGCGCTTCGCCGAACAGAATCAGAGCAACCTCGGGCAGATCCTGGACCCGCTGAAGGAGCGCCTGAGCGAATTCAAGGCCAAGGTAGAGGAGATTCACAGCCAGGATACAGAGCAGAGAGCCACACTGCGCGCCGAGCTGGCGCAATTGAAGGACCTCAACCGCCAGATCACCGAGGAAGCACACGGCCTGGCCACGGCGCTCAAAGGACAGGCGAAGAAGCAGGGCAACTGGGGCGAACTTGTCCTCGGCAACGTGCTCGAACGTTCGGGTCTGCGCGAAGGCAGGGACTTCCGGCGCGAGCTGAGTTTTGCGACCGAAACCGGCCGCAGGCGCCCGGACGTCGTCGTCTATCTGCCGCAGGGCAAGCACCTGGTGATCGACGCCAAGGTTTCGCTGAACGCCTATACCCGCTACGTCAATGCGGATGAGGAAAACGAGCGTCAACGCGCTTTGCGCGAGCATATCGACGCCATAGCCAGCCGCATCGAGGAACTGGCACAGCGGACCTACTTCGATCTGCCCGGACTGAACACGCCGGAAATGGTTTTCATGTTCGTTCCGATAGAATCTGCTTTCGTCGATGCGCTGCGCGGGGATGAAAGCCTTTTCCAGAAGGCGATCGAACGCAACGTGCTGGTGGCTACACCGACGACGCTGCTCACCAGCCTGAACATCGTGCGCCAGCTATGGCGTTTCGAGGAACAGAATGCGCATACGGCCGAACTGGCCGACCGGGCCGGCAAGGTCTACCGCAAGCTGACCGGATTCCTGGCCAGCATGGAAGCAGTCGGCAGCCAGCTCGACAAGGCCAAGGATTCGTACCAGAAGGCGATGGGCCAACTGGTCACCGGCAAGGGCAATCTGATCAGTCAGGCAAAGGACTTCGAGCGGCTGGGCGTTTCGGTGCAGGCCGCCTTGCCGGAGCAACTGGTGGCGCGCGCGGCACTCGAACTCGAAAATCTGCCAACGCCCGACGACGACGAAGCGGCAACGACACCAGCATGAAAGGATGAACGACTTGAACGCGCTCGTGCGGGAGACCGAACGATCGGAGGAAACGCCGATCTCCGACCGGGAGTTTGCCGGTCTGATCGGCCGGATCGGCCGGCCGCTGCTCGAGCTCGCCGACGGACTGACGAACACGCAGCCGGCCGAACCGATGCTGACGCGCCCGCTGATCGGCCGACTGCTGCTGGAGTCGAGACAGATCGAGGCGCTGCTGGACGAGTACGGGGCGTGCCAGAATCGCCAATGGAGCCGCTTTCGTTCGCTGATCGCGGCGCTGAAGAACATGGCTCGCATCGGCGAGGTGCTGGCCTACATTCGACGGCGTCTGCCAGCCTACCGCCTGCTGCAGGTGCACAGCGATTTTGCTGCGGCGAGCGACGAGCGGCTACGGCTGGTGAGCGCGGCGATTGCCTGGATCGCCGCCCGCCTGCTCGACGAAGCGCGGCAACTCGGCATGGCGCCGGACGAAAACGCGTCGCTGCTGACGGACTTTGCGGAACGCCTGCCACCTGGTCGGCTGGCGCGCACCTGCGCCGAGCGTACGGGCGGCGATCCGGCGAGCACGGTCACCCATCTGGCCACCGAGTTCCTCAATCTGGCGGCCGAGGCCGACTGGCTGAGCAGTGCCGCGCAACTTGCACCGGCGGAGTACGGCAGTTGTTTCCCCGACCCGGTCAGCGAGGAGCGCCTGCGTCAGCTCACCTTCCGCTTCCACAGTCTGCAGTCGCTCTACGACACGCACGTCGCAGCGACGGGAATCGAGACCTCCGACGCCGAACTGCCGATCCTGCGCGGCCACGCGACGGTCGTCTACCACCTGCTCGACCTCGCCACCGACCTCGCCCATTACTACGAGCGGCACATCGGCCCGCCTTGCCGCGAAGCAGCGGCAAGGCAAGCCCCGCTCGTCGATCCCGAACTGATCATGGCGACGCTGTTCGGCTACGCGCTGGCCTTCGCCAGCGACTACCTGGCGGGCGGGCAAAGCATCTGCCGGGACATCCTGCGCCGCTACGCCGAGTTGGCCGAGCTGCAGGTGCCGGTACCGACCTACCGTGGCTTCCATGTGCGTCCGTCCAATCTTGTCGCGCGTATCGTCGCGCACTACGGAAGCGAGGTCGTGATGGATCTTGGCGGTACACGCTTCGATGCCGCTTCGCCTTTTGAGCTCTTTCGCGCCAACGAGACGATCAACGCCGGCAAGCGCCGCTGGCTGGCCGGGGAGATCGCCCGCGTTCGCCCTCCCGGCGAGGCGAGCAAGCCGGCGGACACGGCCGATGCCGTGCGCACAGTGATTCAGCAACTGGCCGGCGAGGGAAGGGTCGTGCTCTACCGTCAGCCGCTGCAGTTTTCGCCCGGGATTGGTCAGCGCGCGGGCGGCGTGCTGGAGAATGCAACGGCCGAGATCGCCCACCTGCAGGCGACCGGCCAGCTCGACATCAGGACCGATCTGACGGTAACTTTCATCGGCGACCGGCGCGTCCTGGCTGACCTCGACCTGCTCGCCCGACACGGCTATGGCGAAGACGCTTTCGGCAACAATGTCACCTTGCCGAGCGCGCTCGCCTACCTGCGGCGCTAGCCCGGCGGACCCACAGGCGCGGAGGAAGCGATGAACACGACGCACCATCGACTCGAATTAGCCACCCGTCGGCGTGAGGAGCTGATCGACCTGAGCGACCAGGTGCGCGCCGCCGTACGCGCCAGCGGCGTCGTCGACGGTCTCGTTTGCGTCTATGCGCAGGGCGCCACGGCGGCGATGATGATCCAGGAAAACTGGGATGAATCGGTGCAGACCGATGTCGTCGATCTGCTTGCCAAGCTGATTCCGCGCGGCGTCTGGCGGCACGATCAGCAGGACGGCAACGGCGACGCTCATCTCAAGGCGGGGCTGGTCGGTCCGTCGGTGACCATCCCGCTGATCGATGGACGCCTCGGCCTGTCGCGCTGGCAGAACATCTTCTTCTGCGAGTTCGACGGTCCACGGCACGACCGCCGGGTACTGGTCAGCATCGTCGGCGATCGCCCGCTGCCACCGGCGGATCGCGCGCAGGCGTAAGCCGGCCCGGCAACAGCCCGAGTGCGCCGGGCGGAAGCGCTGGACGAGCCCTGCCTAACCGTAACGCCCTTCGATGTAGTCGGCGGTCTCCCGATGCTGCGGGGTAACGAAGACCTGTTCGGTGGGCGCGTGCTCGACCACCCGGCCCATCAGCATGAATACGCACTCCTCGCTGGCCCGCCGTGCCTGCGCCATGTTGTGCGTGACGATCAGGATCGTATACTCGCCGCGCAGTTCCCAGAGCAGCTCCTCGACCGCCTCGGTGCCCTTGGGGTCGAGCGCCGAGCAGGGCTCGTCCATCAGGAGGATTTTCGGCTTCACCGGCAGCAGGCGAGCAATGCACAGCTTCTGCTGTTCCTCCAGCGAAAGCTCGGTCGCCCTGCGCCGCAGGCGGTCCTTCACCTGATCCCAGAGAAGGACCTGGCGCAGCGACTGCTCGACGATTTCGTCCGCCGTTCCCTGCACCACGTCTCCGCCGCCCTTGGCGTGCAATCGGTGGCTGAAGAGGATGTTGTCGCGAATCGAAATGGGCAGGGGATTCGGTCGCTGGAAGACCATGCCGACCTGCTTGCGAACCTGCACGAGTTCGACCTGCGGAGCGTAGATGTTTTCGTTCATTACGTGCACGCTGCCTTCGATGCGCACGTAGCCCAGGCGCTCGTTGATCCGGTTGACGCTGCGCAGGAAGGTGCTCTTGCCGCAACCGGAAGGGCCGATCATCGAGGTGATCAGGCCTTCCCGGATGCGCAGATCAACGTCGTACAGCGCCTGAAAGGTGCCGTACCACAGGTTAAGCTTTTCGCTGGCGATAGCATGGCGGCCATGCGAGGGAAGGGGCTGCAGCAGGGCAGCATTCGGTTCAGTGTTCATCGTCGATCGGGTCCTTGCGGAGCAATGCCGTGCGCGGTGGCGGGCGGTGTGGGTTGGCTAGCCAAAGCGCCCCTCGACATAGTCGCGGGTACGCTGGTCCTTTACCTCGCCGGTGAAGAGATCTTCGGTGATGCCGATTTCGACGCACTCGCCAGCGAGGAAGAACGCCGTGCGATCGCCCAGGCGGCGCGCCTGCTGCACCAGGTTGGTGACCAGGATGATCGTCACTTCCCGACGCAAATCCTTCAGAACGTCCTCGATGCGCATCGTCGTTACCGGATCGACAGCAATCGAGAACTCGTCGAGCATCAGCAGATCGGGCTCCTGCGAGAGCGCGCGGGCGATCGTCAGGCGCTGTTGCTGACCGCCCGAGAGCAGGCTGCCGAGTGCGTGCAGGCGATCTTTCACCTCGTCCCAGAGCGCCGCGCGCGTCAGGCAGCGCTGGACGATCACGTCGAGCTCGGCCTTCTCGCGGATGCCGCGCAGGCGAGGCGAAAGGGCAACGTTGTCGTATACGGTCATCGGCAGACCGACCGGCAGCGGAAAGACGACCCCGATCCGGCTGCGCAGCGCGTAGACGTTCTTCAGGTGGCGGGTGTCCAGACCATTGAAACGGATCTCGCCGTCGACCTGCATCCCCGTGGTAAACACGTCCATGCGGTTGATCGCCTTGAGGAACGAGGTCTTGCCGGCGTTGGCCGGGCCGATGATGCCGAAGATCTCGTGCTCACGGATCGACAGCTTGACCTTGCGCAGCGCCACCGTGCTGCCGTAGCGGATCGTCAGGTCGTTCACTTCGAGCTTGTTCGGCGCTCTGGCAACCGCCGCCAGGGCGCCGTCGGTGGCCGCTGCCGGCCCCGCGAGTTCTACCATTTCTTTTTCCCCCTCAGCCACATGCGGAATGCGATCGAAACGCTGTTCATGGTCAGAACGAGCCCGATGAGGACCAGGGCGACGCCGAAGGGAAGCTCTTCGGCAATCCCGGGAACCTGCGTGGCCACGACGAACAGGTGAAGCGAGAGCGCCATCGTCTGGTCAAGGACGCTGTGCGGCAGGAAGGGCGTGAAGAAGACGGCACCGGTGAACATGATCGGCGCGGTTTCGCCGGCGGTGCGCGACACTTCTAGGATGACGCCGGTGAGTATGCCGGTGATCGAGTTGGGCAGAACGACGCGGCGGATCGTCTGCCAGCGTGTCGCTCCCATATTCCAGCAAGCCTCGCGGAAGGCGGGCGGGACAGCCTGCAGCGACTCGCGCGTGGCGACGATGACCACCGGCATCGTCATCACCGCCAGCGTCAGGCTGGCGGCCAGGATGCTGGTGCCGAACTTGAAGAAGAGGACGAAGGCGCCGAGGCCGAAAAGCGCGTGAACGATCGACGGGACACCAGCCAGGTTGATGATCGCCAGGTTGATGATCCGCGTGAACCAGTTGTCGCCGGCGTACTCGCTCAGGTAGATGGCCGCGAAAACGCCGATGGGCACCGAGAGCAGGAGGGCGACGGTGACCAGCCAGACAGTGCCGAGCAGCGCCGGGAACAGGCCGCCGCTGCGCATGCCGTCGGTCGGCGCGGTAAATAGGAACTCCCAGGAGATCGCGCCGCCCCCCTTGACGAGCAGTGTCGCGAGGATGAGCAGGACGGGCGTGATGAGAAGCAGCGTCATGAGCCCGAAGAGCAGCCGGAAGCGCTGCTGGACGCGGGCGTTGCGCTGGTTCAGGTCGCTCGCCTGAAAGAGCGCTGGGTTGGCAGTGGTCATGGCTTAGCCCTTGCGTATGCCGCGCACGATCAGATCGGCGCTCAGGTTGATGATGAAGGTGATCAGGAAGAGAAAGATTCCAATCGTGAACAGCACCTGATAGTGCTCGCCGCCGACGACGGCTTCACCCAGCTCGGCGGCGATCGTCGCGGTCAGCGCGCGCACCGAATCGAACAGACTGTCCGGGATGTTGACCGCGTGACCGGTGGCCATCAGGACGGCCATCGTTTCGCCAAAGCCGCGACCGACACCGAGCAGGACGCCGCCCAGCAGACCGTTCCTGGCCGCCGGCAGGACGACCTTGTAGACCACCTGCCAACGTGTCGCGCCCATTGCCTCGGCCGCCTCGCGGTAGCGGTCGGGAACAGCCTTGAGCGCATCCTCGGCGATCGAGGTCATGATCGGCGCCGCCATCAGGCCGAGAATGATTCCGGCGTTGAGCACACAGAGACCGACCGGGATATCGAACCACTTGATCAGCAGCGGATTCATGATGACCAGGCCGATGAAACCCCAGACCACCGACGGGATGGCGGCGAGGAGTTCGACGAGCACCTTCAAGGCCTCGCGTGTCTTGCCGCTGGCGAACTCGGCGATAAAGATCGCCGCGCCGAGCGAGAAGGGTACGGCGACGAGCATGGCCAGCCCGGTGACGCTGGCCGTGCCGGCGATCAGCGCCAGGATGCCGTACTCCGGATCCTCGGCGTCGCTCGGCGACCAGTACGGGGTAAGAAAGAACTCGCGGAAATCCAGCTTGGTAAAGATGAAGCCGATGCCTTCCTTGGTGACGAAGAAGAAGATGCCCAGGACGAAAAGGATGGCCGATATGCCGCAGACGAAGACGACGGCGGCAACCAGTTTGTCGATGTACCAGTCCGCGTCGCGGCGATCGAAGCCGGCGAGGGGACGGGCAGCAGCACGGTGCGCCAGCGTCGGTGAGCGAGTCGTCATGTCAGTCGCTCTCCTCGCCGCGCAGCGTCGCCATCAGCCGGTTGACCAGCGCCGAGACTTCGCGCGTCAGCGGTCGCAGGTCGGCGTCCTCGCCGGGACTCTGCGCGAGCCGCCACTCGAGCGCCACCGTATGGAAGGGAATCTGCTCGACGTACGAACTCACCGGCCCCTGCAGGCTGACGATGAGCTGGTAGCTGGCGAGCTCCTGATGATGGCGGCCCAGCGCCTGCGGCTGGTGGCGGGCGAGGTCTATGCCCACTTCCTGCAAGGCGGCCAAGGTGTGTGGCGTACACACCCCGGCGCGACGCCCGCGGCTGTGGTACTCGCCAAACTGGGCAAAGTTCTTGCGCGCGATCGCTTC
Source organism: Accumulibacter sp. (assembly GCF_031732815.1). Classification (GTDB taxonomy): domain Bacteria; phylum Pseudomonadota; class Gammaproteobacteria; order Burkholderiales; family Rhodocyclaceae; genus Accumulibacter. The sequence continues at coordinate 32,303 of NZ_JAVMKF010000017.1, read as the reverse complement.
GGCGAGCGGGCCGAGCAGGCTGTTATCCTCATCCAGAAAGAGGATACGATGGAACTTGGGGCCGCGGCCCTCGCCGGTCACCGCATAGACTGCGTCCTCGCAGATGTTTTTCGCCTGATCGGAAACCCTTTCCAGCGAATTGAATACGGTCAGGTAGGCGAATAGATCCTGGACCTTGAAGTCGTCGCGCGCGGCGAGCAGATCGACGAAGGCCATGTCGAAGGTTCTTTCGACCTGATCGGCGATGTTCATCGTCGCCCTCGCCTGATCGGCGTTGCCCTCGACGAACGCGGTGACGGCCTGCTGCAGCATCTGGCGCGATTCACCCGCCATCAGCTCGATCTCACGCGCCATCGTTCCCTGCGGGCGGGCCAGGCGGACGGCTTCGCGACAGATGGTGACCGCGTAGTCGCCGACCCGCTCGAGCGCGACATTGGCGTGAATGACCGCCGACATCAGGCGCAGGTGCCCACCACTCGGCAGGTGCACGCCGATGAACGCGTTGCACATCCGGTCGAGCTCGTTGCTTACCGCGTTGACCCGGTTGTCGGCGAGGATGGTTGCGTAGGCCAGCGGGTCGTCGTCGGCGAGCAAGGCATGCACCGCGTCGGTCAGTGCGCTTGCCACCTGGCTGGCAAGCAAGGCCAGTTGCTGGCGGATCTTCGACAGGTCTTTCTCGATACGTTCTTCGTAATGACTCATTGCGACTTTTTCCTCAGGCGCAGAAACTCGGGCTTGCCGCGGACAGGAGTGGACGGCCGGCAGCCGCCGGCCAGGGGACTACTTGCAAGTGGTCTTCTTGATCGGTGCGTAGCCTTCCTTCTCGATGATGCACTGACCGGTATTGCTCTTGATCCAGTCCAGGTACTTCTTGACCTCGCCGGCTGGTTCGCCATTGGTGTACATGAAGAGGGGACGGGCGATCGGATACGTGCCGTCGAAAGCGGTCTGTTCGGTCGGTTTGATGCAGGGCTTGCCGGCCGCCGAGGCGACGCAGAGCGCCTTCATGTGGTCGGTGACGTAGGCCAGCCCGCTGTAGCCAATCGCGCAAGGCGTCTTCTCGACCAGGTCGGCGACGTCCTTCGAGCCGTGCATGTCGAGCGTGCCCTGGCGGAACTTGCCCTTCTCGCCGAGCACCGCCTCACGGAAGTAGGCGTAGGTACCGGAGTTGTTCTGTCGGCTGACGACGACGATGTCGCCTTTGCACCCGGGTATCGTGATCCCCAGGTCACTCCACTTGCCGGCCCCACCGTCGCGCCCATAGATGCGTGCCAGATCGCTCAGCGTGATCGAGTTGCCGGGGAAGTTCTTGTGCACGAAAATGGCCAGGGCGTCATAACCGATGATGTGCTCGACCGGTTGCCGTCCCTTGGCCTGCGCTTCCTTGATCTCCTTCTCCGACATCTTGCGGCTGGAGTTGGCGATGTCGACCGTGCCATTGATCATCGCGGCAATGCCGGTGCCGGAACCGCCGCCGGAAACGGCCACGGCCACCTTGGGATTCAGCTTGCCGTACTGTTCGGCGAGGGATTGTGCCGCGTTGACCAGAGTGTCCGAACCCTTGTTCTGGATCTCGGTTCTGGCGGACGCGCTGGTCGTGGCGAGCGCGCCGAGCGTGAGGACAACAATCTTGCGCAGCTTCGGATGAAGGGTCATCTCTGGTCTCTCCGGGTGGGTAATCGGTCGTCGTCTGATTCGTCTGGTGGTGACATGCGGGACGATCATGGCAGCTTCCGGCAGCGCTGAAAATTCGGGCAACAACGTAAGCGATACGCACACCCGCGAAAGACGCCGGCGGGCTGCGCGAAGCGCGCGATGACGCGCATCGCAGGGCCGACGTAAGGGATTACCTTACGTCTTTCTCCGCATACCCAAAGCCTTGCCGGGCAGGCACAATAGGCGCTCGATCAACTCGCCAGGGCTCACTGTGCCAAGATCAGCGATTCGGCCTCTCGGTTGGCGCGACGCTTTTCTGCTCGTTTTCGGCTATCTCGCGCTCGACTGGGCAAGCCACATCCACTTCCTGCACGGACTCGATGTCACGCCATGGAGTCCGGCCCCGGCATTGGGCCTGCTTTTCCTGGTTCGCCACGGCAAGCAGGCCGCGCCACCACTGGCCCTGGCGATTCTCGCCGCCGACGCCTGGACGCGCGAGCTTGCGCTGCCCGGGCTGCTTGCCGTCGGCCTGGCGCTCCAACTGACTGCCGGATACTGGCTGACCGCACACATTCTTCGGCGCCGATTGGGCAGCAAGGGCTTCTTCGTCGATCGTCGGGGTCTGATCGACTGGGTGATGATCGCCGTCGTCGGTACCCTCATCAACGGTCTCTTGTTCGTCGCCGGCCTGACTCTCGGCGGATATCTGCCACTCGCAGCGGCAAGCAAGGCGCTGCTGCCCCACCTGCTCGGTGACGTAGTGGGCGTCCTGATCTCGATGCCGCTGCTCGCCATGCTGCTCGACACGCGCGGTCGAGCGCGCTTGCGCCGCCTGCTGCTTGGCCGCGAATCGCTCAGTCTGCTGACTACCGGCGGCGCCCTCTCCTTCACCTTCGTCGCCGGCGAGATGACCGAGTTCAAGTACTTCCCGGTGCTCTTCCTGCCGATCGCCTGGGCCGCCGCCCGGCAAGGGCTGGCCGGTGCCGTGCTGACCGTCGGCCTGACGCAGGTAGGCATCGTCCTCGCCTCGCGCCTGCTCGGCTTCTCCTGGTTCATCCAGTTCGAACTGGAAGTCCTGGTGCTCGTTCTCGCGCTGGCGGGTTACTTCATCGGCATTGTCGTCGACGAGAAGCAGCGCTTGAGCGCCGAACTGCAGCAGACGCTGCGCCTGGCCGCGGCCGGCGAAATGGCCGGGGCCTTGTCGCACGAACTGCACCAGCCGCTGACCGCGCTGCTCGCCTACACGCGCGCTTGCCAGCAGTTGCTCGCCCAGGGGGAGAACGGCCAAAGGCTGTTCGACGTGATCGATCGCGTGGTTGCCGAATCGCAGCGCGCGGCCGATGTGGTCAGCCGACTGCGCGATTTCTTTCGTACCGGGACGACCCGGCTCGAACGCATCGGGCTGCGCGAATTGCTTGCCTCGGCAGTCACTCGTTTTTCGACACAGGCCAGGCAGCAGGGCGTCGAGCTCCGGCTGCTTGCGACGCCTGCCTGTGCGCTGTGGGCCGATCGCCTGCAGTTGGAAGTGGTACTGCGCAACCTGCTGGCCAACGCCTTGGAGGCAACCGCCGAACGACCGCTGGCGGCGCGGCAGGTACGCGTTTCAGCAGAACACGATAGCGCCGGACGCGTCTGTATCACGGTCGAAGACAGCGGACCCGGCGTTTCGGAGGAAATGGTGGAACATCTGTTCGAAGCGTTTCATTCATCCAAGGCGAGCGGGCTCGGCCTCGGACTGGCGATCAGCCGCGCAATCGTCGAGGCGCACGGCGGCAGCCTGTGGGCTGAGGTGGGCGATCGCGGCGTGTTCAGGCTGCTTCTTCCCGTCGAGGAGGGCAGCGCGCATGCCGCCTAGTACCAATACGGTGTTTATCGTCGAGGACGATCAGTCCGTACGCGATGCGCTCGGCCTATTGCTTGGTCTGCAGGGTCTTGCCGTGACGCTGTTTGCCGACGCCGAGAGCTTCCTGGCGGCGCGCCGGGCGGACTGGTACGGCTGCCTGCTGCTCGACATCCGCATGCCTGGAATGGACGGACTCAGCCTGCAGAAGCGCTTGGCCGAAAGTGGCTGCCTGTTGCCGGTGATCGTGATGACCGGCCATGGCGACGTCGAATCGGCGCGCCAGGCCTTTCGCAGCGACGCGGTCGATTTTCTCGAAAAGCCGATCGATCACGACCGCCTGCTGGCGGCGATCGCGGAAGCGTTCGCCCGCCAGCACCAGCGGCGCGACGACCACGATCGCCACGCCAGTGCCGCTGCCCTCCTCGCAGGCCTGACGCCGCGCGAGCGCGAAGTGATGGCCCTGGTCGTCGCCGGCCGGCACAACCGGGAGATCGCGCAGGCGCTCGATATCAGTCCGCGCACGGTGGAAGTGCACAAGGCCCGCCTGCTGGCCAAGTTGCAGGTGGGCAGCATTGCCGATCTGGTGCGGCTGAGTCTGCAGGTGAGCGGGCAGGCGGCCGGCTGAGTCGCACACGCCGGCCACGCTACCTGCGCCAGAACGCCGGAGTCAGGACGACGAGCAGGGTGAAGATCTCGAGGCGGCCGAGGAGCATCGCGGCGGTACACACCCAGGTCTGGAAATCGGTGAGCACGGCGAAATTGGTCGCCGGCCCGACCTGGCCCAAGCCCGGTCCGGTATTGTTGATGCTGGCGATGACCGCCGAAAGCGCGGTAATGATCTCCAGTCCGGAAAACGACAGGAGCAGCGTCATCGAGACGATGCAGACCATATAGACGAAGCCGAAGGCGAGCACGGCGAAGAGAATGTTCGGGGGAACGACTTCCTTGCCGATTCGTATCGGATGGACAGCGTTGGGGTGCATCGCGCGCAGCAGTTCGCGGTAGACCTGCTTGTAGAGGACGATCGCCCGGATCATCTTGATGCCGCCGCCGGTGGAACCGGCGCTGGTCGCGAAGCTGCACAGAAAGAGCATCCAGAGCGGTGCGAAAAACGGCCACAGGGCGTAGTCGGTGTTGGCAAAGCCGGTCGTCGTCGCGATCGACACGACGTTGAACGCGGAAAAGCGCAAGGCTTCGACGAAGGTCGGGTAGACCGCGTGCACGTCGAGATAGATGGCAATTCCGATGACGCTGCCGACCGTCACCAGGATGAACATGCCGGCTTCCGGATCGCTGGCGTACGGCCGCAGCGAGCGCCCGGAGAGCGCGATGTAATGCGTCGCGAAGTTGCAGCCGGCGATCAGCATGAAGGCGATGCTGACCGCCTCGATCGCCGGCGAGTCGAAGTAGCCGAAACTCGCGTCGTGGCTGGAGAAGCCACCCAGTCCCATGGTCGCGAACATGTGCATGATCGCGTCGAGCCAGGTCATCCCGGCCCATTGGTAGCCCAGCACGCAGGCAATCGAGATCAGCGTATAGACGACCCACAGCCCTTTCGCCGTCTCGGCAATGCGCGGCGTCATCTTGGAATCCTTCATCGGTCCGGGGGTTTCCGCCTTGAACATCTGGCGGCCGCCGATGCCGAGCAAGGGGAGGACGGCGACGGCGAGAACGATCAGACCCATGCCGCCCAGCCAGACCAGTTGAGTGCGCCAGAAGTTGAGCGAGACCGGCAGCTTGTCGAGTCCCTCGAAAACCGTTGCGCCGGTCGTCGTCAAGCCCGACACCGCCTCGAAATACGCGTCGGTAAAGCTCGCATTGAGTTGGATGATCAGCGGCAGCGAGGCATACACCGGCAGCACCGTCCACACCAGTGCGACCATCAGGAAACCGTCGCGGATCGTCAGGTCGCGCTTTTCGCGCCGGGTTGCGTACCAGAGGCCGAGACCGCTGCCCAGGGTGAGCAGGACGGCTTCGTCGAAAGCGCTTTCGGCACCGTCGTGCAATGCCCAGGAAAGCGCCCAGGGGACGAGCATCGTCAGGCCAAACATGAAGATGACCAGAGAGAGAACCCGGATGACCGGATAGTAGCGTTTCATGGCAGCCTTGACTCAGAAGAAGTGGAAGCCGACGGCAAACAGCTTCTCCACCTGTTTGACGACCTTCTTGTCCAGACAGAAGACGATGACGTGATCGTCGGTCTCGATGACGACATCGCTGTGCGCGATCAGCACGCGTCCCGCGACCTTCTTCTTGGCCAGACCGAGGAAGCCGACATCGCGGCTCTTGTCGAGGTCACGCACGATCGCGGCGATGAATGCGCCCGGGATCGTCGGCAGTTCGCTGACCCGTCGACCAACCACCTTCGAGTTCTTGCGATCACCGTGCGCAACGACTTCGAGCGCCTCGGCCGCGCCGCGCCGCAGGCTGTGCACCTGCGCCACGTCGCCATGCCGGACATAGGTCAGCAGGCGGCCGATCGATACCTGCGCCGGGGAAATCGCGATGTCGATCGGCCCACCCTGGACGAGTTCGGCGTAGGCTCGCCGATTGATCAGCGCGACGACGCGCTTGCACGCCATCCGCTTGGCCAGCGACGCCGCCATGATGTTGTCTTCGTCGTCGTTGGTCAGGGCGAGGAACAGGTCCATCTCGTCGATGGCCTCCTGTTGCAGCAGGTCCTCGTCAGTGGCGTCGCCATGCAGGACCAGCACCGACTGCAATGAGGTGGCGACCAGTTCCGAGCGCCGCCGGTCGATCTCGATCACCTTGACCTCGCACTTGTTCTCCAGCGACTGCGCGACGCGCAGACCGATGTTCCCGCCACCGGCGATCATCACCCGGCGAACCGGTTCGACCGAACCGCGCAGCTCGCGCATCACCGGGCGGATGTGCTCCTCGGCGGCCAGCACGAAGACTTCGTCGCCGTCTTCGATCATCGTGTCGCCGGTGGGTGTGATTGCGCGGTCGCGCCGATAAATCGCGGCGATCCTTCCGTCAACCTCCGGCGACAGATGGTTGCGCATCTCGCGTATCGGACTGCCGACGAGCAAACCGCCGGCAAACGCGCGCACCGCGACGAGCACCAGCCGCCCGGCGCCGAAGCTGAGCACCTGCAGCGCTTCGGGAAAATCGATCAGCCGCGTGATGTATTCGGTAATGACCTGCTCCGGGCAAAGCGCGTAGTCGACAGCAAAATTCGCCGGCGAAAGCAGCGTTTCGCTGTCCAGAAAGTCGTGCGCGCGCAGACGGGCGATGCGCGCCGGAACGTTGAATACGCTCTGCGCGACCTTGCAGGCGACCAGATTGGTCTGGTCGCTTTGCGTCACGGCAATCAGCAGGTCGGCGTCTTCCAGGCCGGCGCTGGCAAGAACCGAGGGATAGGCGGCGTTGCCGATCACTGTCCGCAGGTCGAGCCTGTCCTGCAGGTTGGCCAGGCGATCGTGGTTGTTGTCAACGACGGTAATGTCGTTGTTCTCGGACGAAAGACTTTCGGCAACGCTGGCACCAACCTGGCCAGCGCCGAGAATGACGATGCGCATTTCCTGGCTCCCCCTGTGGAACTGATGACGGCCGGTCAGTCGCGCTCGTCGCTACGCCGACCGATGTTCAAGCCGAGCTGCCGCAGCTTGCGATAAAGATGCGTCCGTTCCAATCCGGTTTTTTCGGCCAAACGCGTCATGTTACCGCGCTCGCTGCGCAAGTGGTACTCAAAGTAGAGGCGCTCGAAGCCTTCGCGTGCGTCGCGCAGAGGCTGTTCGAAGAACGTGGCGGCGAGCGGCGAGCCAGCGTCATCGGCTTCGCGATGCAGCACGCGTTGTACGTCTTCGCTGGTGATTTCCTCTTCGAGCGCAGAAAGCGCCAGGTTTTTCACGACGCTGAGCAGTTCGGCCCACTCGCCCTGCCAACGGTGCAGGCGGAGAAGATTCAGCGCACCGCTCGACAGATGTCGGAGGGGAACTTCGCCACGTTCGGCGAGATGCGCCAGCAACATCGTGGCGATCTCCGGAACGTCGTCGGCGTGCCCCGAAAGCTGCGGTAGCGTCACCCAGACTTCGGCCAGCCGATTGACCAGCACCGGATCCCAACCGCTTTCGATGAGCGCCGTCGGCGAACGTGAAGACGCCGCGATCATCTGCAGACTGTGTCGCTCAAGGCGCTCCAGGGCAAAGACCAGGTTCATCTGTTGCAGCTTGCCAGACTGGGCGAGGTCGGCGACGAAGACAATTCCACCGCTGCTGTTGTGCAGCATCTCCTGCGTCAGCGGCGAGCTCAGATTCGAGAGATCGAGCCAGGGCGTCCGGTGCGACTGCAGCGTGCGCGCACAGATCTCGGCGATCCCGCCGGAAGTGCTCTTCAAGAGAAGGACCGAGGTCTTCGCGGCAGCCTGCTCAAGCCGCCGCTTGAGGTCTTTCAGGAGAGGTGAGCGCGCGAAGGCGTCGAGCGTCAGGGGCTTCTTCTGGAGGACCGCCTCGTGCTTCAAGGCCTTCTTCACGGTCGCCAGCAGCTTCTGCAAGGCAATCGGTTTCTCGAGAAAATCGGTGGCGCCAATGCGTGTCGCTTCGACCGCCGAATCGATCGTGCCGTGTCCGGACATCATCACCACCGGCATCGTCAACTGGCCGTTTGCCGACCATTCCTTGAGCAGCGAAATGCCGTCGGTATCCGGCATCCAGATGTCGAGCAGGACGAGGTCGGGCCGCTTGTCGGCGCGTAGTCGGCGCGCCGTCGCAGCGTTTTCTGCCAGCCAGATGGAATGCCCTTCATCAGCGAGAATTTCGGACAGAAGTTCACGGATTCCTACTTCGTCGTCGACGATCAGTATCTGCGCCATGGTCATGCCCCGGAAGGAAGTTTGTTGCTCTGCTCGCGCTTGGAGTTCGCCGGTACCGCCAACGGCAGGACGACGCTGACTTCCGCGCCGGTCGGCTGCAGGTTGTTGATTCTGATCCGACCGTGATGCTCGTCGACGATTTTCTTGACGATCGCCAGACCAAGACCGGTGCCGCGCGCCTTGGTCGTTACATAGGGTTCGCAGACGCGGGCGAGAATCTCGGGTGGGAAACCCGGTCCTTCGTCGGCGACGCTCATCTCGCTCATTGCATCCACCTGGCGGGTGGCAATCGTGATCGTCGGCGAGTCCACCGCTTCCTGCGCGTCCTCGGCGTTGCGCAGCAGATTGTGGATGATCTGACGAAGCTGCGTCGCGTCGCCGAGCACCGGCGGCAGCTTGCCGGCAAGCTTCAACCTGACTTGCGCGCGCGAAGTTTCGTAGAGACCCAGCACTTCCCTGATCAGGGCGTTGAGATCCACCGGCATCAGCTTGGGAGTCGGCAGGCGGGCATAGTCGCTGAAATCGTTGACCATGTGTTTCATCGCCTGTACCTGCGTGATGATCGTCTGCGTGGCGCGCCAGAGCATCTCGGCGTCGCTCTTGCTCAGGTGATCGGCCAGTTTCATCTGCAGGCGCTCGGCGGAAAGCTGGATCGGCGTCAGCGGGTTCTTGATTTCGTGCGCCAGCCGCCTTGCCACCTCGCCCCAGGCGGCGCTGCGCTGCGCGGCAATCAGTCGGGTCACGTCGTCGAAGACCACGACATAGCCGCCGTGCGATCCGGCGGGGAGCTGGGTACCGCGCAGGAGGAGGATCTGCGGCAGCTCACCAGGATGCTCGAGTTCGATCTGCTCCTGCCACTCGTTGCGCTCGGGGTCGGCAAAGGCCCGGCGAATGACCTCACCGAGTGCCTGCTGGCGCGGCCAGACTTCGGCCGCGTGACCGAGCAGGCCGTCGAAGTCGTCGCGCAGGATGGTCAAAGCGCCTTCGTTGACCGTGCGCAGAACGAAGCGCCGGTCGAAGACCAGCACTCCCGCCGACAGATTGGCCAGGATCGATTCGAGGTAGGCGCGCGCCGACTCCAGCTCGGCGCGGTGACGCTCGTTGTCGCGCCGGGCCTCGTCGAGCTGGCTGGTCATCTGTTTGAACGAGCGGGTAAGCACGCCGAGTTCGTCGCGGCTGTAGATCGCCTGGCGCGGTGTGTAATCACCGGCAGCGACCGCCTGCGTTCCGGCGGCAAGGATCGACAACGGCGCCGACAGGCGGCGCGCCAGAACAAAGGCCAGCGCGATGGCGGTGAACAGGGCGAGGAGAACGGTCAGCGTCAGCGTCATCGCGTAGATCCGGGTCAGGCCCTCGCGCCCGAGCGACAGTTCCTGGTAGTCGGCATAGACCGTCTGCACGCTCTCGGCATTGACCGCCAGGCTGGCCGGCACCGGGTCCATGAGCTGCAGAACGCGCGTCTCGGCACCCAGCCCATGCGGGGTGACGGCAACCAGGGCGCGCAGCGTGAGATCCTTGTCGCCGTTGCTCTCGATCAGCGAGACCCGGCGCTCGAGGAGAACGCGGCGGAGAAGCTCGGTCGTCGGCTGCGACGGCACCAGCGTCGCCAGATCGCCGGTCGCCGTAACGAGCAGAGCGCCTTTGATCGAAAAGAGTGCGGCCGACTGGATGCCGGCCTGCTCGCGCAGGCGATTGAGTTCGAGTCGTCGTTGTGCGTCGCTGCGCTCGCCGAGTTCGAGCGCCATCGCCTGCGCTTTGCTCGTCAGATCGGCGAGCAGCGAGTCGAGCACGCTGCGCCCGAGGTTGAGCCCGGCTTCGAGCGCTTTCTCGATACGCACGTCGAACCAGGTATCGATGCTCTTGGTGACGAACTGCACCGATACCGCGTAGATCAGGACCCCAGGCAGGACAGCCATCAGACCGAACATCAGCATCAGGCGCAGCTTCAGGCGTGAGCCGAAGACCTTGCTCCGGTGTTCGCGCCACAGCGCAAGCAATTGCCAGCCAATCAGCGCCAGCAGCGAAAGCGCGACGATCGAGTTGAGCGCCAGCAGCCAGGGATAGTGACGGGCGAACAGCGCAGTGTTGGCGCTCGCCGAGGCGAGCAGGAAGAGCAGGATGCCGCCGAACGATGCTGCCGCGACGATCAGGCTCTTCATCGCCCGTCGCCACCCGCCGGCGAAGCGACGGATCCACCGGAGGCGCCAGCGACGGGCAGGTCGCCGGCGGTAAATTGCCAACGCGCCCACTCGGCGGACAGGTTCCAGTCGCGATTGGCCAGCGCGCTGACCTGAAACGTCTTCGGCATCTGCGTCAGGTCGAGGCGCATGCGCAAGGACGCGAAGTAAGTCTGGTCGGCACGCAGGCCGCCCTTTTCGACCACCTGCCAGTTGCGCAGCCGGGCGAGGATGCGCAAGGCGTCGTCAAGCGATGGAAAACTCTGGTGCAGGGCGCCGCTGGACAAGCGGTACTGACGGGTCAGTGCGTGATACGAAAGCTGGAAGGACTGCGTTCGCGCAGCTACTTGCTCGTCGAGCCAATACCAGCGCGAACGGCTCAGTTCAAATTCGACGACAAAGTAGAGCGCAACGCCGCGCGCTACCGCATCCTCCAGACGGGGGTTCAGACTGAGGTTGAAATCGGCTGCCAGGACGTAACCCTCGTCGCTGATCGCAAGCTGCGGATGGCGTACCGAAATGTCGGCCGCCCAGGCGAGGAAAGGGGCAAACGACAGGAGCAGACCGACGAGCAGCGCTCTAAGCCGATTTCTGCAGCAGCGCATGGTAGAAACCGTCATGTTCATCGCACGGCAGGAGCAGCTCTTCGCAGAGTCTTCGCGCGCCCGGCTGGCGCACCAGAAAAGCGTCGATCTGCGCTCCATTCTCTTCGGGAAAAAGCGAACACGTGGTGTATAGCAAACGCCCGCCTGCCTTCAACAACGGCCACAGGCGGTCGAGGATGGCCGCCTGCCGGTGGGCGAAAAGTCGGAGGTCGGAGGCGCGCCGCAACAGCTTGATGTCCGGATGGCGGCGCACAACGCCGGAAGCCGAGCACGGCACGTCGGCCAGGATGGCGTCGAACGGGCGGCCATCCCACCAGGTCGCGGGTGAGAGACAATCGCCAGTCAGCACCGTAGCGGAGAGTCCCAGACGATCGAGGTTCTGCGCAATGCGCCGAGTTCTGACTTCGTCGATGTCCAGGGCGAGCAGGTCGAGGTCGGCCGCTTCGAGCAGGTGGGTCGCCTTGCCGCCCGGGGCCGCACAGGCATCGAGGATGCGTTCGCCGGCGATCGGTGCGATCAGCTCGGCGGCGCGCTGTGCGCCGATATCCTGGATCGTCACCAGACCCTCGGCAAATCCGGGCAGGGCCTCGACCGGAACGGCGCGCGCCAGGATCAGCGCATGACTGCCGATCTGGCGCGCCGATAGACCGGCGGCCCGCAGCAGTTCGCGATACGCCGTTGGCGTGCTGCGCCGCCGGTTAACCCGCAGGCTCATCGGCGGCTGGCCATTGTTGATCGCAACGATCTCGCGCCAGCGCTGCGGGTAGGCCTGGCGCAGGCGGTCGAGCCACCAGCGGGGATGCTGACAGGCTGCTGGTTCATCCTCGGCGAGGGCCGCGTGCAGTTCGTCGCGGCGGCGCAGGTAGTTGCGCAGGACGCCATTGACCAGGCCGCGGAATGCGCCGCCGACCATTTCGCCGGCAGCGGCGACCGCCTGATCGACGACCGTGTGTTCCGCCTCGGGGCGCGTCTGCAGGCGATAGATCGCAGCGAGCAAGAGTGCCTCGGTTTGCGCATGCGGCAACGCGCGTTGCAGCAGACGAGCCAGAATGAAATCGCCGCGACCGTGACAGCGCAAGGTTCCGTAGGCGATTTCCTGAGCCGCAGCCCGCGCGCCGGACGGTTCGCCGGCGAGGCCGGCAAGCGCCTGCGTAAGGCTCTCGCCGGAGCGTACCGCGGCAATCGTCGTCGCCGCCAGGCAGAAGCTGTAGGCCAGCGAATCAACCGCCAGGCGGGGCAGGCGGGCAGCGACATCCGGCCCCGCGCAGCGCCCCGCCGGGCGCGCCACCTTCACTACGCGCAGCGCGCCGCGGGGAGACGACGGTAGAGATCGGGTGGAAGACACGGTCAGGCCTGACGGCTGTCGAGTTGGCGCGGAGTTTAGCACGATGCCCGGCGATGGCGTGATCATCGCGGACGGGCGATAATCCCCCGATGAAACCGATTTCGCTCAGAGGCTACGCCTACCTGTCGATCGGCGCGGCGCTCGCCACCATCGCCCTGAAAGGCATTGCCTGGCGACTGACCGGCTCGGTCGGACTGCTCTCGGATGCGCTCGAGTCGCTGGTCAATCTGGCCGGGGCTTTGATGGCACTGGCCATGCTGTCGATTGCCGAGCGGCCGGAGGACGAGCGGCACGCTTTCGGGCACGGCAAGGCGGAATACTTTTCCAGCGCTTTCGAAGGCCTGCTGATTCTCGCTGCTGCGGCGGCAATCGCGTTCGCCGCGATCGACCGATTGCTTGACCCGCAGCCACTCGAACAGCTCGGGGTCGGCCTGGCGATCTCGCTCGCCGCCTCGCTGATCAATCTCACCGTCGGCCGCATCCTGCTCGTCGCCGGCCGACGCTACCGCTCGATCACGCTGGAAGCCGACGCGCATCACCTGCTGACCGACGTGTGGACCTCGCTCGGCGTTCTCCTCGGACTTGGCGCTGTTGCGCTCACCGGCTGGCTCTGGCTCGACCCGACGCTCGCCCTGCTGGTCGCCGCCAACATCGTATGGACCGGCTGGCGGCTGCTGCAGCGCTCGGCTGCCGGTCTGATGGACAGCAGCCTGCCGGCCGGCGACCAGGCGCTGCTGTTCGGCGTCCTCGAACGGTACCGGGCGCAGGGGATCGATTTTCACGCGGTGCGTGGGCGCGAATCGGGAGCCCGGCGCTTCATCTCGCTGCACGTTCTGGTTCCCGGCGCGTGGACGATCGGGCGCGCGCATCAACTTGCCGAGGAGATCGAGCACGAGATTCGCTGCGCTCTGCCGCAGACCTCGGTATTCACGCATCTCGAACCGCTTGACGATCCTTCCTCGCTGGCGGACATTCACCTTGACCGTTAGCCGGCGACTAAGCCTTGGGCGCGCCGCCTGCGGGCTGTTGCTCACGCTGGCGGCAGCTCCGGCGGCGCTGGCGTGGAACGCGGGCGGCCACCGGATCGTCGCGATGATCGCCTGGGAGGCGATGGACACCCAGACGCGGTCGGCGGCAGCAGCGCTGCTCAGAGCGCACCCGGATTTTGCGCGTTGGCAGGAGCGCGGCGGCGACGCCGATAGCGACCTGACGGCGTTCCTCGAAGCCTCGACCTGGCCCGACGACATCCGCCGGGACACACGCTTCTATACCGCCGAGCTGGAAACCCCGACGCCGACACTGCCGGGGTTTCCCGATATGGAGCGACGACTGAGCTGGCATTACGTCGACCTGCCGGTCGGCTCGAAGGCAAGCAAGGCAGGCGCTGACGGCGAACTCGACCGGCAACTGGCCGCACTCTCGGCAACGGTCGGCAGCCGGCAGGAAAGCATCGCGGCGCGCGCCTACGCGCTGCCCTGGCTGATTCATCTGGTCGGCGACGCGCACCAGCCACTGCACACGGCGAGTCGCGCAAGGCCGGACGGGCGGAGCGATAACGGCGGCAACGAGCAGCCGATCGTCAATCCCTTCGACCCACGCCACCCGTCGACCAACCTCCACCGCTACTGGGATGACCTGCCGGCGCCGCCCTGGTTGCGCGGCAGTCGACTGGAGCGTGCAGTGAGCGCGCTCAGCGAGCGCTTCCGCCAGCCGCGGGTAGCCGGCAGCTTTGGCCAATGGATCGAAGAAAGCCGGCGGCTGGCCGATGAATCGGCTTACCCACCGGGACGCGACGAAGTACCGACGATCGACAACCAGTTTCACGAGAACGCGCTGGCAGTGGCAAGGCAGCGCATCGTCGACGCGGGTCATCGTCTGGCCAGTCTGCTGCAAGGCCTGCTCGGCGACAGCGACCGGCGATCTCGTCCGCGGCCGTAATGGCGAAGGCAGCAGACTGGCGCTGGCTGATCGTGGGACGAGAATGTTTCACGTGAAACGTCGTCGGCGCACAGCGATCAGCCTGCCCGCGGCCGGTGCAGCGCCTTACCCCAACCGCCTCAGCCGGCCAGGCGCGCGCACTCCGTTCCCGGCGCGAGCCCGCTTCCGACGAGAAACTCGCCCACCGACAGGCGGCGGCCGCCCGCCTTCTGCACCTCCAATATGCGGAGCACGCCCTCACCACAGGCGACGCTGATTCCTTCCCGGCCAGCCGCCAAGACCACCCCGGGAACGCCGCTGCCGGCATCGGCCCGCGCGCACCAGACCTTCAACACGTGCCCGCCAATCTCGCACACCGCCCCCGGGAATGGATCGAAAGCACGGACCTGGCGAGCGAGTTGCGCCGCTGGCTGATCCCAGTCGAGTACTGCTTCCGCCTTTTCTATCTTCTTCGCGTAGCTCACGCCGCTTGCCGCCTGAACCTGCCCCACCAGTGGCAGACGAGCCAGCGTGTCGACCACCAGGCGCGCGCCAACCGCCGCCAGCCGGTCGTGCAAAGTCGCCGCAGTATCCTCGTCGTCGATCGCCACGGCCTCGCTGAGCAAGACCGGGCCGCTGTCCAGACCGGCCTCCATTTGCATGATGCTGATTCCCGTCTGCCGATCGCCGGCGAGAATCGCCCGCTGGATCGGCGCCGCGCCGCGCCAGCGAGGCAGCAGCGATGCGTGAATGTTGATGCAGCCGAGCGCCGGCAGGTCGAGAACGGCCTGCGGCAGAATCAATCCATACGCCGCCACGACCATGACTTCCGCCGCCGCCTGGCCAACGCGCTCCTGCGCCAGCGCGTCCCTCAGGCTCGGCGGCTGAAAGACCTCTCTGCCTATCGTCTGCGCAAAGATCTTCACCGGCGATGGTCGCAGCTTCATCCCGCGCCCGGCCGCACGGTCGGGCTGCGTCAGGACCAGCGCCACATCATGCCCGGCGGCGACGATCGCGCGCAGCGCGAGCGCAGCAAACTCCGGTGTGCCGGCAAAGATCAGCCTCATGCCGTGATGCGCGCCTGCTTGCTGAGCTTGTTCCGGATCCGCTGTTGCTTGAGTTGCGACAGGTGTTCGACGAAAACGCGCCCCTGCAGATGGTCTATCTCGTGCTGCAGACACACCGCGAGAAGGCCTTCCGCCTCGACCGTCTGTTCCTGACCTTCAAGATCCAGGTAGCGGACGACGACGCGTTGCGCACGCTCGACCTTGTCGTAGATCCCCGGCACCGACAGACATCCTTCCTCGCCGCGCTGTTTGCCCGACAGTTCGACGATCTCCGGATTGATCAGCGTCAGCAACTCGTCCCGGGTCTCCGACGCGTCGATGACGATCAGCCTCTTGTGTACGTCCACCTGGGTTGCCGCCAGACCAATTCCAGGCGCCTCATACATGGTCTCGGCCATGTCGCGCGCCAGACGACGAATCGCCTCGTCAATCCGCGCCACCGGTTCGGCGACTTTGCGCAGGCGCGCATCGGGAAAACGGAGTATCGGTAATAGCGCCATAAAAAGCTTGCTCGAAAAAATAACTGCGTGCAGAATCCAGAGCCATGCCTTGAGCCGACCGGCGTGCCGGGCGCCACGCACGGACAGGCTGACGCCGCTCTGGGACAGGGCCGCACGCCGGGCTTGCTAGCCCGCCGTGCTGACCGCTCGTACGAGGATAACACGATGATCCGCATTCTATCCGCCTTGCTTGTCGCGCTGGCCAGCGCGCTCTGCGCCGCCGCCGGTCAGGAACTTCAACTGGCCCAGGGTGCGCCGAACCGCCACATCGTCGTCCCCGGCGATACCTTGTGGGGAATCTCCGCCACCTTCCTGCGCGAGCCCTGGCGCTGGCCGGAGGTCTGGCGCATGAACCGCGAACAGGTGCGCAACCCGCACCGCATCTATCCGGGTGACGTCATCGTGCTCGAGCGCGACGCCCGCGGCAACCCGCGCCTGCGCCTGCAAAGCAGCAAGCTGCGTCCGCAAGTCTATTCCGAACCGACCCAGGAACACATTCCGTCGATCCCGCCAAACGTCATTCGGCCGTTCCTGACCGATGCGCTACTTTTCGAGCAGAGCAGCCTGGACAAGGCGGCGCTGATCATCGCGACACCCGAGGACAGGGTGCACCTGAGCAACGGCGACCTCGCCTACGTCGACAATGCCGACCCGAAACAGCGCACGTGGAACATCTTCCGCAAGGATCGACCGCTGCGCGACCCGGACAGCGCCGCGATCATAGGCTATGAAGCGTTTCACCTCGGTACGGCCGAACAGCTTCGCCCGGGCGCACCGGCCACCTTCGCCATTCTCACCGCGAAGCAGGAAATCGGCCGTGGCGACCGCCTGCTCCCGTCGAGCCGGCAGCCGCTGCTCGCCTACGTACCGCACAAGCCCGACTTCCTCGTCGAAGCGCGCGTCATCTCGGTCTATGGTGGCGTAGACACGGCTGGCCAGGGCTCGGTCGTTGCGCTCAATCGCGGTGCCGCCGACGGAATCGAAATCGGTCACGTCCTCGCGGCTGAGCGCAACCGCGCCGTGACGCAGCGCGACGAGAACGATCGCCCGATCCAGGTGACCATCCCCGATCAACGCGTCGGCCTGCTCTTCGTCTTCCGCACCTTCGATCGCCTGGCGTATGCGCTCGTCGTCCAGGCCGAAAACACGATCGACGTCAACGATTTCGCACGCACGCCCTGACGATGACCTTCGCCGAGTCGCTGACCGACTGGCTGCGACTGACGCTGATTCCGGGCCTGGGTGGCGAAACACAGCGCAAGCTGCTGGCCGCCTTCGGACTGCCTGACGCCGCTTTCAAGGCGAGCCGCAGCGCCCTCGCGGCGGTGATCGGCGAGAAGCGGGCCGATCTGCTGCTCAGTACCGACAACCGCGCGGCGGTCGCGCAGGCCATCGCCTGGTGCGAGAAGGCAGAGAATCACCTGCTTTGTCTGGCCGACGCCGACTATCCGCAAAGCTTGCTGCAGGTCGCCGACCCGCCGACCGTGCTCTACGTTCGCGGCCGCCTCGATCTGCTCAATCGCCCGGCTTGTGCCATCGTCGGCAGCCGCAATCCAACGCCACAAGGCGCGGCCAATGCCGAACACTTTGCCGCCGCGCTCTCGGCCGCCGGCCTGACCATCACCAGCGGCCTCGCGCTCGGCATCGACGCGGCCGCTCACCGCGGCGCCCTCTCGGCTGCCGCGAGCACCGTCGCCTTCATTGGCACCGGTATCGACCGGGTCTATCCGGCGCGCAACCAGCAACTGGCGCTCGCCATCGCCCAGGCGGGAACGCTGGTCTCCGAGTTTCCGCTCGGAACGCCCCCCGCAGCGGCCAATTTTCCCCGCCGCAACCGCCTGATTTCCGGTTTTTCGCGCGGCGTCCTGGTGGTCGAGGCAACCACCGAGAGCGGCTCGCTGATCACCGCCCGGCTTGCCGCCGAACAGGGACGCGAGGTCCTCGCGATTCCAGGCTCGATCCACTCGCCGCAGTCGCGTGGCTGTCACAAGCTGATCAAGCAAGGCGCCAAGCTGGTCGAGACGGCGCAGGATGTGCTCGACGAGATCGGCTGGACGAACAGCCCGCCAATCGCCCTGGACGACGTGCGCGCCCCGGCACCGGCCGACGGCCTGCTGCAGGCGATGGGCTTCGAGCCCTGCACGCTGGACGACCTGGCCAAGCGCAGCGGCTTGACGGCGGACGTCGTTTCGGTGATGCTCCTGCACCTGGAGCTGGATGGTCGTGTTGCCACGCTGCCTGGCGGTCACTACCAGCAGCTTCCCCCGGGCTGAGCGCGGCGTCGCGCGATCATCGCCTTCCACCACCCTTCTGGATCACCCTGTTGCCCGGCTGATGAAATCCTTCCCATGAGCAAGAAACTGATCATCACCGAGAAACCCTCCGTGGCCACCGACCTCGCCCGCGCACTCGGCGGCTTCACCCGTCACGAGGACTACTACGAGAACGACGACTACGTCCTGGCCTCGGCAATCGGGCACCTGCTCGAACTGGCGTGCCCGGAGGAGTACGAAGTCAAACGCGGCAAGTGGTCGTTTGCCCATCTTCCGGTCATTCCACCGCATTTTGCCCTGCAACCGATTACCAAGACCGAGCCCCGCCTGAAGCTGCTCGTCCGGCTGATCAAGCGCAAGGACGTCGCCAGTCTGGTGAACGCCTGCGACGCCGGACGTGAGGGCGAACTGATCTTCAACTACATCGTGCAGCACGCGGCAAGTCGCAAGCCGGTCGAGCGTCTGTGGCTGCAGTCGATGACTCCTCAGGCGATCCGGGACGGCTTCCTGCGCCTGCGCCGGGGCAGCGAAATGCAGGGGCTGGCCGATGCTGCACTCTGCCGCTCAGAATCGGACTGGCTCGTCGGCATCAACGGCACGCGCGCGATGACTGCGTTCAACTCGAAAACGGGGGGCTTTCACCTGACGACGGTCGGCCGCGTCCAGACGCCGACGCTGGCGCTGATGGTCGAGCGCGAGGACCGCATACGCAAGTTCAAGCCACGCACCTACTGGGAACTCGAGGCCGCCTTTGCCTGCGCTGCCGGCGAGTATCACGGCAAGTGGTTCGACGAAAAGTTTGCTGGCAAGGACGACGACGAGCACGCCCGCGCCGACCGGCTGTGGGACGAAGAGAAGGCCAGAAGCCTGCAGCAGAAGTGCCGCGGGCAGGAAGGCGAAGTCAGCGAGGAGGCAAAGCCTTCGACGCAGATCTCTCCCTTGCTTTACGACCTCACCAGCCTGCAGCGCGAAGCCAACAGCCGCTTCGGTTTCTCGGCCAAGGCGACGCTCGCGCTGGCCCAGGCACTGTACGAAAAGCACAAGGTTCTCACCTATCCACGTACCGAGTCGCGCGCCCTGCCCGAGGACTATCTGCAGACGGTGATCAGCACGCTCGGCATGCTCACCGGCGAGGGGCTGGGCAAGGGGCACGACGAAGCCGCGCTCGTGCGCTACGCGCCTTTCGCGCAGCAGATCCTCGACCGTCGCTGGGTCGTGCCGAACAAGCGCGTGTTCAACAACGCCAAGGTTTCCGACCACTTTGCCATCATCCCGACGCTGCAGGCACCACGCCACCTGTCCGAGCCCGAGACCAAGCTCTACGACATGGTCGTCAAGCGTTTTCTCGCCGTCTTCTTCCCGCCGGCCGAGTATCTGATCACGACGCGCATCACGCGTGTGCTCGACGAGCCGTTCAAGACCGAGGGCAAGGTTCTGGTCAACGCCGGCTGGCTTGCCGTCTATGGACGCGAGGCGCAGGCAGGCGACGAGGGCAATCTGGTCGCCGTGCAGCCGGGCGAGCGGGTTCTCGCCACCGATGTGCTGCTCGCCGCGCAGCGCACCAAGCCGCCGCCACGCTACTCGGAAGCGACGCTGCTCAGCGCCATGGAAGGCGCCGGCAAGTCGATGGACGACGAGGAACTGCGCGCAGCAATGGCCGGGCGTGGTCTGGGAACCCCCGCGACGCGCGCGCAGATCATCGAGAACCTGCTCAGCGAACAGTATCTGCATCGCGAAGGGCGCGAACTGATGCCGACGGCGAAAGCATTCTCGCTCATGACGCTGCTCAACGGACTTGGCATTCCGGAGCTCACGGCACCCGAACTGACCGGCGAATGGGAGTGGAAACTCGCCCGCATGGAGCGCGGCGAACTCTCGCGCGACGAGTTCATGAAAGAGATCGCCACGATGACGCAGGATATCGTCGCTCGCGCCAAGAGTTACGACAGCGATACGATCCCCGGCGACTTCGGCGAACTGGCGGCGCGCTGCCCGAAATGCGACGGCCGGATCAAGGAAACCTACAAGCGTTTCCAGTGCCAGTCTTGCGACTACGGTCTGTGGAAGATCGTCGCCGGCCGTCAGTTCGAGGCGGCAGAAATCGAGGAACTGCTCAGCCGGCGGAAGATCGGGCCGCTCAGCGGTTTCCGCAACAAGATGGGCCGTCCCTTCAACGCGGTTGTCCAATTGAACGACGAACATGCGCCGGAATTCGACTTCGGGCAATCGTCGGCGAGCGGCGACGGTAGTGCCGACGAAGTCGATTTCTCGCTCAGCGAGTCACTCGGAGCTTGCCCAAAATGTGGCGCGCGCGTCTTCGAGCACGGCCTGTCCTATGTCTGCGAGAAATCGGTAGGCGCTGCGCGCAACTGCGACTTCCGTTCGGGCACGATCATCCTGCAGCAGACGATCGACCACGCGCAGATGAAGAAGCTGCTCAGCAGCGGACGGACCGACCTCCTGCGCGACTTCGTTTCAGCCCGCACCCGACGCAAGTTTGCCGCCTTCCTGGTGCGCGCTGCCGACGGCAAGGTCGGCTTCGAATTCGAGCCACGGCCGGCCAAGGGTGCCACGCGCAAGACGACGGCCAAGGCGCCAGCCGAGTGAACGGCCAGCCCATCGCCAGGCGTCTGGCCAGGCTCAAATGATCGACACGCCGGGCGGCGGCGAATCGACGATCGCCCGGCGCAGGACGTCGATCGCCTGCGGACGCGGAAAACTCGCACGCCAGGCGATGACCACCCGGCGCGCCGGCGCAGGATCGGTGAACGCGCGGAAGTGCAGCAGCGGATCGTCCTGCGGCCACGATGCGGCGGCCGACGCCGGAACCACCGAAATCCCGGCGCCGCTCGCCACCATGTAGCGCACCGTTTCCAGCGAACTACCTTCCAGCGCACCTTCGGTACCGCCCGCCTGCATCAGTTGCGGGCACGCCTGCACGACCTGTTCACGAAAGCAGTTGCCGCGTCCGAGCAAGAGCAGTTTCTCGCCGTCGACCACGGCCGGATCAATCCTGCTCTCGTGCGTCAGCGGGTGGCCGCCGGGCAGCAGAACGCAGAACGGCTCCTCGTACACGACGCGCGAGACGACCCCGCTTTCGCCAAAAGGCAGCGCGACGATGATCACGTCGAGGTCACCGCGGCGCAACTGCGTCGCCAGATTGACGGTGAAGTTTTCCTGCAGATACAAGGGCATTTGCGGTGCGCGCCGGCTGACGGCGGGAATCAGGCGGGGCAGCAGGTAAGGCGCGATGGTATAGATTACCCCGAGGCGCAGCGGACCCTGCAGCGGGTCCTTGCCCTGCACGACGATTTCTTTCAGGCGTTCGGCTTCTTCGAGCACGCGCAAGGCCTGCTCGGCAATTCGTTCGCCAATCGCCGTCAGGCGCACATCAGCCGACGAACGTTCGAAAAGAACCACACCGTCACGCTGCTCGACCTTCTTCAGCGCCACCGAGAGCGTCGGCTGCGTGACATGGCAACGTTCAGCCGCGCGCCCGAAGTGCCTCTCATGCGCCAACGCGACGATATAGCGCAACTCGGTAAGGGTCATGACCAGTCACCCGCCTAAGCCAAAGGCGACAGTTTACGGCTGATCGCCGGCCAAGGACAGGACATCCACCGGCAATGCTTGCCGCGCGCCGATGCAAGGAAGACAATGGCAGTTCCGCCACGAGTCCGTGAGGCACTTGCCATGCTGGTCACCTTTACTTCGAGCACCTCCGGGGAAATCATGATGTTTGCCCCGATCGCCCGCCAACTCCTCGAAATCCTCGGCAAGGAGTGCTCCGCGCGTGGCGTGATCACCACCGAGCAGTTGCCCGAGGCCATCCGTCGCCTGCGCCAGGCGGTACGCGAGGCCGCCGCTCCCCCGGCGGCAGAAGCGGCCGCCAGTGCCCCGGCGGATGATGACGAAGCGGCTGAAGGCCAGCATGTCGGCCTGGCGCAGCGCGCCCACCCGCTGATCGAGCTGCTCGAATGGACGCGCGAGCGCGAGGGCTTCATCCTTTGGCAGGCAGCCAAGGATTTCTGACTGAAGCACGTCGCCGCCGGGTTGGTGCGCTGGCCGCAGCCGGCGCATTTGCCGCTGGCACCGCGCTGGCTACACCCGAAGTCGCGGTCGACGTCGGCCATACGCTGAGCGAAGGCGGTGCGACGAGCGCACGCGGACGCAGCGAATTCGACTTCAATCGGGTCCTTGCCGAGCGTCTGGTCGGCGAGTTGCAGGGGCGCCGGCTGCTCACCCGGCCGATCAACTTCGACGGCCGCATCGGCAGCCTCGCGGCGCGCGCCGAAGAGGCAACCGGCGCCGACTTGCTGATCTCGATTCACCACGACTCGGTGCATGCCGACCTGCTGCAGGAATGGGATTGGCAGGGAGCGACGCACACCTACAGCGACCTGCACAGCGGCTTTGCCCTTTTCGTTTCGCGCCGCAATGCCGGTCTGGCACTGAGCCTGCGCTGCGCTTCGGCGATTGGCGCGCGCCTGCGCCGCATGGGCTTTGCCGCCGCGACGCATCATGCCCGGCCACTCGCCGGACCAGCGCGGCCGGCCGCCGATGAAACGAACGCCGTGCATTACTACGACAACCTTGTCGTCCTTTATCGCAGCACGCTGCCGGCATTGCTTTTCGAGGCTGGCGTGATCAAGCACCGCGGCGAAGAATTGCGTCTGCGCGACCCCGAGCAGCAGGCCCGCATGGCGGACGCCATCGCGACCGGAATCGCCGCATGCCTGTACCCGCGCTGAGACCGAGCCCGCGTCAGCCTTGCTCGGCCCTCGCCAGGCGCGCCGCGTAACGGCGAACGATCTGGTAGCCGCCGGCCCCGCCGAGCAGCGACTCGACCAGCACATAGTCGTTGATCAGCCAGTCGGCAGGCGCCGGCTGCTTCGCCGCGATCGCCGCCGGCGCGTGCCGGGCGAGCGTGACGTGCGGACGAAAGCGCCGCTTCTCGACCGGCAGGCCAAGACGGCGCAGCGCATCGGCGAGGAACGAATGCAAGCGCGCCAGTTCGATCGGCAGCTCGCGCGCCGGAAGAACGAGCAGGCCACGCGGCCAGAGCTCGGCACCTGAAAAGCCGACACGAAAGGGGCTGAACGCTACCTCGAGCGCCTCGCTCAGCTCGCTCAGGCGAGAGCGTTCGAGCGCGCCGATGAAGTGCAAGGTCAGGTGCAGCCGCTCGCTACGCACGGGCGAACATGTTGGCGGCCATTGCGTGCGTGCGCACCACGCAGCGAGCGCCGCACGCTCGCCCTCATCCGGCCACAGCGCAAGGAACAGGCGTGCCGCGGCTGGCGCTGCTCGGCGCAGGCGATCGTCGGCGCTGACGCGCGCGCAGCTCACGGCAAGCGCCGCTCAGCTCGTCGGCCAGCCGAGCCAAACGGCAGCGGGCAAGCACTCCGACCGTCGCTTTGCGCCGGCGCTCGCTCGGGCCGCCACTCCCCGCTGCGCTTACTCGTCCGGATCGTCGCCGCGCACCAGCAGCAGCGAGGTCTGTCCCTTGCGCACCAGCCGCTCGGCGACGCTACCGACGAAGAAGCGCTCAATACCGCGCCGGCCGTGTGTGCCGACCACCAGCAAGTCCGCCTGCCAATCCGCCGCCGCCGCGATCAGCATGTCCGAAACATGCTTCTCCTCCGATTCGACCAGCCGGATTTCAGCATCTACACCACCGGCACGCGCCTCGCCAGCGAGCCGTTCAAGGAAGCCCTGGGCGCCCATGCGCAGGCGGGCTTCCGTCTTGCCGACACTGTTCGGCAGCATCATTGCTACTTCCCGATGCGACAGAATCGTTTCGTCGATCGCATGGCAGATTGCCAGGCGGGCGCCGGTCGCTTTTGCCAGCGCAACCGCATCGCCCAGAACCTGACTGGTCATGAAGCTCTCGTCGACGGCCACCATGATTCGTTTGTACATCTCGTTCGACTCCTCGTTGCGCAAAATGCCCAGACAAGCCGCACCATAGCACCGATCAGCCCGGCCGGGAACACCCGCAGCGGCCGATCCCCCGCCGGCCCGCCGGGCGCCGGTGCGCTGCGGGAAAGGCCGACCGCCGCGCCTTTTTCGCACGCCTCGTCGCCAGCGGGAAGGCCTGCGTATAATCGACACCCCAGCTCGCCAAGGACAGTCATGCACTTCTTCATTCCGCCTACGGCAGAACTTCCCGGCTTGCAGGCCGCGATCGACGGCAAGACCAAGCCGCTCGGCGCGCTCGGCGAACTCGAGCGCCTTGCCCGCCAGATCGGCCAGGTTCAGCAGACCGTGCAGCCGCAACTCGGTAGACCCTGCGTACTGGTTTTCGCCGGCGACCATGGTGCTGCACGCGCCGGAGTTTCCGCCTTCCCGCAGGAAGTCACGTGGCAAATGGTCGAGAACTTCCTCGCCGGTGGTGCTGCGATCAACGTCTTCGCGCGCCACAACGATCTCCAGTTGCTGGTCGTCGACGCCGGCGTCGCGCACGATTTCGGCGTACGCCCGAACCTGCTCGACGCCAAGATCGCTTTTGGCACGCGCAACTACCTCGAAGAAGCGGCGATGAGCGCCGACCAGCGCGACGCTGCCCTGGCGCGCGGCGCGGCCATCGTGCGCAGCCTGGCCGAGGCAGGCTGCCGGGTTGTCGCTTTCGGCGAAATGGGGATCGGCAATAGCGCCTCGGCGGCGCTGCTCACGCATCTGCTCACCGGTTCGCCGCTGGCCGATTGCGTCGGCCGTGGGACCGGACTCGACGACGCCGGGCTGGCGCGCAAACGCGAACTGCTGGCCCGCGCGCTGCAGCGTGCGCGCCTGTCATCGACCGCCGACGCGGCCAGCGTCCTCGCCGAGTTCGGCGGGCTGGAGATCGCCATGCTGAGCGGCGCCATGCTCGCCGCCGCCGAACAGCGCATGCTTCTGCTGATCGACGGCTTCATTGTCACCGCCGCCTTGCTCGTCGCCGCGCGCATGGCACCGGCGATCGTCGACTACTGCATATTCAGCCACAGATCGGCCGAGCCGGGTCATCTCGCGCAACTGCGCGCACTGCGCGCCGAACCGCTGCTGGATCTCGGCTTGCGCCTGGGCGAGGGAACCGGCGCCGCGCTCGCCTGGCCACTCGTCCGCGCGGCTGCCGCCTTCCTCAGCGAAATGGCAAGTTTCGCCGCGGCAGGCGTCAGCGAACGCCAGTAAGTCTTCGCGCTCGATTTGCCGCGCGCGCCCGGCGCTAGCCGCCAGCACGGCTCAATCGGCGAGGACGATCTCTACCCGCCGGTTCTGTTTGCCCTCGTTGCGGATTCTGACCACCCGGATGGCGCCGATTTCGGCGGTGTTCGCTACGTGCGTGCCGCCGCAGGGTTGCAGATCAATTCCGGCGATGCGCAGCAGGCGGACCTGTCCGCAGCCGCTGGGCGGTTGCACGCTCATCGTCTTGACGAGTTCGGGTCGCGCCGCCAGATCCTCGTCGCTGATCCACACCGTTTCGGTCGCCACGCCACGCGCGATCAGCGCATTCATTTCGCTTTCGATGCGTGCGCCGTCGAGCTGGCTCATCTCGATCTTGAAGTCCAGGCGAGCCTTGTCGGGCGCGATGTTGCCGCCGGTCACCGGCGCCACGACGACGCAGGACATCACATGCAAGGCGGTGTGCAGGCGCATCAGACGATAGCGGCGCGCCCAGTCGATTTCCAGCCTCAACGTCTCGCCCGGCTCGGGCACGGCCTGACCGGCTGCCGGCAGGTGCACTACGACGTCGCGCGCGTGCTCCTTGCGCGTATCGGCAATGGCGATGCGCTCGCCATTGGCGCGCAACAGCCAGCCGGTGTCGCCAAGCTGCCCGCCGCCAAGCGGATAGAAGATCGTCTGGTCAAGCTCGATTCCCCCCGCGTGCACCGCGCTGACGCGCGCGCTCGCCTGCCGCAGGTAAGCGTCTTCACGAAACAGCAACTCGGTTGGCAAAGCAGTATCCTCCAGAACGGGCGGCGTCTCGTGCCGCTGCAAGCCCTCGCCCAGCCGCCACCAACGGCAGATTCGTCGCCGCGCTAAGGCACCCGGCGGCGACCCGCGGCAAGACCCACGAAAATGGCGGCCAGCGCGACCAGCGGCCAGTTTCCCCAGCGCACGAAGGGCGTTGCTCCAGCGTAGGGCTGTACCTCGCCGACCAGCGCGGCGCGCGTGAACGGCGGCAGAACCGATTGTCGCCGACCGTCGGCGTCGACAATGGCGGTCATTCCGGTGTTCGTCGCGCGCAGCATCACGCGGCCGGTCTCCAGTGCGCGCATTTGGGCAATCTGCAGATGCTGCGCCGGCGCCAGCGAATCGCCGAACCAGGCGACGTTCGACAGATTAACCAACAGTGTGGCCATCGGCAAGGCGTCGATGATCTCCTCGCCAAAAGCGTCCTCGTAGCAGATGTTGACGCCGACGCGCTGGCCAGCAAGCAGCAGTGGCGGCTGCTGCCGCGCGCCCGGCGTGAAGTCGGCCAGCGGAATGTCGACCAGCGCCATGAACCAGGCGAAGCCCGGCGGCACGAACTCGCCGAAGGGAACCAGGTGGACCTTGTCGTAACGTTGCTCGCCGGCCGCCCCCAGGCTGAGCGCCGAGTTGGCATAGCGCCGGCCGTCGGCGACCACGGCGCCGAACAGGACGTCACCGTCCCGGCGCAAAGCCAGTTCGCGCAAGGCCGCGAGATAGGTGAGCGGGATCTGGTCGAGGAACGCCGGCAAAGCCGTTTCGGGCATCACGGTCAGGCGCGCCGGATTCTCCTCGGCCAGACGATAATAGGTTTGCAGCGACTCGAGCAGACGTTCCGGCCGCCATTTCATCTCCTGCGCGACGTTCCCCTGCAGCAAGGCAACCGACAGCTTGTCGCCGACCGGCTGTGTCCAGCGCACCCCGCTCAGATACTCGCCAGCACCAAACAGCACCGCCAGGGTGATCAGCGGCAGCGCCGGGCACCAGCGCAACACGGCGCGCGTGCTGCACTGGTCCGCGTTCAGCCAGCGCCGGCCAACTTCATGGATCAGCGCGCCACTCAAAGCCGACACCAGAGAAACGCCGAAAACGCCGAGCAGCGGCGCGTAACCGGCAAGCGGGCTGGGCGGAACCTGCGAATAGCCGGCGGCCAGCCATGGGAAGCCGGTGAGCAGCCAGCCGCGCAGCCACTCGGCAAGCGCCCACAGACCGGCGAAGAGCAAACCACGGCGCAGCCGGCCGAGCGGCGCCAGGCGGACGAAAAGCGCGCCGATCGGCGCGCCGAAGAGCGCCAGCAAGGCGCAGAAGAGAAGTGTCGCCAATCCGGCAAGCGGGATCGGCAGACCGCCGAAGACGCTCAGGCTGACGAAAACCCACGACACGCCAACGAGAAACAGCCCAAAACAATAGGCTGCCGTCAACCAGGCGCCGTCACGCATTCGCCGCTCGCCGTCAGCTTCCGCACTGAGCAGGCCGAAAAGGCCGGCGAGCGTCAGCCAGTTGAGCGCGAACCAGCCGCAAGGCGCAAAGGCAAGCACTCCGCCAGCCCCGAGCAGGCAGGCAGCGACGCGGCGCCAGGCCGCCTGCCTGAAGCGCATCAAGCCGCGCACGCCGGGCAATGGCTTTCGCCAGGCGCGCCGCGAGCCGCCTCACCGCTGCGCCAACTGGCTGCCGCCGGGCGGACAAAGCGCCTTTCCCGCACTGAGCGCTGCGCTTTCCTCACGCTGCGACTGGCGGCTGATGGACGAGCAGCGTGTAGATCCGCCGGCTGTCGACGCGCAGTACCTGGAAGCTGATCCCCTCGATGTCTACCGTCTCGTTGTGGCGCGGCACGCGCCCCAGATGGCGAAGCACCAGACCGCCAACTGTCTGACACTTGTCGTCGCTGAAAGTGGTCGCGAACGCCTCGTTGAACTCGCCAACCGTCGTCTGCGCCTTGACGCGATGGCCTCCGGCGTGGTCCACCTGGATGTTTTCGTCGGTCTCGTCGAAATCGTATTCGTCTTCGATGTCCCCGACGATCTGTTCGAGCACGTCCTCGATGGTGATCAGGCCGGCAATGCCGGCGTACTCGTCGATGACGATCGCCATGTGGTTACGCGAAACGCGAAACTCGCGCAGCAGTACGTCGAGGCGTTTGAACTCGGGAATGAACACCGCCGGTCGTAGCCAGTCACGCACATTGAAGCGATCCGCTTGCTCGACGCGCAGCAGATCCTTGGCGAGCAGGATGCCAAGCACATTGTCGCGGTCGCCATCGATCACCGGAAAGCGCGAATGCGCCGTCGTGTTCACACGCGCGACGATTTCGCTCAGCGAATCGTCGATGTCGACCACTTCCATCTGCAAGCGCGGCACCATCACCTCGCGCACGCTCATCTCGGAAGCCGCGAGCGCACCTTCGATAATACCCAGCGCATCGGCGGCGAGCAGATTGCGCTGGTGCGCCGAGCGCAGCAGCTTGATCAACTGCTCGCGATCCTCCGGCTCGCGCACCAACAGCGCCGAAAGACGTTCAAAAAAACCTGCGTTTCGCGTCGTTATGTCCATGAATATGTCGTGGTCCTTGTTCCCGGCAATCCGGCTTCGGCGTCACTCGCACGACCGCCAGCCGGGCGGGCGGGCCCGCTTGCCGAGCAATCACCCTGGCTTGCGATAGGGATCGGGAAAACCGAGCCCGGCCAGGATCTGCCGCTCCCGCCTGCGCATGCGCGCCGCCTCGCGTTTGCCGCCGATGTGGTCGTAGCCGAGCAGATGGAGCAACCCATGGATGATCAGGTGAGCATAATGCGCAAGCAGCGGCTTGCCCTGCTCGGCCGCCTCCACTTCGACGATCGCCGGGCAGAGAACCAGGTCGCCCTCCACCAGCGGCTTGCGCGCGTAAGGAAAAGAGAGGACGTTGGTTGCGTCGTCCTTGCCCCGGTAGTCGCGGTTCAGGCGAGCGCCCTCCGCGCGGTCAACAAAGCATACGCCAATCGCTCCCGGCCGCCGACCTTCGCTACGCAAGGCGGCCAGCAGCCAATCCCTGACCAGCGCTTTGCGCGGCACGGCCTCGTTGCGCCAGGCGTAGCGCACGCCGATCCGGCGACGCTCAGCGGCTTTCCGCATGCTGTCCTGCGCTGTCCATCGCGGCGAGCGCCGCACTGTGCGCTTCGTAGGCCGAAACGATACGCGCCACCAGCGGGTGGCGGACGACATCCTCCTTCTGGAACTCGGTGAAGGCGATCCCACGCACCTCGCGCAGAATCACGCGGGCCTCGATCAGGCCGCTCTTCTGGCCGCGCTGCAGGTCGATCTGCGTCACGTCGCCGGTCACCACCGCCTTGGCGCCGATGCCAATGCGCGTCAGAAACATCTTCATCTGCTCGGGCGTCGTATTCTGCGCTTCGTCGAGAATGATGAACGCATGATTGAGCGTGCGCCCGCGCATATAGGCGAGCGGAGCAATCTCGATCGCTCCGCGCTCGAACAGCTTGCCGACGCGCTCGAAACCCATCAGATCGTAGAGCGCGTCGTACAGCGGCCGCAGATACGGATCGACCTTTTGCGCCAGGTCGCCAGGCAGAAACCCCAGCCGTTCGCCCGCCTCGACGGCCGGCCGGGTGAGAACGATGCGTTGCACGAGCTCGCGTTCGAAGGCATCGACTGCCGAAGCCACCGCCAGATAGGTCTTGCCGGTGCCGGCCGGACCGGTGCCAAAGGTGATGTCGTACTCCTGAATATGCTTCAGGTACTCGACCTGACGCGGCGTGCGCCCGTGCAGTTCGCTCTTGCGCGTGAGCAGCGCCGGCGCAGCGCCGCCGCTCGCGCTGATGCTGCGCACCGGCCGGTTGAGCAACTCGATCAGACCCAGTTGAATCTCGTCGATCGACAGCGCGTTCTTCGCCTGCGCGTAGAAGCGTTGCAGCGCCTCCGCGGCGAGCGCCGTCTGCGCCGCCTCGCCGCGCAGCGTGAAGCGCTCGCCACGGCGAGCAATCGCCACGTCGAGCGCCGTCTCGATCTGGCGCAGATTCTCGTCGAGCGCACCGCAGAGATTGGCCAGTTGCCTGTTGTTGACCGGCGAGAGCAGCAACTCGATCGCCTGCCGGGGAACACCGGCGCTCTTCACCGTCATCTTGCACAGCCTGTCGGTTCGCCGCGCAGCGAGTGCGGCAACGCAGCAGTAATGCGGACATCGACGAAACGATTCAGCCACTCCTGGGCAACGGCGCGGTCAACGGCAAAATTGACCACCCGGTTGTTGTCCGTCCGTCCGGCGAGTTCGCTCGCGTCCTTGCGCGACACGCCCTCGACGAGGACGCGTTGCACGCTGCCGACCATCGCCGCCGAAATGGCTTGCGCCTGCTCGTCGATCCGCTTCTGCAGACGCAACAGCCTCTCCTGCTTGACCGACCGGGGCGTCGTGTCGGCCAGCTCGGCCGCCGGCGTCCCCGGACGCGCGCTGTAGAGGAACGAGAACGAAGTATCGAAACCTACCTCGTCGATCAGCCGCATCGTCTTCGCAAAGTCGTCTTCCGTCTCCCCCGGGAAGCCGACGATGAAATCCGACGAGAGCGACAGGTCCGCACGCGCGCTGCGCAAACGACGAACCAGGCTCTTGTATTCCAGCACCGTGTACCCGCGCTTCATCGCGGCCAGCACGCGGTCGGAACCCGACTGTACCGGCAAGTGCAGATGCGAGACCAGCTTCGCCGTGCGCGCATAGACCTCGATCAGCCGCTGCGACACCTCGCGCGGATGCGAGGTCGTGTACCGGATCCTTTCGATTCCCGGAATCTCGGCGACGTACTCGATCAGCAGGGCGAGATCGGCCGTCTCGCCGCTCGCACCTGAATCACCATCGCTGCCCAGCGAGCCGCGGTAGGCATTCACGTTCTGGCCGAGCAAGGTCACTTCCTTGACGCCCTGTGCAGCCAGCCCGGCGACTTCGGTAAGCACGTCGTCGAACGGGCGCGACACCTCTGCCCCGCGCGTATAGGGAACGATGCAGAACGAGCAGAACTTGCTGCAACCCTCCATGATCGAAACGAAGGCAGCGGCGCCGTCGACCCGTGCCGGCGGCAGATGGTCGAATTTTTCAATTTCCGGAAACGAAACGTCGACCTGCGGTCGCCCCTGCCGACGCCGCTGAGCGATCAGTTCCGGCAGACGATGCAGCGTCTGCGGCCCGAACACGACATCGACGTAGGGCGCACGGGCGACGATGGCCGCCCCTTCCTGGCTTGCCACGCAACCGCCAACGCCGATTACCAGATCAGGTCGGGCCTGTTTCAGCCGCCTGACTCGCCCGAGGTCGTGAAAAACGCGCTCCTGCGCCTTCTCGCGTACCGAACACGTGTTGAACAGAATGATGTCGGCGTCTTCCGGCGTCTCCGTCCTCACCACATCTTCGTCGGCGGCGAGCACATCGGCCATCTTGTCCGAGTCGTACTCGTTCATCTGGCAACCAAAGGTGCGGATGAACAGCTTCTTGGTCATCGGTCGGCTCGCTGTTGGTCAGGAAAGGAAAAGGCGGGGAAGGCCTGCGGAACGCGCAGCTCGCTCGAGCAATCGCGCTGTCGCCGCCATCCCGACAAGGTCTCAGCGCGCCTCGAGCGCCGCGCCTTCGCCGGGAGCCAACAGCCAGACGCGATCGACCGCGCCCAGACTGTCGATCACGTAGGCCACGTCAACGGCTTGCCGCACCTGCATTGGCATGATGATCAGGTTTTGCTCGCTGCGAATCTGCAAACCCGGGGCGAGCGGCCACACCTGCCGACCGATGGTGACGAATCCGTCGCCTGCCAGCGGCAACATCCGACCCTTCTTCGCCTCGGCCGGCAGCGCGCGCAGCGCCGCTGGAGCGACCAGCACCGGCGGCGGCGCTTCAGGTGGATCAAGCACCGCCTCGACGATGCCGCCAAGAATCGTATGCAACAGACCAGTCACGATATCCATCGGCGAATTATAGACACGCTCGCCCCCTGCTGTCAGCCTGTCGCGCAACAATCCACCGACACCGCAAACGACAAGCGTTGTCGCGAAGAGTCCAATCATCGTACAATCGGCGCAGGCACAGCGCCGCCGCGGGTGTAGTTCAATGGCAGAACGGCAGCTTCCCAAGCTGCATACGAGGGTTCGATTCCCTTCACCCGCTCCA
>NZ_JAVMKF010000016.1:0-9727 GCF_031732815.1 Accumulibacter sp. | reverse complement strand
CCGGCCTTGCTGGCCTGGGTGATGGTCAGCAAGTACGCCGATCACCTGCCGCTCTACCGTCTCGAACGGCAGGCCGCTCGCGCGGGGGTGACGCTGTCCCGTTCGACGCTGGCCGACTGGGTCGGGCGCACCGGTGTCGCCCTGGAGCCGCTCTGGCGGCGCCTGGCCGAGTTGCTCCGCCAGGGGACGGTGTTGCATGCCGATGAAACGCCGGTGCAACAACTCGATCCGGGCCGGGGAAAGACCAGACGGGCGTATCTCTGGGCGTATCGCAGCAATGCCTTGGCCGGCGAGCTGCCGATCGTCGTCTTCGACTACCAGCCTGGCCGCGGCGGAAAGTATGTGGTGGAGTTCCTCGGCGACTGGCAAGGGGCTCTGATGGTTGATGACTTCGCCGGTTACGATGCCCTGTTTCGTCGCCAGGTGATCGAACTCGCCTGTCTGGCGCACGCTCGACGGAAGTTCTTCGACCTCCATCAGGCAACTGGGAGCCCCGTCGCGGCCGACGCCCTGGACCGCTTCGCCGCGCTGTATGCCATCGAAGCCACGGCGAAGGGAAAGACGGTAGAGGAGCGGGCTCGGCGACGGAAAGAGACGAGCAAACCTCTGCTCGACGCGCTGCATCTGTGGCTCCTGAGCACGCGCACGACGGTGGCCCACGGGAGCGCTCTGGCCAACGCGATCGACTACAGTCTGCGACGCTGGCCGGCCATTGCCCGTTACGTCACGAACGGTTTCTATCCGATCGACAACAACCCCGTCGAGAATGCCATTCGCCCGATCGCCATCGGCAAGAAGAATTGGCTGTTCGCCGGCTCCGAGACTGCCGGCCAACGCGCCGCGGCGATTCAATCGCTGCTCGAAACCGCCCGCCTGAACGGCATCGAGCCCATGGCCTGGCTGATCGACACCCTGGAGAAACTCCCCTCCTGGCCCAACAGCCGCATCGACGAGTTGTTGCCGCTCAAAAAACTCGAGTGATCGTGCGCACCCAGAGGTGGGTGCGCTGAACGCTTACGCATCAGCGACCCGCCACACCGATCACCGGGCTTTCGCGTGCGGCTCGCTCCCAACCACAGGAACCTTGGATATTGTCCAATCGTGCTTGACACGACTAAGCAAGATCGATAGTTTAGGGCCATGCGAACGACCAAAACTCTCTCGATCACTCTGCCGCCGGAAATGCTCGCCCGAGCCGCGGAGATCGCTCGGCGCGAACACCGCACGATGAGCGAGCTGGTGCGCGAAGCCCTGCGTGACTATGAGCGCAAGAATTGGTGGTCTGAAATGAATGCCTTCGGCCAAGCGAAAGCTGCCGAACTTGGTCTGACCGAGGCCGATGTTGAACAGGCTGTGCACGATGTGCGTCGCGAGCGCGCTGGCCGCGGTCCCGAGACCAAGGCGTGACGGTCGTCGTTGCCGATACGAGCGTCTATGTTTCGGCGCTCGTGTTCGGTGGTGTGCCGCAGGCCGCCCTCATTAAGGCGCTTACGGTTCCCTTCCGCGTTGCGGTCTCCCACGCGCTGAGGGCAGAACTTGTCGAAACGCTTGAGCGCAAATTTGGCTGGCCTTCTTCTCGGGTGGCACATGCCTGCGCACACTTGTGGGGAGGGGCTATCTGGTGCGAGCCGGTTGCCGTTCAAGCCTCGCGCGACCCCGATGACGATCACGTGCTTGGCTGTGCAATCGCTGCATTAGCCAACGTGCTGGTTACGGGCGACAAAGACTTGTTGTCGTTGCATCCGTTCAAAGGCATTACCATCGTGACGCCGGCGACATTTCTGGCGATGCCGTGGACGGTCCACGGTGACGACCGAGCACCATTCGTTTGAGCTTGGCCAAGGCGGCGTATCGAACCCATGCAAAAGCTCTTTACTGAAAGGCATGGCTCGACCAAACCGTGCGTCGCCGAGAAGCGGGCGGCCATGAACACCGCGACGTTTTTCGCTGAGCGCCGGGGGGCGGATGACCAGATTTTTTGAAATGCGTGAGCGGCCGCTCCATGAATACCGTCTTGCGTGTGATGCTCAGGACATCAAATGGGAGCGATCGAAATCGCCCCCCTGAAACCGATCAGCGGCTGCTGTTCGGGGTCACTTTCACGGGTGCCCAGCCATGACCTGGCTTGGTTGTGGGCGGCAACGGGCGGTTGTCCGCTACCGTTGTGTAGTTCGGCTGTTTGCCGCCCTTGGGCCCAACCTCTTGGTAAATCCCACCCTGATTGCCGGTGCTCTGACCGGGCTTCTTCGCTGCTGCCATATCAATCTCCTTTCGAGAAAAAGGCAGTGGTACAACCCGGTACATCGAAAACCGCTATTGGCCAACCCGCACCAAAGTTGTATCGTGCGAGCGTCTACGTCCAACGTTAGGCGACAGGTTTCTCCGGGATCGGTGGCCTGTCTCAGCCGCTCTCAGGAAGTCCAGTCCTAAGAGCGGCTTTTCATTTTGATCTACAGCGCCATCTTCGGCGCGAACTCCTGCCGGCGCGCATCACGCCTTGCCCTGCACGCGCGCGCGCGCCCTGATCGTTAGATTCTGGGCCTGGAACCTGTTTCGGACGATCTGCGCTACCTCGTCGTAGACCGACGCCTTTTTCTCTGGGTCGGCGATCGTGATGATCAGCGAAAACGGTTGCGGCTTGAACGCAGCTTCATCCTTCTCGATCCCGTGTCGTGTCAGCAGTTTCAACATCAAACGCCAGCGGTTGCCTCGCTCGCCATTTTCGTTTAGACGCCCGTGATAGGTGCGCACCGGCGCCCACTTCCGCATCTTTTCGACTTGGTATGCCTCATAGAGCAGGCCGGGGTTGCGGTGTTCAGGAGGCACAAGCCCCGCGAACATCCGTTTAATCTCGCCGGTGGTGCGCGATACACGGTCACGGTAGACGCCGAGGTGAGCGTCGATATGGGTCTCGCAATACTCGGAACCCCAGCGCGCGCCCCGTGTTGGCACGAAAGCGAGCGTCATCCAAACTTCCCCGAAATACTTGTCGTTCCGCTTCAGCGATGGCGGATAAGGGAAATCATCCCACTCCAGGAAATAGCCGGGCCGAAGCGTGTCTTCGAACACCAGCGTCGCTGTGTGCGGCGTGCATTCAAGGCAATACGGCACTGCCGCCGGCAGACCAAATCCAAGGAAATTTTCCTCGCCGTCCGGGACGCGAGTGCCCGAACGGGGGTCGCGCGCATGGTGGGTCAGCAATGCCCGAGCCAACACCGGTGACGGGGTCGGCGTGATCTGGTGATAAATCTGCGCCAGCGTCCGCGAAACCAAGGGCGTGGCGAAGCTCGTGCCAAGGTCTTCCGCCAGGCCGGAATCCGTGACGGACCGAATACCATGCACATGCGCGGCGTCGGTCGAACACGATCCGCCGTAGTGCACCAGGTCGGGCTTGATGATGTAATTGGGGCCAGCACCATGACGCGAGAAGGCCGAAGGGTGATGCTGTCTTGGCCCGTTGGTTTTGTAATCGACATGGGATACTGATCCGACCGTGATGCCCAATACGCTGTCGGCCGGCGATGTAATGCGGCCGACCTCGATCTGCCCCGGAGTGCGAGGAAAGTCCAGGAGCGGCAGCGTGGCGTAGTTGCCGGCGCTGATGACAAAAGAAACCTGGTACTTCTCCTGCAGATTGTCCAGCTCCTCAGCCAACTCAGAAAATTCATCCAGCGAGCAAATGGCGTCGGTTCCCAAAGAGAGGTTCCAGACCTTGTACTTGTTGGCATGCTCCTGGAGCGCCGACTCCAGCGAGGACAGCAGCTCCGATTCAAGCAACGCAGATGTCTCGCCCCGCGATGGATCGTCGTTCGGAATTACCTGCAGATCGAACACGGCGCAGGCACCCGAATCAAGGCCACCAACTGTCGGATTTAGCTCGCGGCCCCAGCAGACAAGGCCGGCAACGAAGGTTCCGTGATCCGTGTTTTGATCATAGGGGGGCGACACGTCCCGAACACGGCCAACCACCCATGAGTTGAGCGCCGGAATCTGATCCGAAATGCCGCCGTCCACTACGACAACGACCGGAACATCCGCATCGGCGGCATCCCGTGTTGGCAATGCCGGAAGGGCCTGCTGGTTCATCATGCGCGGCCGGATCGTGCGTACCAACGGCATGTGGGAGATGGAGCGCACGCCGATGATACGCGACAGCGCTTCGACATCGGCGACGGTTTGGCACTCCGCCGCGTAGATGAAGCTACGTTCTGAATATCCGCGCTGATCGAGCTTGATACCGCGTTCCCTACACACGGACTCGAAATTGGCGACCAGCGCCGGGTGATCATCATCGGCGCCGAAACTGAACAAGCGGACGCGGGTGATGAACCCGTTGCGACGGCGCGGGCTGCGACAGAGGATGTCCTCGGCACCCAGGCCATGGCGACGCGACGCCGGCGTCACCGCTTCAATGCTTTCGATACAGGAGAGTTCCTTGGTGATCTGATCCGATGTGTTGTTCTGGATGATTTGAGTTAGCTGTTCCAGTCCCGTCGGCGTTGCCTTGATGAACAGCTCGCCAAGGCGGCCCGCGCCGATGATGGGACACGACTTGTCGGAGAACAGCTTTTCCGGTCGGTGGCTCTTCGCCGCCGCCTTCGACATGATCTTGACGCGTACCGGCGCCGCCCGCGTCATCTTGAGTTGCGGCAAGAGGGCTTCTTGAATGGCGCCGATCTGGTTGGAAAGCCGATTGCGGTACTGCAGGTCAACATCACGAAACGGCGCCGGCGGCGTGCCACCCCCCAGCACGCGACGCTCGGTTCCCTGCTTGGGCATGATCAGTTTGATCGGCAGGCGATCGTTGCGCGCATTCCGTTGGGTCTCGTCAGCCACGCTCTTCGCCCTCAAGCTTCGACACTCTGTGTACAGTTGCCTTCGACAGCCCCAGCAGCTCTCCAAGCATGGCGAAGCTGTACAAGCGTTGATCCCGTTCCCTTAGCGCTTCCACAATGTCCGGCGCCTCTTTGTTGGCGAGCCGCGCAATGAACCGCGCGCCGTCTTCCGCCCCAATCGCCAGGTTCTGCAAGACCGGGAATGCGTCTTTGAGATAGATCGGTTTGCCCGTAGAGAAGTGCCGACGCTTCAGGCGCGCGCAGACTTCGCGGATATCCGAACCCGAAAAACCTTCGGACAGGTCTGCAAGAACCGTAAGGTCCCGCGGCGAGAAGTGGATGGGCTCGATGAAATCGGCCCACATGTGTTCCCGCTGTTCCGATGAAGGGAGCTGCAACGCCAAACGGTAGGTGAAGCGGCGCCACACGGCGGTGTCCAGCAGCGTTTCATGATTGGTCGCCGCCAGGACGATTGATTGCCGACCAAGCGTGTCAAGGTTCTGCAGGAAGCTGTTGACCACCCGCTTCAGTTCACCCAATTCTTGACTGTCGCCACGCAGCTTGGCAATCGCGTCGAACTCATCCAGAAATAGTACACAGGGCGTTTTCGCGGCGAAGTCGAACAGTGCGCGGATGTTTTTCGACGTGCTGCCGAGGTAAGACGAGATCAGGCCGTCCAGGCGGGCCACGTAGAGTTCTAGTCCGATCTCCTTGGCGATATGGCGCGCCACGCGGCTTTTTCCCGTGCCCGGAGGACCATACATGAGAAAGCTCAGCGCACCGGACAGCTCGGTCGTATCAAGCGAGGCGTAGCTTTTCGCTACGCTGACGAATTCATTGACCACATCCCACTGTGACTGCAAGAGTTGCACGGGTGGCTCCTGCAGCGTCTTCAGCTTGATGTGCTCGATGAGGGGAAACCGGCTTTCCGCATCGACGGGCAGTGTTGTGGAGAAGCGGACATCGGCTGGGCGTAACTGATTGTCGGTCTCTTCGAGCAGCTTTCGCAGCCGGTCGGCAGAGCTTTTCTCGCCGGCGGTTTCAAGCTTTTCGGCGAGGAACGCAGTGTAATTGCGAACCTTGTCGAGGTCAAGACGAAGCGCGCCGTTGACGATACGAACAAGCTCATTAATGAAACGTATATCGGTATTCATGAGACGATTGTGCCTAACCATGATTCGATTGTCAAGCTCTCCGATACGTTGTCGCCTCTCCATTTCAGGAAATAGCCGGGGCGCCTCACCAATTTCTTGTCAAGCTTTGCCGTGTCATGACAACTATGCTACGGTCAAACGTCATTACGACAGACAAGAGGTTGCTATGACAATGAACGTCAATCTCACCCCTCAGATTGAGGAAATGGTCCGACGGAAGGTGGCATCCGGCCTCTACACCTCCGCGAGCGAGGTTGTCCGCGAGGCGCTGCGCCTCATGGACGAAAAGGATCGCGTGCGGGCAGTCAAGCTCGAACAGTTGCGGCAGGATCTCCGCGACGGCCTCGATAGCCGCGAGCCAACGCCATGGGACGGCGAGGAAATCAAACGCGAAGGCCGCAAGAGAAGAACCGCGCGTGTTCCTGCCGGCCAAGATACGTAAATGCCGGTCATCCTCAAACGCCCACGCGCCAGAATCGAACTTGGCGAAATATGGGAGTACATCGTCGACGACAGCGAGGGCAACGCAGACTCTGTCGCACTGGCGTTCAAGCGCGATTTGGAAGATCTCGTGTGGCGCGAATCAGGGCAGCCAGTGTCGCTCCATCAGCCGATTGACCCCCCGATCCGCTGCCTTCCGGAAACGCCGGGCTGCCCGGCGTCCAGAATT
This sequence comes from Accumulibacter sp., assembly GCF_031732815.1. Taxonomy (GTDB): domain Bacteria; phylum Pseudomonadota; class Gammaproteobacteria; order Burkholderiales; family Rhodocyclaceae; genus Accumulibacter. The sequence goes on along the minus strand of NZ_JAVMKF010000016.1, from coordinate 3,068 downwards.
CGACCGATTCCGGATGCTCCTCGAAAAAGTCCGGGTCTGTGGTGACGCTGATACGCGGGGCTCCGGGCTGCGTCCAGAAGACCTCCTTCGTGCCAACCCGTTGGGCCTCGACGCCGGGCGGCAGCAGCTTCGGGTGGTCCAGCAGGTGGCCGAGTTCTTCGAGCCCATAGGGGGCGGGCGGGCGCTCAGGCTGTTCGAGCGCGGCTTCGATGGCTTCATCGATGTTGAAGGATTCTGCTGGAGCCTCACTGGCTGCCTGTTGAAGCTGACTGACGAGATTCGCCCTGGCCTGTTGCTGGTTCTCCGGTCTCATCAGGGCGACTTCGGCAATCCTGGCGGGCATCGCCGAGAGAATCGGTTGCAGCGGGCCGACGACCGCGGTGAAGAGGTTGATGCGCGATCTCAGCGCACGGTAGACGTCGGTCTCGACGGTGTCCTCGTACATCAAGTTCACGATCGCGATGCGCGGGAACTGCTGGCCCAGGCGGTCGACGCGTCCGATGCGCTGCTCGATGCGCATCGGGTTCCAGGGCGAATCGAAATTGACGAGCACGCCGCAGAACTGGAAGTTCAGGCCCTCTGCGGCAGCATCGGTGCACACCAGGACCTGCGCATCCTGTCGCTTGAAGCGTCGTTTCGTTTCCTCGCGGGTCAGCCGTTTCCAACTGCCGTCTGGTTGTAGCCATTCGCCGCCGCGCCCCGAGTAGCAGAGAACCGAGAATCCCTGTGTCTTGAGAAAATCGCGCAGGTAATCGAGCGTGTCGGTGTATTGGGTGAACACGATCGCCTGCGGAAAGGCGGGCAGCAGCGAGTCGTCCATGGCGTGATAGCTGCCTCGTTGGAGGGCCTGGAGCACCTCGGCGAGCCGCACGGCTTTCGTGTCCACCGGCAGTCTGCGCGCCTGCTCAAGCAAAGTCTCGATGTCGCCCTGCTCTTCGAGCTGCAACGCCGCCTGCTTCTGCCGGTCGACGGCCTCCTCGTCGGCGGCGTCACCGGACTCGTCGATGTCGTCTTCGGCGTCCTCGCTTGAGCGTAATTCATCGAAGGGCAGGCTGGCCTGTCCTCGCACCACCGCAAGGCGCTCTTCAAGAGTCATCTTCAGGGCATGAAAACTGGAGGCCAGGCGTTTGCGATACGTCGTCATGACGAAGCCGACCGCCGTGCGCCGCTCCTCCTGGGCATTGTTGTAGGTCGTCGAGATGTAGGCTTCCAGCGCATCGTAGACCGCAGCCTCTGCCGGCGCCATGTCGAGGAACTCGTCGACCACCTCGCGCGTGGCGATCGGGGTGCTGAGCAGGCCGCGCCGGTGATACTCCCGCAAGAGGCCGCGCGTGTGCCGTGAAACCAGTCCAGCCACCGGCGTGTGCGCACGCATGATGGCCACCGCGCTGCGGCGCTCTTCTGCGGAAAGCTGCCGCCTGGGTGTCGCGGCGGCGTCGCGCAGCGAGCGCAGAATGCGTTTCGCCTTGAGCAGACTTCGCTCAGGCGCTCGCCGCACGGCCGATTCGATCGACACCTCGCCAAAAGCGGCTTCGGCCGCGCGAAAGAGGGCAGCGATGAACTCGAAATCCTCGTGCGACGGGTTGCCGCTTCCCGACTTCCGGAAAAAATCAAGAAAGCCCTGCCGGGACCAGGCCGGCGGCATGGCCAGCAGCGAAAGCAGATCCCAGACCTCGACCGGATGCACCTGCATCGGTGTCGCGGTCAGCAAGAGCAGGCCGTCGGTGCGCTCCTTGAGACGCTGCATCAGCTTCAAGAGAAGATTGGGCGGACCCTCCTGCACGGCGCCCGGGCTTTTCCGTCGTGCATGATGCGACTCATCGAGAACGATGAGGTCCCACGGGTCGGCCGCTTCCAGTAGTTCGTGCTGACGGTCGCGCCGGCGCATCAGGTGGCTGGAGACGATGACGAAAGGTTCGCGATGCCAGTCGTCGCGCGAGACTTCCTTTTCCGATTTCCCCCGCAGCAGCGGCGAGGGATACCAGTTCAGCCGCTTGCCGTCATAGATCGGCCAGTTAAGGTTGAACTTCTCGCGCAACTCGGCTTGCCACTGCGTCATCACCGCCTTGGGTGCCATGATCAGGATGCGCTGCGCGCGCCCGGAAAGCCACGCGTAGCGCAACACGAGGCCGGCCTCGATGGTCTTGCCCAACCCCACTTCATCGGCAATCAGCAGACGGGGTGGCCAATGGTCGAGCATGCGCTGAAAGGTCAGAATCTGATGCGGCCAGGGGGTCACGGCACTGGTCGCTTCGGCGATACGCTCACCGCCTGCTTGCTGCGGTGCAGACCAGATCAGTTGCCACACCGCTTTCCGTCGCTCATCGATCGAAGTGGCCTGCGGCGTGCTTTTCCGTTTGACCGGCTCCTCTTCGGCAGTTGAGTCTGGAACAGCCTCGGCGCTTCGCGCCCGCCTGATCCGTTCCGGTTCGCACTCTGATCCTTCTTCATCGCGCGGGAGGAAGCGCAGCAGCTCTTCGCGCACCGCCGCGGGTACGTCGAGCACGCGTGCGCGCCTGGCACGGTCTGCCCACAGCAGGGCAAAGCTCTTCTCTTCCGCGTCCACGTGCCGGCTGCCGCCGTCCCAGTCGCAGAAGACATGGAAACTCTCCCAGTTGTGCAGCCAGCCGTAGGCGGTTTCGTTCACGCTGCCGGCGAAAGCCAGCCTGGCGCCGGTCTTGTCTTCGAGGATGCCGGCCTTCTCGTGGAAAATGGCCTGCGTGGCTACCGGGTTGCGATCGTCGTCGCAGGGAACGGCGACCTTGATTTCGAGGTAGCCCCTGGCCACCATCCACGCCAACAGTTCCAGCGCCTGTTGTTCCCTTGGCGAACTGCCGGCGAGCGGCATCTTCAATAACCGGCCTTCGACGGTGTCCTTCAGTGACTGGCCGTGCTCGATGGCCGCCACCTCGGGCTCATCGAGCGTGCAACCGACCACCAGGCGCATCCGGCCGTTGTTCAGCACCAGGCCTTCAAGGCCGCGCGCCGCTATCGCCAGCGCGGTCGCCGTGAAATAGCCGGTGGTCCGATCGTAGCGCTGAGCGCAGGCGAGTGCGCGCAGATAGAAC
>NZ_JAVMKF010000015.1:0-9771 GCF_031732815.1 Accumulibacter sp. | reverse complement strand
ATCGCGCCCAGGATCAGAAAATGGGACAGTGTGAGCAAGGTGCCTCCCTGATTCCTTTTGCTTCGGGCGACACAGTACGGCCGCCCGGTCTTGTACCTGTGTTTTGCTGTGATCGCCTAAGTGTCGCGCTTTTCGGCCGGCATCGAGAGAACGCGCACGCGATCCTTCGCCTTGACGAAAACCTGCTGCCCCGGACTTACCGCCTTGTTCTTCCGCTTCTCGCGCTGAGTCAGGGCGACGGCGGCGACGATCCCGACCAGCAGGATGACCGATGCCAATTCGAAGGGATAGACGTAATCGGTGAACAGCAGGCGTCCGACCGCCTGCACGTTGCTGTCCTCAGCGGTCGCCTGTCGCACACTGCTCTCCAGCAAACCAAGGTGCCGACCGCCAAGAACGAGAGCCATTTCGGCGACCATCAGCAGCGCAATGATCGACCCCAGCGGGAGATAGCTCCAGAAACCCTCACGCAAACGATCCAGATTGATGTCGAGCATCATCACGACGAACAGGAACAGGACCATCACCGCACCGACATAGACCAGGATCAGCGCCATGGCGAGGAACTCCGCCTGCAGCAGCATCCAGATACCGCTCGCCGAGAAAAAGGCGAGGACGAGGTAGAGGGCGGCATGTACCGGGTTGCGCGCAGTGATGACGCGCAACGCCGCCAGCAAGAGCACGGCTGACAGAAAAAAGAAAACGAAGGTTCGGAATTCCATCGTGGCGCCCCGTCAGCGGTACTTCGAATCGAGCGCGCGGTCGGCGGCAATCTGGGTTTCGTACCGATCGCCATTCGCCAACAGCATCGCCTTTGTATAGTAGAGGTCTCCACGCACTTCGCCGTGGTACTCATAGATCCTGGTCTCGACGATCGCGTCAACCGGGCATGCCTCCTCGCAGAAGCCGCAGAAGATGCACTTGGTCAAGTCGATGTCGTAGCGCGTCGTGCGGCGCGAACCGTCGTCTCGCTGGTCGGACTCGATGGTAATGGCCATCGCGGGACAGACCGCTTCACAAAGCTTGCAGGCAATGCAGCGCTCTTCGCCATTCGGATAGCGCCGCAAGGCGTGCAGGCCACGAAAGCGGAAGCTCTGCGGGGTCTTTTCCTCGGGATATTGCACGGTGATCTTGCGCGCGAACATGTAGCGCCCGGTAACCGACAAGCCCTTGAACAGCTCCCTGAGCAGCAGGCTGTTGAAAATCTCCTTCATCGAACCCATGACTGGCCTCTCACTGCCAAATGTTCAAAGGCGACATCATCCAGCACCCGACGACGACCAGCCAGATCAGACAGAGCGGAATGAAGACTTTCCAGCCCAGGCGCATGATCTGATCGTAGCGGTAGCGCGGGTAAGTGGCGCGCACCCAAAGGAAGATGAACAGGACGGCGGAAATCTTCACGAACAGCCAGAAAATGCCATCTGGCAGGAAACCGACCGGCGACAGCCAACCGCCCAGAAAGAGGATCGAGGTCAGCGTCGAGACCAGGATCATGTTGGCGTATTCGGCCAGGAAGAAGACCGCAAAGGCCATGCCAGAATACTCAACGTGGAAACCAACGATCTCCGACTCGCCTTCGGCCAAGTCGAAAGGCGCCCGGTTGGTCTCGGCCACGATGGCAACCAGGTAAACGACGAACATCGGGAGTAGCGGCAGCCAGTTCCAGGAAAGGAAACCAATCCCTTTTTCAGCAAAGTAGCCTTTGCCCTGTCCCTGCACGATGTCGCCCAGGTTGAGGCTGTTCGATACCATGAGGACGACGACCAGCGCCAAGCCCATTGCGACTTCATATGAAATCATTTGCGCCGCCGAGCGCATGCTGCCGAGAAAGGCATACTTGGAGTTCGACGCCCAGCCGGAAAGAATGATCCCGTACACGCCGATCGAGGTCACCGACATGATGTAGAGCAGGCTGGCATCGACATCAGCGAGGACGAGATGGTCGGTAAACGGAATCACGGCCCAGGCGGCAAGAGCCGGCGCGAAGGCGAACATCGGGGCCAGAAGGAAAACGCTCTTGTCCGCTCCGGTGGGAATCACCACCTCCTTGAGCAGCAGCTTCAGGCCGTCAGCAATCGGCTGGATCAGACCCCAGGGACCAACACGGTTCGGGCCAATACGCACCTGCATCCAGCCGATGACCTTGCGCTCGACGAAAGTAAGATAGGCGACGCCGAGCAGGAGGGGAGCAATGATCAGGACGATCTTGAGCACCGTCCAGACGAGCGGGAAAACCGGCCCAAACAAGCCTTGCAACATTGCCTGCAGCGCTTCCACCATCATGCTCGCTCCACGTTGATCGCACCGAACATCTCGCCCAGCGTCGCGGTCGACGCGTGGCCAGCAGCGACACGGATGCAGTCGGGAGGCACCGTAGCGTCGGCGACGAGCGCCAACAGCGCTTCGCCACCAGCCTGTTTGACCCGTACCGTGGCGCCTTCGCTCAGCCCTAGCCTGGCCAGCGTGGCAGCGCACAGACGAGCCGCCGGTGCTGCCGCGTCGCGTGTCTTCTGCAAGGCCGGCGCGCGCCGAACGAGCGCGTCGGCAAAATGAATAGGCACGTCGGCAATACGCTGCAGACCGCCAGGTTTTGCCGGCAGCGAGAGTGCTACCTCGCGCAAGCCGTTATCCAGTCCGGCAACGAAGCCTTCGGCGAGCGGCGTGATGTCGGCACGCACCTGCTCGCTCGTTTCGTAGGCAAAGCCGGGCTGCTCAAGCAGGTTGCCGAGCACACGCAGCACCTTCCAGCCGGGACGGGCGTCACCAAATGGGCGTAACGCGCCGCTGAAGCTCTGGATTCGCCCCTCGGCGTTGACGAATGTACCGGAGGTCTCGCTGAATGCCGCGATCGGCAGCAGCGCGTCGGCGTGCTCGCGCACTGCGCCGTCACCAAACGCGCTGAGAACGACGACAAAGTCAGCCGAGCGCAGAGCGGTAGTCGCCAGTTGCGGGTCGTAGCAGTCGAGCTCGGGTTCGACGCCAAGCAGGACATACGCCTTGCGCGGCTGCGCGAACATCTCGCGCGCGTTCAGCGAGGTCGGCACTGCTTGCGCCAAGTGGCCGCCAACGCTGTTCGCCGCTTCACCGATGAAGCCGCAACTTGCCCCGGTCAAACCGGCCAAAGCGTTGGCCAGGGCGTGCAACTGCGCGGCGTAGGGACTCTGCTCGGCAGCATTGCCGAGAAAGATCGCGCTTTTTTCCCCTTCGATCAGGCTTCGCGCAATGGCCTGACTGGCCGCGCATGTGGTCACCGATTGCACGCCCGCCGGCACCGGCTTGCCTTGCTGCTCAGCCGCAGCTTTTACCACAGCCGCCAGCGCCGCCGGCAAGTCCGCCGGGGAAACGGCCATCTGCGCATGCAACGGGAGCAAGGGATCGTCGGCGCTGACCGAGACGAGGCTGACCTTGCCCCACTTCCTCGCCAACTGGCGAAGACGTTGCGCGAACAGGGGATGGTCCTTGCGCAGGAAGCTGCCGACGACCAGCGCCGCGTCGAGCTGGGAGATTTCGGCCAGCTTGAGGCCGAGCCAGGGCACCCCGAGGCGCTTGCCGTCGGTTGAGAAATCGCGCCGCCGCGGACGAAAATCGACACTGCCTGAACCCAGGCCGCGCATGAGCTTCTGGAGCAGGAACAGTTCTTCCAGCGTCGCGTGCGGCGAACCCAGAGCAGCAACCGACTCGCCGCCGTGCTCTCTGGCGATATCGCGCAAGGCGTGCGCGACATAGTCCAGGGCAACGTTCCACTCAACCTCGCGCAGCGCCCCGTCGATGCGGATCAGCGGCTTGCCCAGGCGCGCCGGGGAGTTCAGCGCTTCGTAGGAGAAACGGTCCTTGTCGGAGATCCAGCACTCGTTGACGTCCTCGTTTTCGCGCGGCAGGGCGCGCATGACGACGTTGTTCTTGATGTGCAACGTCAGGTTGGCACCCAGGCTATCGTGCGGGCTGATCGAACGACGGCGCGCCAGCTCCCAGCTGCGCGCCGAATAACGAAAAGGCTTGGAGGTGAGCGCGCCGACCGGGCAGAGGTCGATCATGTTGCCGGACAACTCGGAATCGACCGAGCGACCGACAAAGGTGACAATTTCCGAGTGCATGTTGCGGTTCGCCATACCCAGTTCCATGACCCCGGCGATTTCCTGGCCAAAACGCACGCAGCGAGTACAGTGGATGCAACGCGTCATCTCCTGCATCGAGATCAGCGGACCGACATCCTTGTGCATGACCACACGCTTGCTTTCCTGGTAGCGTGACGCACCGCCGCCATAACCTACCGCCAGATCCTGCAACTGACACTCGCCGCCCTGGTCGCAGATCGGACAGTCGAGCGGGTGGTTGATCAGGAGGAACTCCATCACACCCTTCTGTGCCTTGACGGCAAGATCGGAATGTGTGAAGACCTTCATGCCGTTGGTTACCGGTGTAGCGCAAGCGGGCAGCGGCTTCGGGGCTTTTTCGACCTGGACCAGGCACATGCGGCAGTTGGCGGCGATCGACAGCTTCTTGTGGTAACAGAAGTGCGGGATGTAGGCGCCCACCTGTTGCGCGGCATCCATGATCGTGCCGCCATCCGGCACGTGCGCCAGCTTGCCGTCAATTTCGATGTCCATCGTGTCGTACCCTAAACGCTAGCCTTGAAGAAGCCACTGCCGGCGCGCTGCAGCTCAACGGGCACGAGGCACTTCCTGTGTTCGATGTGGTACGCGAACTCGTCGCGAAAATGCTTGATGAAGCTCTGTACCGGCATTGACGCGGCGTCACCCAGTGCGCAGATCGTCCGCCCCATGATGTTGCTGGTCACGCTGGACAACAGATCAAGGTCGTCCGACCGTCCTTGGCCATGCTCGATGCGGTACACCACCTTGTACAACCAACTCGTTCCTTCGCGACAAGGCGTGCACTGCCCGCAGGATTCCTCGTAGTAGAAGAAGGAAAGGCGCTCAAGCGCCTTGACCATGCACGTTGTCTCATCCATCACGATCACCGCGCCAGAACCGAGCATCGAGCCGGCTTTGCTGATCGAATCGTAGTCCATCGCGCATTCCATCATCGCCGCCGCCGGCACGACCGGGGCCGACGATCCACCGGGAATGCAGGCTTTCAGCTTGCGCCCGTGGCGCATGCCGCCGGCCATTTCGAGCAGGGTCGCGAAAGGTGTGCCGAGCGGAACCTCGTAGTTGCCCGGTCGATTGACATGACCGGACACCGAAAAGAGCTTGGTTCCGCCGTTGTTCGCCTTGCCGGCTTCGAGATAGGCCTCGCCGCCCAGGTTGATGATGTAGGGAACGGAGGCAAAAGTCTCGGTGTTGTTGATCGTCGTCGGCTTGCCGTAGAGACCGAACGATGCCGGGAAAGGAGGCTTGAAACGCGGCTGCCCCTTCTTTCCTTCGATCGATTCGAGCAGCGCCGTCTCTTCGCCGCAGATGTACGCGCCATAGCCATGGTGCGCAAAAAGTTCGAAATTGAACCCCGAGCCGAGAATGTTCGCGCCCAGAAAACCCGCTTCTCGCGCCTCGGCGAGTGCCTCCTCGAAGCGCTCGTAGATCTCCCAAATCTCGCCGTGAATGTAGTTGTAGCCGCGCCCGGCACCCATTGCGTAGCCCGCGATCACCATGCCCTCGATGACCGAATGCGGGTTGTAACGCAGGATGTCGCGGTCCTTGAAAGTCCCCGGCTCACCTTCGTCGGAATTGCATACGACATACTTGTCGCCGGGGAACGAGCGCGGCATGAAGCTCCACTTCAGGCCGGTCGGGAAGCCCGCGCCACCACGCCCACGCAACACCGACTTCTTGACCTCGTTGATCACCTGTTCCTGCGGCAGCTTGCCCTCGAGCACACGGCGTAGCGCGGAATAGCCTCCCCGTTTGACGTAATCGGCCAGGCGCCACGCGTTGTCGCCGTCCAAACCGACGCTGAGCATCGGGTTGATTGCCCCAAGGATTGCCATTACTTGAGCTCCGCCAACAGTTTGTCGATCTGCTCCGGGTCCATCCAGCTACACATCCGGCGGTTGTTGACGATCATCACCGGCGCATCGCCACAGGCCCCCATGCACTCGCCTTCCTTCAGCGTGATCAGACCGTCGGCAGTCGTTTCGTTGTAGCCAATCCCGAGTTTCTGCTTCAGATATTCACCGGCATCGACTCCCCCGCTGAGCATGCACGGCAGGTTGGTGCAGACCGAGATCTTGTACTTGCCGACCGGCTTGAGGTCGTACATGTTGTAGAAGGTCGCCACCTCAAAAGCGGCTATCGGTGGCATTGCGAGATGGCGGGCGACGAACTCGATCGCCTCGCCGGGCAACCAGCCCAGCTCTTCCTGGGCGATGGCGAGCGCCGCCATCACCGCCGACTGCTTCTGATCAGCCGGGTACTTGGCTATTTCGCGATCAATTCTCGCGATCGATTGTGAACTCAACATCAGCGGTCAATCTCGCCAAAAACAACGTCCTGCGATCCAATGATGGTCACTACGTCGGCCAGCATGTGGCCACAGACCATTTCGTCCATGGCCGACAGGTGAACATACCCCGGCGCGCGGATCTTCAACCGATACGGCTTGTTTGCCCCGTCGGAAACCAGATAGATGCCGAACTCGCCTTTCGGATGCTCGACCGCCGAATACACCTCTCCTGCCGGAACATGGATTCCCTCGGTGCACAGCTTGAAGTGGTGAATCAGTTCTTCCATGTTCGACTTCATCGCTTCGCGGCTCGGCGGAGCAACCTTGTGGTTGTCGGTGATGACCGGGCCCGGGTTCTGGCGCAGCCATTCGATACACTGCTTGACGATGCGATTGGCCTGGCGCATTTCCTCCATGCGAACGAGGTAACGATCGTACGAGTCGCCGTTCACACCCACCGGAATGTCGAAGTCGACCCGATCGTACACCTCGTACGGCTGCTTTTTGCGCAGATCCCAGGCGATCCCTGAGCCACGCAACATCGGCCCGGTGAAACCACGCTGCAGCGCACGCTCGGGCGAGACGACACCGACGTCAACCAAGCGTTGCTTCCAGATTCTGTTGTCGGTGAGCAGCGTCTCGTACTCGTCGAGCAGTTTCGGGAAGCGGCTCACAAAATCTTCCAGGAAGTCGAGCAACGAGCCGCTGCGCACCTCGTTGAGCGCCTTGACCTGCGTCGCGCTGCGCCATTTCGACTCGCGATACTGCGGCATGCTGTCGGGCAGGTCACGGTATACGCCGCCCGGGCGGTAGTAAGCCGCGTGCATCCGCGCACCGGACACCGCTTCGTAGCAATCGACCAGATCTTCGCGCTCGCGGAACGCGTAGAGCACCATGGTCATCGCGCCGACATCGAGGCCGTGGCACCCGACCCAGAGCAGGTGATTGAGAATGCGCGTAACCTCATCGAACATCACGCGAATGTACTGGGCACGAATCGGTACTTCGATCTGCAGCAGACGTTCGATCGCCATGCAATAGGCGTGCTCGTTGCACATCATCGACATGTAGTCAAGCCGGTCCATGTACGGCACCGATTGAATCCAGGTCTTGTTCTCGGCGAGTTTCTCGGTCGCCCGATGCAGCAAGCCGATGTGCGGGTCAGCCCGCATGACGACCTCACCGTCGAGTTCGAGCACCATGCGCAGCACGCCGTGTGCCGCCGGGTGTTGCGGCCCGAAGTTCAGGGTAAAGTTGCGCAGTTCAGGCATTGTCGGTGTTCCCGTAAGTCGCCTCACGAACGATCCGCGGCGTCACCTCGCGCGGCTCGATGGTCACCGGCTCGTAGATCACGCGTTGCTGATCCGGGTCATAGCGCATTTCGACATAACCCGAAAGGGGGAAATCCTTGCGGAAGGGGTGGCCAATGAAACCGTAATCGGTAAGAATGCGCCGCAGGTCGGCGTGTCCCGGGAAGACGATGCCGTAAAGGTCGAAAGCCTCGCGTTCAAACCAGTCAGCGCAGTTCCAGATCCCAGTCACCGAAGGCAGTGACGGGAAATCGTCGTCCGGCGCGAAGGCGCGCACACGCAAACGCCAGTTCCGGCTGACCGAAAGGAGGTGCACGACCGCCGCAAAACGTCGGCCGACGCGCGGCGCGTGGCCGTAGGTCGAGTAATCGATGCCACACAGATCGATCAATTCCTCGAATGCCAGGGCGGGTTCGTCGCGCAGCGACATCATTACAGGGAGATAATCGGCCGCATCCACCTCGAGGGTGACCTCACCGAAGGCCACCTCAAGGGACTTGACTCGATCACCAAGATGCGTGTTCAGCGTGTTGCTTAGCGCTTCCAGCGTGGCGGACATGAGTCACACTCGTGGTTGGTTGGGGGGTGTGGGGGAAGACTAACGGGCGATCGTGCTCGTTCGACGAATCTTGTTCTGCAACTGGATCAGACCATAAATCAACGCCTCGGCCGTTGGCGGGCAACCCGGCACGTAAATGTCGACCGGAACGATGCGGTCACAACCGCGCACGACCGAATACGAGTAATGGTAGTAGCCGCCCCCATTGGCGCACGAGCCCATCGAAATCACCCAGCGCGGCTCGGCCATCTGATCGTAGACCTTGCGCATTGCCGGCGCCATCTTGTTGGTCAGCGTACCCGCCACCACCATGACATCGGACTGGCGCGGACTGGGCCGAAAGACGATGCCGAACCGGTCAAGGTCGTAGCGCGAACAACCGGCGTGAATCATCTCGATGGCGCAGCAGGCGAGGCCGAAGGTCATCGGCCAGAGCGAACCCGTACGGACGTAGTTGATCAGCTTGTCCGCCGTCGTGGTCACAAAGCCTTCTTGCAGGATGCCCTCGATGCCCATGATTCCTCACTCCCAATCCAGAGCGCCTTTGGCCCAGGCGTACACGTAACCGACGACCAGGATGGCGATGAAGACCAGCATCTCGACGAAGCCGAACCAGCGCACCGACTCGGTACTGACGATCTCCTTGAAGATCGTCGCCCACGGCAGGAGGAATGCCACCTCCAGGTCAAACAGAATGAAGATGATCGCGATCAGGTAGTAGCGCACGTCGAACTTCATGCGCGCATCTTCGAATGCCTCGAAGCCGCATTCGTAAGGCGAGAGCTTTTCGCTGTCCGGTCGGTGTGGGGCGACGATCATGCCAGCGATGACCGGCGCAAAGCCGAAGGCAATACCGATCAGTATGAAGACAAATACAGGGAAATAGCTTTCCAGCATGATCCGCCCCACAAGCCCTTCAGTTCAATCCCCAGCCATCCGCCACGGATGGCTTCTTCTGGTGCCGACGATGAGACTCGAACTCATACGACCGAAGTCACTACCCCCTCAAGATAGCGTGTATACCAATTTCACCACGTCGGCACTACTACAGGCAGCGAGGACATCAAACCGAGGGGAACTGCACTTGCCACACCGCCGCCATACCCAATTACTTGGGAATTTCCTTCGCCTTCGAATCAGCATCCGCGGGTAGCGCACTCTTCTCGGTGCCGGCTTCCGGCGCCACTGGAACGGGTGCCGATTTTACCGCATCCTGCATCACGCTGCCAGACGTTTTTGGCTTGCTTGATGCGAGATAAGCCAAGGACAGGCTGGTGACGAAGAAGACGGTCGCCAGGACTGCCGTCGTCCGGCTGAGAAAGTTGGCCGAGCCAGTGGCACCGAACAGGCTGCCCGAGGCTCCGCTGCCGAAAGCAGCCCCCATGTCGGCTCCTTTGCCATGCTGAACGAGAACCAGGCCGATCACCCCCAAAGCCGCCAGGATGTGCACTACAAGTAGGAGAGAGAAAAGGTAGTCCATGCGCCTCCAGGTCGACC
>NZ_JAVMKF010000014.1:0-9778 GCF_031732815.1 Accumulibacter sp. | reverse complement strand
GCGCCATCACGCGCCTGGCCGGCGAACTGGGGATGCTGGTCGTTGCCGAGGGCATTGAAACGGCCGAACAACGGGCGGCGGCCGAAGCAGCGGGAGTCGACGCAACGCAGGGTTTCCTGCACGCCCGGCCGATGCCCGAGGAGGCGCTTCTGGAGTGGATGAGAACGAGATGAATGTCCCGAACAACGGTCGGCCAGACGGCCGGCCATCGCTGACCAAGGCGCTTGACGATGCGATTCGGGCGATCGATATTCCGCCGCGCCCGCAGATCATCGACCGGATCAGATCCGAAGTGCTCAGCGACAACCCATGCTTTCGTCGCATCGGGCAACTGATCAAGGCGGATGTCGGGCTCGCCGCCGGCTTGATCAGGACGGCCAACTCGCCGTACTTCGGCCTGCGCACGCGCGTGCGCTCGGTGCCCGAGGCGCTCGTGCTGCTCGGCCTGGAGCTGAGCGCACGTGCCGTCGCGGCGATCAGCCTGCGGCGCGCATTTCCGGACAGTGCGCACTACGTCCGCTTCTGGGACTCGTCGGCCCGCATCGCCGCGCTCTCCGGCTGGCTTGCGCAAAGCCTTTCCCTGCCCGGCCTGAGTGCCGCCGACGCTTACACCTTCGGGCTCTTTCGCGACTGCGGAATCGTCATTCTGCTGCGCCGCTGCGCCGACTACCGACAGACGCTGGCGCGCGCCAACAGCGACGCCGAGCGCAGCTTTACCGCGGTCGAGCAGGCCGACCACCCGACCGACCACGCAGTCGTCGGCAGCCTGCTGGCGACCGAGTGGTGGTTGCCCGACGAGATCTGCCAGGCCATTCGCGCGCATCACGAACCATCGGCCATTGCTCAGCACCAGTCAGGTCTGCCGCTGGCCGGCAGTCGCCTGATCGCCGTCAGTCAGACCGCCGAGCATCTGCTGCAGGACCTGACCGGTGCCAGCCTGACGCAGGAGTGGACGAAACTTGGTGAATCGTCGCTGTGCCTGCTTGGCCTGAGCGAAGCGTCCTTGCGCGAGCGACATGCCGAGGCGATGAGCGTTCTCGCGGCGATCGACTGAGCGCGGCGGCGGCTCGCCCTCGCCAAAGCTTGCCCTGGCGGGTACCATGGCGGTCGCGCAGCCGCAGTCGGCGCGCCGGGGCTTGCCCTGGCGCCCGCCGCGCCTCGGTTTGCCTTGCTCTGCCGACGGCGAAATTTACCCGGGCGGTAGTGCGCGACTCGTCAGTCGCCAGCAAGGCGGTAGCTCGGCAACGCAGCAGCCTCGTTTCACACGCTCTCGGGACATTCCATGAAAGCCGGAAAGAAGACCACGCAAGTGCTGCGCCCTGGCGTCGGCTACAGTCAGAGAGCACAAGCCGCCGTGCAGGCGACGACGGCGCGCGTGCGTGCGCTGCACACTGCGCTTGCCGGCAAGTCGTTCGCGCTCCTGCGCCGGGCCCCTCTGCTTGCCCGACCGGTGCACCTGGTCGAGCGTGCGCATGACGGACTCGTTGCCAACGTTTATCAGGTCGTCGATCTGGCCAACAAGGCGCTGTGTGGCCTGGCCGGACTGGTCGAAGAGCGCTATGCCAGAGGCAACGCCGAACAGCCACCCGGAGCGCTTGCCAGTCGGGTGCAGGGCGCCCTGGCCGGTGTCTTCGCTGCGTCGCCGGCAGCCGGCGAAGCTCAACCGGGAACCGCTCCAGCGCTCCGTGCCGACGGCGCTGTCGTGGCACCGGAGGCCGCTGCCGTACGCGCGGCGTGGCCAGCAGCCGGCGCGCAGATCAGCGTCTTCATCCACGGCCAGGGCTGTGACGAAACGGCCTGGCAAGCGCTTCCGGCGACCGCCGAGGCCGCTCTCGCGACATCGCCAGGGGTCGATTTCGGCCAGCAACTGCAGATAGATTTTGGCTATACGCCGGTCTACGTGCGCTATCGCACCGACTTGCCGGTGAGCGAGAACGCGCCGGCGCTCGCCGCGCTGCTCGAACAACTGCACGCGGCCTGGCCGCACCCGGAAAGTCGCTTGATTCTTCTTGGCCACGGCATGGGCGGCCTGCTGGCGCTGGCCGCCTGCGAAGACGCGGCAAGGGCGGGAAGGCACTGGTCCGCATCGACCGACATGGTGATCTGTCTGGGGGCGGCACAGCTCGCCTCGCCCGCCGAACGGCTCGGACAGCAGCTCGCGGCGACGCTGCGCGCCAATCCACTCGCGCGGCCGGGCGCGGCGGCGGGCGGGCGTGCGCCAGCCGGCCTGAGCCGGATCGCGTGTCGCTTCCTCGCCGGCAGTCTGGCCGAGGATATCGAGCATCGCTTCGACAGCGTCCTGGCTGATCGAGCGTTCGGTCCGGCGGGCGCCAGCTCGTCGACGGTCGGCGACCGTGTGCAGAGCGCTGCGGTCGGCCGCCTGGGGCATCGTGAGATGCTCACCGATGCGCGGGTCTACCGCCAGATCGCCGATTGGCTGGCGGCGCTTGCCGCACCGGCAGCCGAGGCTCAGCCCGACAGCCACCCGAGGCGCCGGAAAACGCGCAAGACGAGCGAAGCGCGTTGACGGCCGATGAGCGACGAGATCAGCGCCGCGCTGCTCCTGGGTCTGGCCATTTCAGCGCTGTTTGCCGGTTTCATCGACTCGCTGGTCGGCGGCGGCGGGCTGATCCAGATCCCGGCGCTGTTCAGTGCGCTACCGCAGACCACACCGGCGACGCTCTTCGGCACCAACAAGTTTTCCAGCATTTTCGGCACGGCGAATGCCGCCTGGCGCTACGCGCGACGCGTCGACATGCCCTGGCGAACGACGCTGCCGGCGGCGCTTGCGGCGTTTGCCTGCTCGTACGCCGGCGCGCTCGCCGTCGCCTGGCTCCCGCCCTTGCTGCTGCGGCCGCTGATCCTGATCCTGCTGATTGCGGCGGCCGCCTACACTTTCCTGCGTCCTGACCTGGGGACGGTCCACCGACCGCAACACAGTGGTCGGCGCGAGTTTGCCTACGCGCTGGTGCTCGGTGGCGCGATCGGTTTCTACGACGGCTTCTTCGGTCCGGGCACCGGCAGTTTCCTGATCTTCCTGTTCATCCGCTTCTTCGGCTTCGACTTCCTGCACGCCTCGGCAGCGGCCAAAGTGGTGAACATGACAACCAATCTGGCGGCGCTCGGCTACTTCATTCCGAGTGGTCATTTCCTGCCGCAAGTCGCCGTCGTGATGGCCTGCGCCAATGTCCTTGGTTCGTTGCTCGGCACACATCTTGCGCTTCGGCACGGCAGTCGCTTCGTCAGAATCGTCTTTTTGTGCGTCGTGAGCGCCTTTATCGTGAAATTTGCGCATGATACGTTCGCCTAGACTTGTCTCACGCTGGCGCTGGTCGCACAATGCACCCTTTTCGACGCGCTGATTGCGGCGGCGTCGCCGCGGCCACATCAAACCACCTTGTCAGGGGACACCATGAGAATCAACGCACGCATCGGCCGCCTGCTGGCCGTTCTGGCGGCCGCGTTTGCCGTCACCGTTCACGCCGACATCAACGTCGGCGTCACCCTCTCGGCCACCGGACCGGCCGCCTCGCTCGGCATCCCCGAGAAGAATTCGTTCGCCCTGCTGCCGACGACGATCGCCGGCCAGAAGGTCAACTACATCGTTCTCGACGACGCTTCGGATACGACGACGGCGGTCAAGAACACGCGCAAGCTGATTGCCGAAAACAAGGTCGACGTCATCGTCGGATCGACGATCACGCCCAATTCGCTGGCCATGATCGACGTCGTTGCCGAGGCGGAAACGCCGATGATCTCGATGGCCGCGTCCTCGCGCATCATCGAGCCGATGGACGCCAAGCGCTACTGGGTCTTCAAGACGCCGCAGAACGACGCGCAGATGGCCACGGCCATCGTCGAGCACATGACCAACAACAACGTCAAGACTGTCGCCTATATCGGCTTTGCCGATGCCTACGGCGAGGGCTGGTGGAACGAGTTCTCGAAGATCGCCGAGGTGCGCAAGATCCAGATCGTCGCCAACGAGCGTTTCAATCGGGCCGATACCTCGGTCACCGGGCAGGTCCTCAAGATCATGGCCGCCAAGCCCGATGCAGTACTCGTCGGCGGTGCCGGGACACCTGCCGCTCTGCCGCAGAAGTCTCTGAAAGAAAAGGGCTACAAGGGAATCATGTATCAGACGCACGGGGTCGCCAATGCCGACTTCCTGCGCGTCTGCGGCAAGGACTGCGAGGGAACCTTCCTGCCCGCCGGACCGGTGCTGGTCGCCGCACAACTGCCCGACAGCAACCCGATCAAGAAGGCGGCGCTCGAATACGTGAACAAGTACGAAGCCGCGCACGGCAAGGGGAGCGTGTCGACCTTTGGCGCACACGCCTGGGACGCGGCCAAGCTGCTCGCCAGCGCAGTGCCGGAAGCGCTGAAGAAAGGCCAGCCGGGAACGCGGGAATTCCGCAAGGCCTTGCGCGATGCGCTCGAAGCTACGCGTAACGTGACGGCGGCGCACGGCGTTTTCAATCTGAGCGCGCAGGATCACCTGGGTTTCGATCAACGTGCTCGTGTCATGGTCCGCATCGAAGGCGGTAACTGGAAACTCGTGCAGTAACGCATTAACTCTCTCGTTCGGCGCGCCCCGGACCGGGGCCGCGGCAGGCGGTGCGGCACTCGCCCCGCCTGCGTGGATACTCCGATGGATTTGCAGATTGCCTTGCTGCTCGGCCAGGATGGCCTTACCAACGGCGCGATTTATGCGCTGCTGGCGCTTGCTCTGGTGCTCGTTTTTGCCGTTACCCGCGTCATCTTCATTCCCCAGGGCGAGTTCGTCGCCTTCGGTGCGCTGACCCTGGCCAGCCTGCAGACCGGCAAGCTGCCGGGAACCGTCTGGCTGCTGCTCGCGCTCGGTGTGCTGATCGGCGTACTCGAAGGCAGCCGCGCGCTGCGCGCCGGGCAATTGCGCCGCCTGCCGCTGATCGTCCTGCTCAACGTCGGTGTCCCGCTGCTCCTCGCCGGAACGCTGATCGCCGTATCGCCGGCTACCCTGCCGTTGCCGGTACAGGTACTGCTTGCGCTGATGCTGGTCGTGCCGCTCGGACCAATGATCTATCGTCTCGCCTATCAACCGGTGGCCGAGGCGTCGGTGCTCGTCCTGCTCATTGTCTCGGTTGCCGTACATGTCGCGCTGACCGGCCTCGGACTGCTGTTCTTCGGTGCCGAAGGCTCGCGCACGCCACCCTTTACCGAAGTCAGTTTCGCCATCGGTGACGCCTTGCTGCAAGGACAGACGGTACTCGTCATCGTTGCCAGCCTGGCGCTGATTATTGCCCTCTACCTGTTTTTCGAGCGCACGATCTACGGCAAGGCGCTGCGCGCGACGGCAATGAATCGCACCGGGGCGCGCCTGATGGGAATCTCCGGAACGCTCGCCGGAATGCTGTCGTTTACCCTCGCCGCGCTGATCGGCGTCCTCTCCGGCATCCTGATTTCACCGATCACGACGATCTACTACGATTCGGGCTTCCTGATCGGGCTGAAAGGTTTCGTCGGAGCGATCATCGGCGGCCTGGCCAGCTACCCGGTCGCCGCTGCCGGTGCTGCCCTGGTCGGCCTGCTCGAGTCGTACTCCTCGTTCTGGGCCAGCGCCTTCAAGGAAGTGATCGTCTTCACGCTGATCATTCCGGTGCTCCTCTGGCGCTCGCTGAAGACGACGCACGTCGAGGAGCAATGATGCCGACGGTACGTTCGACCACCCTGCTCGCGCTCTTCATTGCTGCCCTGCTCGTCGCACCGCTGTTGCTGCCCGAGTTCTACATCACGCTGCTCGACTACATCGGCCTTTACGCGATCGTCGCCCTCGGCCTCGTCGTGCTGACCGGGGTCGGCGGCCTGACCTCGTTCGGCCAGGCAGCTTTCGTCGGACTCGGCGCCTATTCCTCGGCTTATCTCACCACCGTCCACGGCGTTTCCCCCTGGCTCACCTTGCCCGCCGGCCTGCTGATTACGGCGGCTGTCGCCATTTCACTGGGGCTGGTGACCTTGCGCTTGTCGGGGCATTTTCTTCCTTTGGGGACGATCGCCTGGGGGATCAGCCTCTACTACCTGTTTGGCAACCTCACCGGACTGGGCGGATACACCGGGCTGACCGGCATTCCGCCGCTAAGCTTCTTCGACCTCGAGGTGAGGACCGGGCGCGAGTTCTTCTACCTGATCTGGGCCGTTCTCCTGCTCGCCCTGCTCGCCACGCGCAACCTGCTCGACTCGCGCGAAGGGCGTGCCATCCGTGCGCTGCGCGGCGGGTCGCTGATGGCCGAAGCGATGGGCGTGCATACCGCCCGTTCGAAGATCGTCATCTTCACGCTCGCCGCACTTTACGCGAGCACTTCCGGCTGGCTCTACGCGCACTTGCAACGCTTCGTCAATCCGACGCCGTTTTCCTTGACACAGGGAATTGAATACCTGTTCATGGCGGTGATCGGCGGCGTGGCGCATGTCTGGGGCGCGATCGTCGGCGCTGGGCTGATCAGCATCCTGAAACAGTGGCTGCAGGACTGGCTGCCGAAACTGCTCGGGCAAAGTGGCAACTTCGAGATCATCGTCTTCGGCGTACTGATGATCTTCGTCCTGCAGCGCGCGCGCGATGGCGTCTGGCCGATCATCGCGCGCTACTTTCCGCAGCCGCCAAAGCGCGCGCAGGTCAGAGAGGCGCCACCGCTCGTCCGGCGTGAACGTCCGGCCGCCGGCGCCGTCCTGCTCGAAGTCAAGGATGCCTGCAAGCGTTTCGGCGGTCTGGTTGCCAACGACCGGATGACTTTCCAGGTCCGAGCGGGCGAGGTGATGGCGCTGATCGGTCCGAACGGCGCCGGCAAGAGCACGATGTTCAACGGCATCTCGGGCGTCGATCCGCTGACCTCGGGCAGCGTCATCTTTCGCGGCGAACGCGTCGAGTCGCTGCCCGCACGCGACATCGCGCGCCGCGGCATGAGCCGCACCTTTCAGCATGTGCGGCTGCTGCCCGGCATGAGCGTTCTGGAAAACGTCGCCATCGGCGCCCACCTGCGCGGTCGCAAGGGCTTTGTCGCTGCCGCCTGTCGCACCGACCGGGACGAGGAGGACCGCCTGCTTTACGAGGCAGCCCGGCAGATCGAGCGCTGCGGTCTGAGCGAGCAGATGCACGAGCCGGCCGGCAGCCTGCCGCTGGGCAAGCAGCGCATCGTCGAAATCGCCCGGGCGCTCGCCGCCGATCCCTGCCTGCTGCTTCTCGACGAACCCGCCGCCGGCCTGCGCTACCTCGAAAAGCAGGCGCTTGGCGACTTGCTGCGCCGGCTGCGCGACGAAGGAATCGGCATCCTGCTCGTCGAGCACGACATGGACTTCGTCATGGGCCTGGCCGATCGGGTGGTGGTCATGGAGTTCGGTCAGAAGCTCGCGGCAGGTCTGCCCGAGGACATCCAGCGTAACCCGGCGGTGGTCGAAGCCTACCTGGGAGGCGTCGAATGAGCCCGGCTGATGAGGGCAACGAACGCACCGTCGTGCTCGAGATCGACAATCTGTCGGTCAGCTACGGCAAGGTCAACGCGCTGCACGGTATCTCGCTCAAGGTCCACCGCGGCGAAATCGTTACCGTGATCGGACCGAACGGTGCTGGCAAGACGACGCTGCTTTGCGCGCTGATCGGCCTCCTGCCGGCGAGTGGCGACATCGTCTACCTCGGCGAACGGCAGCACGGCGGGCGCAGCGTCGAACAGCTCGTCCGTCTGGGAATGACGCTCGTCCCCGAGAAGCGCGAGCTCTTCGCCGAAATGAGCGTCGCCGACAACCTTCTGCTCGGTGCTTTCGATCGCTATCGCGCCGGACACCGTGATTCGCTGGAAACCATGGAAGACGTCTTCAACGTTTTTCCGCGCTTGATGGAACGTCGCGAGCAGACCGCCGGAACGCTTTCCGGCGGCGAACGACAAATGCTCGCCATGGGCCGCGCCTTGATGGCCAAACCACGCTTGCTGCTGCTCGACGAACCGAGTCTCGGACTGGCGCCGCTGGTCATCCGGGAAATCTTCCGCACGATCACTCAGCTCAAGCGAACCGGAGTGGCGATTCTCCTCGTCGAGCAGAACGCACGTGCCGCGTTGCAGGTGGCCGACTACGCCTACGTTCTGGAAACCGGCGAACTGGCGCTGGAAGGTACGAGCAGCCAGTTGGCCAGCGACCCACGCGTCGTCGCCAGCTACCTCGGCCTCGGTGGCCGTCGCTGACTGCCCGCTGGCCGCTTGGCGAGCCCTTTCAGCAGCCGTGCCGGCCAGCAGCAAGGCTGACGCCTCGCGTCGGCAGTCGCGCCGGAACCCGGCGCAGTCCTGCCCAGGCATGCTGATGCTGAGCCGATCTCCATCGATCTGCTCGCCAAGGCCGGGCCAACAAGCATGGGTGCAGGCTTCACCGTAGGTCGATGCCTACCCGCGCTCACGCGCAGTTCGCCGGCAGTACGAGTGATCCCGAGGCCGACGAGATTCGCGCCAGTCGAGTACAGACCCAGCCATAGCCGATTCGCTCCTGTTCCAGCCGCAGGCTCGGCTGCAGACGATCGAATCTGAGGTCGTCATAGACAGCCGTCTCGTCGGTGGTGAGACGTGACAAGTCGTGGCGCGCCGGCTCGGGCTCCGCACCCCAGTGCAGGCGATGGGCGAGCAAGGTGTCCCGGTCCATGAGCAACGACGCGGCGTGCGGGAAGTGGCTACGCAGTCGGTCGAGGATGGCAAAGCCGTGCGTGTCGAGGTCACCCCAATAGTGTATCTGGCACCGATTCAGCCACACCGCGCGCGCCAGTGGCTCCCAACCGTAGCCTGCACCGAAGACGACGACGGCGCGTGCAGACGGCGGGAAAGCGAGAAAGTTGGTTTCGTTCTCGGTGATGAAGACGTGCTCGATGGGTAGCGCCAGCGCGGCGAAGCTCGCAGCGTCCAGCGTGATGTCGGCCAGCCCTCTACAGCCCGGCAGGCTGGGTAGCTCTGCGTCGAGCAGTCGCAGCCGAATGCGGACGGGCTTGCCGAGGAAGCCAAAACGACGGGCGAAGAGCGCGCTTCCACGCGCTTCGCTGTGCACCATCTCCGGCGGCAGAGCCAGGTCGAGCAGCTCGGCCAAGACGCCTTGCTGGGCCTCGATGAACTTGCTGTCCACTCCAGGCACGTCAACCTGGCGCAGGTATACGCCGGGACGAGGATGGGCTTGCAGCCATGCAACGACGGCCAGCAGGCGCTCCCAGCGGTCGGCCAGGTCGAGTGCCCGCAACGGCCGGCGGGACAGCCAGGCCAGTAGCGTTGGCTGCGCAGCGGCGGTCTGCTGCCAGAGCGCCGCGAAGCCTTGCGCTTGACGCGCCTTGCCGATGAAGGCCAAAGCACTTTGCAGGGTATCGAGCCAGACCACCGCGGGCAGCCGCTGCATCCCCTGGACGCGGTGGTTCCACTCCCGCCATTCGAGGCGAACCTGCGGGACATCGGCGACGGCGCGCACCCAGTCGCGCACGGCTTCGAAACGATCGGACAGGTCGCTGGCGCTGGGCGCCTTGAGGTTCAGGCGCAGGGGCCAGGCAACGGCGTCGCTGACCACCGCCCGCAGCAAGTCGCCACGATCCCACAAGCGCTGGACCTGCGCGCGCAGGTCGGCCGGCGTCGTCCAGCTCATCTTGCCGCGGCATCTCCGGCAGCCCTTGCTTCGGCCATCCCTTCCGCCTTCTGCGCCCGGTACTCCTCGAGCGACAGGCAGCGCAGCCGCGACTCGCGCCCGCCCTCGTTGTGCACGAAGCCGACGCTGGCCACGAAAGGCTCGA
>NZ_JAVMKF010000013.1:0-9780 GCF_031732815.1 Accumulibacter sp. | reverse complement strand
CCCGCCAACTGCGCTTGGGCGTGCAGTATAGCCTTCTGCCGTTGCTTGCGATCAGACGATGCTGGCGCTTCGGCCGCTTGTGGTCCCGGCTCGCTCAGTTGATGCCAAGAGAAGGGCGCTTGGGCTGACGCTGGGGCTCTCGGCTTCTCGGCGGCGCTCGACCAGGTCTAGCCCGAAAGCGGCCCGCAGCGAGGCCCGGGCGACAACACCGCTGTGCCCAACGAACTCGCCAGGCGCGTGCAGGGCAAGGCCAGGTGGACGCTGCACGAGATCGGGATGGCGCTCGTCCGAGCGCAGGCGATTGTCGCCTTCGACGCGCGTCCGAGAACAGGCGGCTACTCGAGCGGCTGGTGCGCATCGAAGCTGATACACCATCGTTGGCGAGAGCTGGCCAATGGCGATGGACGCTCTCTGACGATTGCTATACGCTGCTGAATCTCCGATCCGCCTCATTGACCGATGGAACGTCTTTCGATTGAACTCACCAACCGCTGCGACAAGCACTGCAGTTTTTGCTACAACCGCAGCGGCCCGAGCGGGGAAACGCGCTGGACGGCACAAGAAGTCGTCGATCTGGTCAGGGATTGCGTTCGGCATGGCACTCAGGCCGTGTCCTTGGGGGGCGGAGAGCCCCTGCTGTTCGCCGAATTGACTGAAGTACTGACCGCGCTGCGCGGTCACGTTTTCCGTTCGGTCACCACCAACGGACTGCTGCTGATGGAAGACGCTCACTTCAGCAAGCTGCTGGCTGCCAGACCCGAGAAGGTCCACGTTTCCATTCACCGACCGGCTGTGATGTCCGAAGTCGAGCGGGTCACGGCCATCGTCAAGAAGATCGAGGAAGCAGGCATTGCCAGCGGAGTCAATCTTCTGGTGCCCGCCGATCAAGCCGCTGCCGCTGCGCGCACGGCGCAAGCCTTGCACAAGGCCGGCATAGACAATCGGCGCATCATCTACCTGCCGCAGCGGCGTGGCAACACGCCGACGCCGAAGATGCTGGCAGAGATAGCGCGCGCGCCTTTTCAGTCGATGAGTTGCCTTAACGCGTGCGGCAAGAGCTCGCGCTTTTGCGCCATCGCCTGGGACAAATCCGTCGCCTGGTGTTCCTACACTGTCGCCCGGCAGCCATTGCCCAGCCTCAGCCATGACGGACTAAGGCGAGCGCTGAGCAGCCTCGCTCTCGTTCCTTGTTCGGCTGCGTGCTGAAGGGGTATCGGTTTTCCTCGGTCTGATGCGCAGGAAGCTCATTTCAATGCAATCGCTGGTCGCCGCCTTCGTCGTCGATTACCCGGCGGCGCACAGTATGGATTCTGAATGGTTCGCCATCGATGACGCAGGCGAAGTGGCTTGCTTGGACTCTGGCGAATCGGGTCCCACAGTGCTGGGAGTGCTGAGTGACTGCAGGTTCTTCGAAGTGTTTGAATTTCTCGAGAAGGACGCGCAGGGAATCAAGGTCTTTCCTTCGCCCGACGGGTTCGCCGACGGGAATTCGCTGGCGGTGTTGCGCAGCCAGCTTGCCGCGCTTTCGCAGGATGAGTACGCGGCAATCGAGCGGCTCGCCAATGAGCCCGACTTGCCGGAAGAAGAACGCAAGGCCCTGCGAGGGTCGATTCGGAACCGTCATGTCCGCGCTTTGATGCGCCTCTCCGCGCCCGAAGATGTTCTCGAATTCAGAGGGGATTGGCTGCGCGAGTATGAAATGGTTCTGGTGAGACTGGATAGCTCACGCCCGGACTACTATTTCTGCGGCGCCGATGTCAGCGCCCTCGGCGCGCTGCACACTGGCCATCTGTTGGCTTGGCGGGAACTTGACGATGGTCGCGATTACTGGTCTGGCGCCCGACTGAGTCTGACTGACGCGTACGGGATTTACCATTTTGCCGCCACTGGGTTTGACAGATTCCTGCGTGAGAGTCTCTGCCCACCGTACGCGCCGCTGAAGTACGAAAGGGTCTCGACGCCACGTCGTCCGCGCCGCGGGTTGCCGGAAAGAATCATGACCGCGAAGTGGACCAGGCGGATTATCGACTGCGAGGTCTCGTTTCCCTGTGTTCATTATCTTCCGGGCATCCGCTTTTCCGAAATGGAAAGCATCCAGCTTGCCGATTTCGTCCCGTGTTACGACTGGAATCAAGGCGCGCAGACTCCCGACTCCGCGGAATCCATCGTCCGCAGGAACATGGCGGTCGTACATGCTCCCCGTTCTCCCGCCCGGGAAGCGCGGATCGCCGAATGGAGGGCAGCAGCCGAGCAGGGGGACATCGTCAGCCAATATTGCCTCGGCTACGCGCGTCTGCAGGACCAACCGCCGCAATACGAGGCAGCTTTTCGCTGGTTCCAGATGGCCGCTGAGCAAGCGGAAGCGACTCCCATTGACTCGCCGGACATCTTCGCCAACGGTTCTGCCGCGCAATGCCACCTCGCCGACCTGTACGAGCGCGGCGTGGGCGTGGTCAAGAATGACGAGCAGGCGCAGCACTGGTGCGCGCAATCGGCGGATAAGGGCAATTTCTTTGCGCAACGCCGGCTGGGCTTGATCTATCTGCGCAACCAGGGCGGTGCACTTGCCGCGAAATGGTTGGCGAAAACGCCGCTCGACCATATCGACGCCTACACGCTACCCTATTTCGCTGCCGCCGAAGGAGGCGCAAGCAAGGCGCAATACAAGACCGGCCAGTTCTATGAAAGACGAATCGGCGACAACGTACGCGCGCTTCATTGGTACCGTCTGGCCGCCATTCAGGACCATGGTGAAGCCTGCTTATCTCTCGCAGCGATGTACCGCCACGGGAAGGGTACTCGACGCGATTTTGCGCAAGCTCGGAGCTGGCTGGAGAAAGCCGCCGCACTGGGAATCGAGAGCGCGCAAAAAACCGTGTCGGAACAATAGTTAAGCGCTCATTTCCGCTTTGCTCGCTGGGCCGCGAGAGCAGCGGCGAAAGCGGGTCAAAAGCCGTTGCACGAGTGGCTGGTTGTCTGGCTTTCCCCGTGGCTACGTAGAATGCAGGCAGTGTGGAAGAACGCTTGGGAAAGATTTGCCGGCGTTGAGGATGAAGAACCCGTGCGGCAAAGGCAAAGGATACGGGAGTTGCGGCAGCTTCGCGACTACGCTCTGCACGGCGTCGACGACAGAGCTGTCGGTCCATGCCTTTCCGTCGTTGATGGAGAGGGGAAGCGGCGGGACTTGTACGCGCACGACTTCGCGCCCGACACCGACCCCGCTCCGCGTGAATGGGAATGGGGCGTGCAAGATATTCTTTCCAGCCTGGCCGATGCGCGCATCCAGGAAATCGAGCGCGCACGCGCGCGCGGCGAACCGCTCGACGTGCCGGCTGCCCGGCAGGCGTATGCGATGCGCCGGATCGCCCAGATGATCGTCTGGCACGTACGGCTGCTGGTCGAACGGCGGGGCGGCCAACCCGATCCCTACCACATGATGCTCTGGCCGGATGAAATCCAGTGGGCTGCGCTCGGTTTCGTTGCCGGCTGCGAAGAATCGGCTGCGCAGCTCGCGCGCGTGCTGTGTGCCGCTTGGCGACTCCCAGGAACCTGCTGCGAGGCGCTCGTTCGACCTGAGGTAGGCGCAATCTTCACGCTGTTTGCGCGTCATCTTGACCTTTCCATCCCCGATCTTGCGCCCTTCAAGCCCCTGCCAGCGCTCGAAGCACTGATCGCAGTCGAGAGCTGGCTTGCCCAGGATCCCGCCACCTTGGCGCCGCTGTTCGAGGCGGCGTGTGCAGAACACGCGGTGGAGGCCCCCATCGGGCCGTTCCAAGGCTTGCCCATTGCCATCGTGCTGCTCTGCAAGTTGCGTGCGCTGCGCGGTCTCGCCAACCCGCAGATTCGCCACCCCTTGCTTGGTTGTCCGCTTGGCGACTGGGCGCCTCCGGTGGACTTCGCTGCTTGCCTCGATCCGATACTGAATGCGGTGTATGCTCGCCTGAAATGTCACGGTTTTGACGAGGCGGCAATTGCTGCGGCCGTGATCGATGGCGCCGTTCTCGAAGCGCCAGGTCGCTTCGCTCGGCCCGCAATCGGGCGACAAGTCGGGGCAGAGCCCGGATCCGGTGCGAACGCTTGTCGAGCGCATTAGCGTAGCAGCCGCTCCAGATCCGGACGATCAGCGCCTACGACGCGCACGCGGGCATCGAGCGAGAAGAGGCCCTTGCTGACGAGGCAGCGGAAATGGACATGCGGATTGAGTAGCCCGCCAAGGCGGCCGATCAAGGCCATCGCGCCGATTTGGGAATCGGCGGCGGCCGCCGGGCGGAAGCGTCGTCGAGCACGATGTGCTCCACCTTCAGCTCGCCGATCTCGGCCGGTAGCAGCGCTCCTGTCTTCTCTTCCGGTATGCCGGCGACGGCAGTAGCACCGGTGGAGGAAGCGATGACGCCGATCTCCAGGTCGGCATCGGCGAGGCCCGCCGCGCAGAGCAGGCCGGCGTGGGCGCAGAGGCGAGTACGGTTTACGGGCTTGCCCTCGAAAGGCGAAAGCAGATCAGCGCGGAAATTGGTGTGTGCGCGGTGTGTGCGGTGTACCCGGTGTCAGCCGCCGCGAAATGTCCGCCGCCAGGCACTCGGCGAAACGCCGACCGCCTGTCGGAAGTGGTGCCGTAGTGATTCCGGTGAGCCCATGCCGGTCAGCTCGGCGATGCGCCCCACGGTGTGGTCGGTGGTCTCCAGCAGTCGCTGCGTCAGCGCTAGACGCTCGGCCAGCAGCCACTGGCCGAAGGTGGTGCCGGTGAGCAGGCGGAAGTGGCGGGTGAAGCTGCGCCGGCTCATCAGGGCGCGCTCGGCGAGGCTATCCAGACTGTGCGGTTCAGCCAAGTGTTCGCGCACCCAGTCGAGCAAACCGGCCAGTCGCGAGTCGCGCGGTGTCTTCGCCAGGGGGTGGTCGATGTACTGCGCCTGCCCGCCCTGACGATGTGGCGGCGTCACCAGAAGGCGCGCCAGCGCATTGGCCGCCTCGGCCCCGTGACGTTGGCGCACGAGGTGCAGGCAGCAGTCCAGTCCGGCCGCCGTGCCGGCCGAGGTGAGAAGCCGGCCGTCGTCTACATAGAGCATTTCCGCTTCCATGTGCACCTTGGGGTAGCGGCGCGCGAAATGCGTGGCAAAGGCCCAGTGCGTGGTGGCTCGGCGGCCATCGAGCAGGCTGGCCTCGGCCAGCGCATAGGCGCCGAGGCATAGCCCGACGACCTGCGCGCCCCGCCGGTGCGCTGCACGCAGCGCGGCACACAGCACCGGAGACACGGCCTCATCGGCATTGCGCCAGCTCGGCACGATGACGATGTCGGCGTCTGCCACGGCCTCGAGCCCATGGTGGAGGCGGATGTCGAAGCCGCCGGTGGTGCTCAGCGGCCCGCGCTCCCAGGCGCAGACGGAGAAGTCGAAGCGCGGTAAGCCGGGGAAGGCCTCGCCGAACACGATGCACGGCACCGCTAGGTGGAAACTGCTGATTCTGTCGAAAGCGACCACGGCTACTTTCTCCGGGGTGGGGTGCTTGCGGGCCATGTCGGTTCCTCCGCTCCAGGTTTGGCCCGATATTAACGAATATTGTCGTTTGGGTCACTTCGCAAGGCGGGCGGCAGACGAAACAATGGCGCCTCGACAAAGCAAGGAGAACTGCCATGAGCCAGGCCCCGAAACGCGCCCTGATCGTGATTGATGTACAGAACGAATACTTCAGCGGCAAACTGCGTATCACCTACCCCGATGTTGGCGTCAGCCTGCCCAATATCGTGCGTACCATGGATGCGGCTACGGTCGCCGGTATCCCGGTCGTCGTCGTGCAACACCTTGCGCCGCCCGGCGCGCCGGTGTTTGCACGCGGCAGCGAAACTGCCGCGCTGCACCCCGAGGTCGCCTGCCGTCCGCACGATCTGCTGGTCGAGAAGGACATGGCCAGCGCGCTGACCGGCACGCCGCTCGGCGCCTGGCTGAAGGCGCGCGGCATCGATACGCTCACCGTCGTTGGCTACATGACCCACAACTGCGACGACTCCACCGTGCGTCAGGCCCACCACGAAGGCTGGAAGGTCGAGCTGCTGCACGACGCCACCGGCGCGTTGCCCTACCGCAATGCTGCCGGCGCCGCGACGGCTGAGGAAATCCATCGCGTGTTTACCGTGGTCATGCACAGCAACTTCGCTGCGGTGGCCAGCACCGAGGCGTGGCTGGCGGCGCTGGCCAAGGGCGAGGCCCTGCCCGTGGATAACGTGCTTCTTTCCAACCAGCGGGCTATCACTGGCTGAGGCCCGGGCAGCCAGCGACAGACGCACGCCATGAACGCGGCGTACTGCAGCCCGAAACGCTCAAGCAGCATGCGCTCCTCGGGCTATGGATAATGGACAGGAGATTCAACGCCGCGTCCGGAAGTGTTCCCGGCTCTGAAGGGAGAGGTGGCCCTGTTTGTTTGGACAGGAAAGGTTCTTCGATAAGTAGAGCTCTGCGAGTTCCGGTCGGCTGACCGGTGATGCGGTTGGTTTTGACCTTCTCGGATTTTATCCAAACCGGATAGAGCTCGGTGGAGCTTGTGGGCGCAGTGACGCGCGCTGGGAAAGTCGCCAGACTTTTCCACGGCAAGCGGCCCGGTGCGCGCCAGCGCGTCGTCCACAAATCCACGGAGCCCCTTCCTTCTGCCTTACGCGGCGTCTCGGGTGGCCCACGCGTCTGGCGTCTTGCCATCCAGGGCGCGATGCGGTCGGTGCTCGTTGTCGAAGCTGAGGTATGCGGTCGGGTTGGCTCTTGCCTCGGCGACGTCGTCGCAGGCCTTGCGATACACCTCCTCGTACTTGACGGTCTTCCACGGGCACTCGACAAAGACCTTGTCGCGCCAGGAGCCCTTGTCGTCCATGCTGATACGGATGTCGCGCGCCTTGAGCCGCGCGAATTCGTCGCTGGTGAACGGGCAGCCCTGATCGGTGCCAAGGATTTCCGGGCACCCTTGGCGGTTAGTCGCGTCGCGCACCGCATCCAGATAGAAGTCGGTCGTCATGGCGTTGGAGAGCCGCCAGGCGAGCACCCGCCTTGAGCACCATTTGATCGCGGCGAACAGAGAGAGGAAGCCGCGGCGCATCGGAAGGTAGGTGGTGTCCGCCGCCCACACCTGATTGTGGTCGCTCGACGGCGAGGTCGCGCAGCAGAACCGGATGGATTTCATCACCGCGCTGCCGACGAAACGTGTTCGGCTTCCGATTTAGCGCCTCGATGCCGATGCGCGCCACCAAGGTGCCGATGTGCCTGCGCCCGGCTGGAACCCCTCGGTGCGCAGCAGGTCGCGCAACATGCAAGCGCCGGCGAGGGGGTGCTCGAGAGGCAACTCGTCGATGCTACCCACCAGCGCCAGATCCTCCGGCGAGACTTCGCGCGGCGTGTAGTAGCCGCTCGAACGCGCGAGCCCTAGGAGGGCGCACTGAGAGGCTAAAAAAGATGCCGGAAAGAGGCTAGTATGCCAAATAACCCTCGGGAAAACAATCGGGTACGGCGCATCTCCTGTCCGATTAGCCTGTTTTTCAAAACCTCTGAGACGAAACAGGCAGCTTGTGCTAGCGGTCAATCATCGTTTTGCGGGAAGCCTGCCTGGCTTGGCGAGCGCATGTTCAAGACAGTCGTTCTCCAGCGTCAGCCGTCCGATCCTGGCGTGCAGCCTCGTCAGGTCCGGATCGGCGCTCACCGGATGGCTCGCGTCACCAAAAACCTGAACCGCACGCTCCGCCAGTTGCCGTTTCCAGTCCGTGATCTGGTTCGGGTCGAGGTCGTACGGCTGCACCAACTCCGCCAACGTCTTGTCGCTCGCGAGCGCCGCCTATCGCCACCTTCGCCTTGAATCCCGGCGGGTCGTTCCGTCTCGCCCTTCTCGTCACGCTCTCGCGCCGTTGGCGCAGCCGGAGATTTGTTGTCGGTGACGCTCGGAGACGTGTCATGCTGGCTGGATGCGGTGATCATCGCCGGCATTGCGTTCTTGATAGTGCGGGACCGGATCAGTTCCCGCGTCAAAGGCGATCAACGCCACCGGACGGCCGGAGATCAGTCTCAGCACGGCCCCCGATGGCCATTCTGCGACGCTGCGCTTGCGTCGGCCTGATGCGATACTCCAGGAGTATGCTCGCGAAGGGACAGGCTATATTGCCTGCCGTCTGATAACTGGAGTATGCTCAATTATATGAGCACCGTGACCTTCGACACCCTGGAAGTTACTCGCAGACTTCGTGGCGCCGGATTCGACGAGATGCAGGCAGAAACCGTGGTTCGGGTGCTCGCGGATGCTGTCCAGTCTAACGCGCGATCAGTTCGACGCGCGCATGGCTCTCGTCAGTGCCAACGTCGATAAGCTGACCTCGGTGCTGGGCATTCTGATCGCCATCGCTCCGGCCAACTTAGCCAAGCCTATCTTTTTGATCCGCAGCGCCCCATCTTGTCGAAAAAGGTACGTCATGCCACACCTCTTGAAAGCTGTTCTCGCCTCGTTCGTTCTGACCGCCACGTTGTCATCTACAGGCATTTCGCAGACGCACTACAGGTGCAAGACACCCTCCGGCGGGACGATTTTCTCGGACGTTCCATGTCCGAGTGGAACGCGCCAGGAGCAAGCAACTTACGTCTCGCCTCAAGTCCATCAGCAGCCGACTCAAGCGGAGTATCCGGCCGCAAAAACCAGCGACGCGAGAATGCTTGACAACAAGGTTGCCGAGGCGATCGGATCTGGTGATTTCAGCAGAGCCAAGGGCTTGGCGCTCACCGCAGAGCACTGGAAGATGATTGCTGACGCCGAGCAGCGGATACGCCAGCCGGTTACCGGGCGCACCGACGCGGATCTGCGCGCGGAGTTGAAGAACAGCCGAGAGTGCAAAGAGGCCCAGCAAAGCTACGACGTTGAGGCCAGCTCTATCCGCAAGGATGCCGCGCAAATCAACGCAGCAAAGCGCCGGATGTACTCGGCTTGCGGCATGAACGAGCCGAATGCCACCGATAACCGAACGGTGGTCATCGATAACCGGAGCATCGCTCCGGCACAGGCGCCTCGCTCGATGAGATGTCAGCAGCGGATGAATGGGCAGATGGACTGCTGGTAATCAGCGCTGCATACGTTCCTCTCGCTGTTTCGTTCCGCCCTGTTCGAGACGCTTCGTTCCGAGCTATTCCGGGGTGAGGCAAGAGGAAACTACGACGCTGTACTCGGGCGCATCGTGCCCGGCATCAGCGCGGGACAAGGGGCCTGTCGCGATCGAGGATCGCTGGGCGGGAACCGCCAAGCTTCCTCGGGATCGTAGAGCTTCCTTTGGCGACCGTGATGACCGCGCAGTTGTACGAGGTAGTGGCTGTCGCAGGTGGTGGCGAGCCGGGAGAGGAAGTCGCCGAGCGCGACGCCGGCTGCGTCGGAGAGGCCCTTGGGGACCAGGCTGCGGCGGCGGCTCATTGGAGTGCCTCGATCCAACTGCAAAAACTCGTCGGGCAGATGATTGAGCCCGCGCGGTACCGGCCGATGCATGGCGGTACGCAGAATGCGTGCGACGGCAACCGGTGCAGCGGTAACGACTGATCGGCGTCGGGTTGAGCCGAGGCTTCCCGGCGCGCCGATCGGTCTTCCGGTCGGAGTACCCGTGCTGACGCAGTTGTCTGATCCCGCAATGCGGGCACGACGGCGGTCGATAGGCCTCAGAGCTTGTGAATTTTTCGTTTCAGCACTGCCACCGGGGCACCGGGCGACTATGTCGCGCGGGAGGGAAGAATTCTGCGGTGGCGTAGAAAGCGAGGCTGCCGACTCGCCTTTCCGCCTTTGTGC
>NZ_JAVMKF010000012.1:0-9853 GCF_031732815.1 Accumulibacter sp. | reverse complement strand
GCTCCCCACGATCCCCGCCATCCCGGCAACCGTGTAGGGGAGTGAATGATTACCACTAAAGAGCGTTGTTCATCTGAGAAGGGGTGAAGAGATCGTCACGAGCAGGCCGAGATACCAAGCGCGAGCGAGCGACGACACATATCGGAGAGATGGGCGAAAAGCGGGCGAATGAGTAAGCCCGCAGATCGGCGGCCATAGTAGATTTATTCACAACCACTGAGTCGACAGTAAAACGAGAGATTCCCTTCCAACCCGGAGACAAACCATGCTCAAGCACCGATTCTGTGTACTTCTGGTCGCCGCCTTGCTGCTGCAACCCACTGTCTTGTTGGCCGAAACGCCGGCGCAACCGGCCGCCGCTGAATTGGCGGACACGATGTCGATCCAGCGCTTGCGAGAACTGGCAGTGGAGGCGGGAAGTGCCAGGAACTGGCCGGCGCTGGTCGAGTACATTAGTCGCATACTTGCGCACCAACCAGACGATGTGTCGCTTCTTCTCCTCGTGCGCGCACAGGCGCTCAGCGAACTCGGACAAGACCAAGAGGCGCTGGCTGACTCGCAACGGATCGTTCTTCTCGAACCCAATTCGGCGCGCGCATGGAACGTTCTGTGCTGGCGCGGCATTCTGGCCAACACCCTGGCTGACGCCCGTACGGCCTGCGAGAAGGCCCGGACGATCGATCCCGGCAGCATGGCGGCGACGGCCAACCTTGGTCACACTTACCTGTTACAAGGCGATCGACACAACGCTTGGCAGTGGTATGAGAAAAGCATTCCGCTGGTTGACAGCGAGACGGATCTGGAGAACGGCCCGCTGGCCGACTTCTCGCTCTTCGTTCGCCGGGATTGGCAAGCGGAACCCGCCCGGGAGGCGCGGCAGAGGTTCGCCGAGCACAGCCGGGCGTGGCTGGCCAAGAAAGCAAAAGCGGCCAGCTTGGCCGCTGAAGAGCGCTTTGACGAGGCATTGACGCTCTACCGGGAAATCCTCGCGGCGCTCGAAGCGGCTAGCGGCAGCGACACGTTGAAGGTGGTGACGGCCCGGAACAATGTTGCCTTTCTCCTGGCGCGAGAGGGTGATCCTATCGAAGCCGAAGCCCTCTACCGTCGTTCGCTGGCGACCTCGGAAAAGCTCCTGGGCCCCGAGCACTTGGTCGTGGCCACCATTCTCGAAAATCTGGCGGACCTGCTTTCCCTGGACTCGGACAGCCCTGACGACGCCGAGCCGCTCTATTTGCGCTCGTTGGAAATCCGGGAAAAGGCTCTCGCTACGGAGGGTCGACCCGCGCATAGGACACTCTGGAATCTGGTGAGACTTTGCAAATGGAAGGCCACTTTTCTTGACCTTGAAAAAGCTGAGCGCATTTGTCGTCGGTCACTTGCGATCCAGGAGAGAATGCTGGGCCCCGAACACCTGGACGTAGGCGATACTCTTGAAAACCTGGCGGAGCTTACCCTGAACGTGAAACAAGGCCGCGAGGGAGAAGCCGAGGCTCTGGTTCGGCGGTCGCTTGCGATTCGCGAGAAAGCGCTCGGATCTGAGCACTGGGCCGTAGCCAAGAGCCTCTTGTTTCTGGCCACAAGACTGAGTGCCGGGGGGCGGCTTGTGGAGGCCGAACTCCTCCTCCGCCGAGCGCTGTCAATCCAGCAGAAAGCGCTCGCTTCGGATCCAGCATACGTAGCCAGGGGCTCCTTCCGACCAGCCGAACTGCACGCCAAGCCGGACGAACATGCCGACGCGGAATCCTTGTATCGCCGTGCACTCGCGATGCGAGAAGAGTCCCTGGATCCCAACCACCCGGAGTTGGCGACGAGCCTTTACGATTTAGCCGAACTGTACTTTGAGCAAGGGCGCTATGCCGACGCCGAGCCACTTTACCGTCGGTGGTTAGCAATCCCGGCGCAGCCGGACAGTTCCTCCCCGAGGACGGTCTTTCCGAAAGACCTAATAGCATGGGGTCAATCGTTGCAGCTTACTTTGTGTTGGGATTACGTCCGCAAAAAGGCATTGGTGAACGCTCGTGTTGCCTGTAAGGATGTGGTGATGATCGACCCAAGCACATCCAGCATGAGGAGTGCGATGGTGCACGTTGGCCACACCTATTTGTTGCAAGGTGATCGCAAAAACGCCTGGGTATGGTACGCAAGAGCCCTGCCGCTTATTAAGACGACTGATGCTATCGAGGTCGAACTGCGCGACTTCGATAGCTTCATCCAGCGAGGTTGGCAGCCCAGACTAGTCAAAGAAGCGTCCCATTGGTTCGTCGAAAACGGACGAGCATGGCTAAAGAAAGTGGAGACAGCGGACAGATTGTTTGCCGAGGGCCGGTACGATGAAGCATTGGTACATTACCAGGAAATCCTGGCAGCGCGGGAAGCATCCGGGGAAAGGGACGCTGAGGGGATGTCGAATACCACCCATAGAGTCGCTCGATCCCTTGATTACGTAGGCCGATTTGCTGAAGCCGAGCGATTCTACCGGCGCGCACTGGCGATTCACAAGAAGGCGT
This sequence comes from Accumulibacter sp., assembly GCF_031732815.1. GTDB lineage: Bacteria > Pseudomonadota > Gammaproteobacteria > Burkholderiales > Rhodocyclaceae > Accumulibacter. The sequence continues at coordinate 7,346 of NZ_JAVMKF010000012.1, read as the reverse complement.
TTGGCTTGGACCATCGGGATGCTCCCGCGTATCTCCACAACCTTGCTCGTCTGTGCAGTACGTTAGGCCGCTACTCCGACGCCGAAGCACTGTACCGTCTGGCTCTGGCGGTAGCAGAGAAAGCGTGGGGCGCCGATAACCCCGTTACGGCAATTACCCTCAACAGCCTCGGGAAGCTTGCTCAGGATCAGCATCGCTATGCCGACGCTGAATCGTTCTACAACCGCGCGCTGGCGATCCGGGAGGCAGTGGTCGAGCCAGGGCATCGCTGGTACTTGGCTTTTTCCCTCTTGGGCCAAGGTTCGCTGTACCGGATGTTGCACCGCGATGCCGAGGCAGAGGCCCTCGAGCTCCGCGCGCTCACCATCCTCGAACAACACCTTGGACCTGAGCATCCAGAGGTAGGCTGGGCGCTCACTGAACTGGCGGTTCTGTACGTAGCGCAGAGCCGCAACGGCGAAGCTGAATCGCTGCTCCGCCGCGCGTACCGCATCGCCCTCAACGCCGGAGGCGTCGCACTCGCCTGGAACGTCCTGGGCAACCTCAGCACTTTCTACGCTGAGTCCGCACCGGACCTCGCCATCTTCTACGGCAAGCAAGCGGTCAACACGCTGCAAACCGTGCGCAAGCACCTGCAGGCCTCCCATGCCACGACGCAGAGATCATTCCTCGGTACCGTTGGGAAAAACTACCACCACCTCGCCGGACTGTTGATCGACGCCGGGCGGCTGGCCGAGGCGCAGCAGGTGCTGGCGATGCTCAAGGAGGACGAGTATCACGATTTCATTCGTCGTGACGCCGGCAACGACCCGCGCACGACGCGCGCGACTTTCACCGGCCGCGAGGTCGACGCCGACCGGAAACTGCAGAGCGCCAGCAGCCCGCTGACCAGACTCGGCATGGAAGCGGGAACGCTGCGCCAGAAGAAGGACGACGGCACCTTGAGCGCCGCCGAAGCCGATCGTCTCGCCACCCTTGAAAAGGAACTCCAGGCCGCGCACAACGCTTTCACTCAGACGCTCGACGAGCTGCGGAACATTTTCGCGCAGGTGGTGGACGACATGAACCGTCGCGTCGAACTGGAAAAGAAGAATCTCGGCCGCGAGCTGACCGACGTGATTGCCGATCTCGGGCCCGACGTCGCCCTGCTGCAATACATCGTCCTGCCCGAAGTGACGCACATCCTGCTGACGACCGGCAAGGTCCGCCTGGCACGCAAGGTGGCGGTCGGGGAGAAGCAGATCAACCGCGAGGTGCAGGACTTGATCGCCAAGCTGCGCAGCGTCGACGACGACCCGCGCCCGGCGGCGCGCGTGCTCTACGATCGGCTGATCGCTCCAGTCGCCGACGACCTGCAGGCGATCAACGCGCGCAAGCTGATGATCGCGCCCGACGGCGTGCTGCGCTACGTGCCGCTGGCGGCGCTCTACGACGGCGAGCACTACCTTGCGCAGCGCTACGCTCTGGCGCTATACACTGACGTCGCGCGCGACCGGCTGAGAGACAAGCCGCGCAAGGGGTGGAAGGTGGCCGGGCACGGCGTTACCCGGAAATGGGGTGCGCAGGAAGCGCTCGGCGCGGTGTCGAGCGAGATGGCGGCAATCGTCAGGCAACCCGGCAGCGCCGGCGTTCTGCCCGGCGTCGTCAAGCTCGATCAGGATTTTACCGCGCAAAGCTTCAAGGAAAGCCTGCGCGAACGCTTTCCGGTGGTGCATGTCGCCAGCCACTTTCGGTTCACTCCGGGCAACGAAACCCAGTCGTCGTTGCTGCTGGGCGACGGCAACCAGCTCTCGCTCGCCGCCATCCGCCAGGGCTATTCGTTCGCCGGCGTCGAGCTGATGACTCTTTCAGCGTGTGAGACCGCCGTCGGTGGTGGCGCTGGCGCCAACGGGCGCGAAGTGGAAGGCTTCGGCGTCCTGGCGCAGGAGCTGGGCGCCAAGGGGGTGATCGCCACCTTGTGGTCGGTCAACGACGCAAGCACCGCGCTCTTCATGCGCGAGTTCTATCGCCAGCACCAGCAGTCCGGTTCGTCGAAAGCCGAAGCCTTGCAGCAGGCGCAACTGGCGCTGCTTTCCGGCGCGGTCAGCGCACCACCCGGCAGCGCCGAGCGGGCCGAGTCCAGGCGGCTGACCGCGGGTGGCACGCCGTTCACGCGCGACCCCAAGGCGCCCTATGCGCACCCCTATTACTGGGCGCCGTTCATTCTGATGGGCAACTGGCTGTGAAACGCGCCGGGAAGCGGGTGGCAAGACCAGGCCGAGCGGCACGACGCATCATGCGGCAGTGCGCTTCGGGGTACACTTGCGGCCATGACTGAGCAAACCCGCACGGGCGCGCCCCTCCGGGCGGCCGAGGATGAATGGCGGCAACTGCTGGGCGATGCGCCGCCGATCAGCGCCAACGAGGCCGCCGAAACGGAGGAAGCGCGCGCTGTGCTGGCGGCGATGCGCGCCGAGGGCGCGGCGCTGTCGCCGAGCGAAACGACGCGACAAGTGGTCTGGCAGAGCATCGAAGCGGCGCTTGCCGAGCAGGCCCAGCAGGCAATGCCAGCGCCGCGCGCCTGGTGGCAGCGGCGCGTTTCTTGGCCGATCCTGGTGCTTGCCGGTGTCGCTGCCAGTTTTATCGGCGGCATCGCGCTTCACCAGCAGGCGCCGCCGGAGGCCGCTTTCGATTGGGTGGCCAGCCGCGGGGTAACACCGCGACTGGCCGTCGCCGACTTCACGGCGCCCACGCCTGCACTGATTGGCGAGTTGCAGGCGCTCGGCGTGGCCGTCGATTGGCAGCGCGCTGCGAACGAGATCCGGCTGTCGGCAAGTATTCCGGCACCGCTGCCAGCGGGTCTGGCCGACTGGCAGCGGCGTTGGCGCGTCGTCCTCGTCCCGGGGCAACCGCTGTCGCTGATCCTCGTTCCATCGGGAGACGGGTCGTGAACGGTCGCCGCTGGGGCGTTGCGCTGGCTTTGTGGCTGGTCTTGGCCAGCGCCGCCGGCGCCGGCGAACGACACGCCTTGCTGGTCGGCGTCGCCAAGCTCGAACAGCTTGCGCAGGCCGAAGTCCTGAGCGGGGTTGACAATGACATCGACCTGGCCGTCGAGATGGCGCGCGACTGGGGCGTCACGCCGGCTCGTCGGCAAGTGCTGGCACGCCGCGCCGGCGCCGATGCGCCGCCGACCTCGGACGCGCTGAAGTCTGCCTTCGACCGCCTGCTGCGCGAGGTACACGCCGGCGACGAAGTGTTGCTCTACCTGGCCGGGCACGGTACGCAGCAGCCGATCGGTCTTGCCGGCGACATCGGCGAACTCGACGGCCTCGACGAGGTATTCCTGCTGGCCGATTCGACGCCGTGGTCGGCACAGCGTGGCAGCGTCGGCCGCGCGCTGGTCGATAATGATCTGCGCGAGCGACTTGCTGTGCTGACTCGCCTCGGCGTTTTCGTCTGGCTGATCGTCGATGCCTGTCATGCCGGGACGATGGCACGCGGCGGGATCGACGATGGATGGGCAACCGACGAGTGGACCGCCGTAACGGTGCGCCGCCTGGCACCGGAAGTGCTGGGAATCGACCGTCAGCGCTGGTCGCAGGCCCTCGCGCAGAGCCTGACGAGCGTTCGCCGGACCTTGCGGCGCTTGCCCGGTCTGAGTTCGAGCGGGCTGGCCGACGGTGTCGAGATGCCACCGATCGCCGCTTTCTACGCGGTTCACGAGGCCGGTGATGCGCTGGAAGTTGCGCTGCGGCCCAACGGCCGGCGCGTCGGCTTGTTTACCTGGAAACTGAAAAGCACCTTCGACGCGCTACGGCAAGGCAAGGACGCGGCGCCGACCTTCGAGGACCTGGCGCGCGCGGTTCTGGCGGCTTATGGCGAAATGCCGGCGTTCGTGCCGCGACCGCTCTTCGAGGGTTCGGACTGGAGACGCCGCTTATGGCCAGTGGCGCACTGACGCCAAAGCGCGCACGCGGCGGCGGAATGGGTGAATCGCTCGGCGGCGAGCAGGAGAACGGGGCATGCTTTCGCCAGTGAACGCTTACTGGAACGTGCTGCTCATCCTCGCGCTGACCGTTTGCGTCTGGCTGGTCGGCTGCATCGCTGAGCAGTTGCCTGCCGTCGTCGAAAGGCTCAAGCAGCATGGCGCGACGCTCGTCGAACCACTCCGGCAACGTTACCGCACCTGGCCGCACTACTGGCAGCATTTCGCTGTCTGTTTCGCGCTGGGCATTGCCATCGAAACCGCATTGCATCTGGCGCACGGTCTTGGACCCGTCGCCCTCTGGCAACGCTGGGGATTCGACAAGACCGTCTCGCTGCTGCAGACGTACCGCGCCCTGGGCTGGATCGACCGCGAGCCGCTGCACAGCGATTACTCGGGTTTCGTCTGGGTCGATATCGACGAGGTGTCGTGGAGCGACCCACGCTGGGGTGGCGGCGAGCCGTTCCTGCAGCCACGGCGCGAGGTCTTCAAACTTGTCGACCGGGCTTTCGACTGGGGCGCGCGCGTCGTCTACGTCGACCTGTTGCTCGACGGCAAGTCCGGCGAGATTGAACGGCAATGGCTGGCAAAGCTGCACGACCGCCGCTTCGCCGACGGCAAGCCGCGCCACCTGCTGGCGGCGCGCAGTCTGCGTCAGCCGCCGGCTGGCCGCAGCCCGTCGAACGAAGCGCACGCAGCGCCTGAACTGCCGCGCTTGCGGCCGGCGTTCTGGGACGCCTATCAGGCGCCAGCGAGCGGCGTGCGTGTGCATCCGGTGCTGCCACACTTCCGGCCCGACAGCGACCTGCTCGTGCGGCGATGGTCGATCGGTCAGACGGCGGCGATCGGCGATGCCTCGCGTTTTCTGCCATCGCCGCAACTGGCCCTGTATTGCCTGCAACCAGGCCGCCACCCGTCGCTCGCCGCCTGGTGCCAACGTCTTGCCGAAACGCGCGAACGGGCGGACAGCGAGACCACGAAACACGGCGAAGAACACACCGACCACAATCCGCTGGCCAGCACACTGCTCTTTCCGTTCGGCAGCCAGGAGGGCTACCAGAAGGGCGATTTGGGGTATGGGCTGTTTCCGGCGCTGAGCGTTCTCATCAAAGCCGACGCGCCCATCGATGAGTTTCGCAACGCGATCGTCGTCATCGGCAGCAGCTACGAGGAGAGCCGCGACCACTTTTACACGCCGGTCGGTCGACTGCCTGGTGCGCTGCTCAATCTCAACGCGCTCGATACGATGTTGCGCCACGGGCAACTGCACGAGTTGCCATGGCAGGCCAAATGGCCGCTAGCGCTGACACTGATCGTCCTCGTCGCGGCGCTCTTCGCTTTCGGTAATCGGCTGATGGCGACCGTCATCGCGGGTGGACTGGTGGCCGCCGGCTTCATCTTCGTGATCGGTCCACTGTTGCTGCGACAGGGGCTGTGGTTCGATTTCGGTGCCCCGATGCTGGGAATCCTCCTGCATCGAAACATCGAGGAATTCATCGCGGCGCGACAGCGGGAGAAGGCTTCCGCTGACGGTCACGCGGACCACCCCGCTCACTAGCTTTGGGAGGAATGCCATGTCTGTTCTACGGGTAATTCATCAGTGGTGGCTCGTTTGTGCCATCGCGGCACTGCCGGCAATCGCTGCCGATGCCGTGAGCCTGGTCATCCACAGCGCGGACCCCGGCGTCACCGTGCAGCCGGCCGACGGCCCCGCGCGACCGGCTGTGCCGTGGCGCGTCGTCGGCGCCAGCGAGCGGGTATGCTTTCCCAAGGCTGGCGCGAGAGTGAGCTTGCGGCGCAGCGACCGCGCCGGCGACTTTGATTATCCGGCGCCGCAAGCTGGCTGCTGGACGGGCGCCGAAATTGCGCTCAGCTTGCGCGGGTCGGAGCATCGTTCGTCGCGGGAAGTTGTCCGCCAGTTGCGGGCAATCCTGGGCATCGACCGCCAGGGCGCCCACTCGCCGTCGACGGCTGCGGCACGCGACGGGGCAAATGCGTTCTGCCGAGTGACCGCCTATACCGATTGGCTGGTGCTCGACCAGCTTGGCGGCCTGAGCATGCCGGTCACCGCGGGGACCAGCGCCACCTTGACGCCGCTGGCGCCGGACGGTACGCCGGCGGCTCCACCGATCGCCATCGGGCAAACCGGGGGTGAGATCGTTCTGCCGGCGATCGGTGCGCCGGGGCAGGTTTTTCAGCTTGCGATCCGTGGTGGCCTCCAGGACGACACGTGCACGCTGCGTCTGCGCGTGGTTGCCGGTGCGCAGCATTCTGGCGTGGCCCCAGCGCCGCAAGCAAGCGGCAGCGATGCGCAGGAAGCTGCCTGGCAAGCGGCCGTGCATGCGCTGCGTCTGGTCGAAAACCACGGCCGCGCGTGGAGCCTCGAAGCCATGCGACAGATTGCGCCACACCGCGCCGTGCGCGAAGCCGAGCAGGCGCACGATCATCTCGCCAGGCCAAACCGGACCTGCGCCAACACCGAAAGCACCGAGCACCCGACGCGTTTTGACGCGCCTTTGCTGCGCGCCTCGACTTCACTGCTGCGCGCCGGGCAACGCAGTCTTTTCGTCGCCTGGCGTGGCGGATTGCCGCCCTTCCGCGTCACCCTGGCGCGCGAAGGCGATCCGACACCCATCGCCGAGCTGAGCGAGCTGAAAGGATGTGAAGCGTTTCTTCCGGCCACCGACTTGACGGCAGGACAGTATCGACTGGAAATCGCCGACCGGCGCAGCTACGTCTTCCCTGAAGCGAGCCTGCTGGTGGTCGTCAAGCAGGCAGCGCCACCGGCGAGCGACGGCGCCGAAGTGGCGACATGGCTGGCGCAGGCGCAGTGGCTGGCCGAGCAGGACGACGGTCGCTGGCGCTTCTCGGCGTTGCAGGATGTGGCCGCACGCCTCGGCGAGTTGCCCGAGGCGGAAGCATGGATCGCCAGGAACGGTCGACCGCCGGCGCTTTCGCCCGCCGTCCAGTAGCTTGGTTTGGTGCAGCCGCTGGCGGCCGGAGTGCACCGAGGTCGCGCTGCATCGCCTCTCGCTGGCCGGCTAGACGGCGAGCAGGATTCCGTCTTCGTCCTTCAGCATGCCGACGCGCAGCAGGTCGCGCACCAGCCACTGCGCCAGAAAGTCGATCGGGTGGTTCAGGTAACGCGCATTGACGCTGCGGCAGAAGCTCAATTCGGCGAGAAAGGCGGGCAGTTCGGCGCGCGGCAGGCGGCGCTTTTCCAGCAGGGCAAAGGCGACGATGACTTTCAGCGCGTGCCGTGCGAGAAGCTCGACGTCCTGCTCGAAAGCAGCCAGCTTGCGGTAGGCACAGGCAAAGGCTTCTTCGACCTCGACAAAGGGGGCGCCATGGCCGGGGATGACGGCATCTATCGCCAGCCCGG
>NZ_JAVMKF010000011.1:0-9913 GCF_031732815.1 Accumulibacter sp. | reverse complement strand
CGACCGAGACATTGTCTTCGCCGCCATTGTCGTTCGCGGTGCGGATGAGCTGGCGCGCCGCCAGATCGGGATTCGCGCCATAGGTTTCGAGCGTACGGTGGATTTCCAGGTCGTCCACCATATCGTAAAGTCCATCGGAACAAAGAAGATAAAGGTCGCCAGGCTGCACCGGGTAAAGATGGCTCTCCACGTCAACCTCCGGGTCAACCCCGACCGCGCGCGTCACGAGGTTCTTGTTGATCGAGTGGCGCGCTTCTTCGACCGAGATCAGACCACTGTCGATCTGTTCCTGCAGCAGCGAGTGATCGCGTGTCATGGCGGCGAAGCTTCCGCTCCGTAGACAGTATAGACGCGAGTCCCCAACATGCGCGACGATCAGCTTGTTGTCGCAAAAGACGACGGCGACCAGCGTCGTTCCCATGCCAACGAACTGGACCTGGCTTTCTGCGGCTCGATAGATCGCAGTGTTTACCGCGGCAATCTGCTGCACCAGGCAACTGTGGGCAAAGGGCTGCCCCGTCCGGCCGTCCCGCTTGTGCGGCGGAACCGACTTGAAAGCCGCTTCAAGGCGGGAAGACAGGAGCTTGGTAGCCATGCTGCTCGCCACCTCCCCGGCGCTGTAGCCACCCATGCCGTCGGCAAGAATCGCCAGTCCGCGGCCGGCATCGGCAAAGACGGCGTCTTCGTTGTGCCCTCTGACCAATCCGGGGTCCGTCTGGACGGCAACCTCAAGCGCACCGGACAGGCTGGTGGGCACGACTAGGCTCCGTACGGCAGTTCGCTGCCCAGGCCGCGCACACGTGCGAGGCTCTCCAGACGAGCAGCCAAAGCCAGGTCCTGCACGGCCAGGCCTTGCGATTCGAACAAGGTGATCGCCTCGGCGGTTGTCCGCGCAGGCTGCCGCCCGACGAGCACCTGGCCAAGATCGCGCAGCTGACCCGCATGCAGGCGACCCTTCTCGAGCCAGGGCAGCAGATCGCCGGCTTCGCGCAGCGCCGTTTCGACGCTATCGACGACGATCGCCGAGCAGCGCTTCAGGACGTCTTCACCGAGCTCGCGCCTGATCAGCGAATTCGATCCGGCAGCGTTGATGTGCGTTCCTGGCGCCAGCCAGTCGCCACTGAACAGCGGGCTGGCGGCAGTCGTCACCGTGCTCACCAGATCGCTGCCGCGCACCACATCTTCCGGCGAAGCCCCCGGCCGCACCTCGAGCGCCAAGCGTTCCGACATTCGCCGGCAGAACTCCTGCAGACGTTCGCCGTTACGCGAATAGACCTTGACGTGGTCGAGCGCGCGTACCGCGGCGATCGCCTCGATATGGCCTTCCGCCTGCCAACCGGCGCCAAACATTCCGAGCACGCGCGCCTCCGTCCGCGCCAGGCAGCGCGTCGCGACGCCAGAGGCTGCGGCGGTGCGCATCATGCCCAGGCGGTCGGCCTCGATCACCGCGCGCAGGCTGCCGGTCGATGCGTCGTACAGATGGACGAGAAAGCGCACTCCCGAGCGATTGCTCGTGTAGGCCTTGTAGCCAATCACTCCGAACTCGGGCAGTGCTCCTTGCAGAACATGCAGCGTCGTCTGCGGCAGACGCGTGCGCTGGCGTGGCACATCGAGCGCCTGCCCCACAGCCAAGGCTCGGTGCGCGGCTTCCACTGCCTCCAGCGCGAGCGGCATGGTCAACAATTGTGCGACATCGCTTTCAGTCAGAAATAGCGCCATTCTCTCCTCATGGTTTTGACACTGTGATGGCTGCTGCTTCGGAGGCTCGCCAGGCAGCCGGTCGATGCACTGGCGCAGCCCTGATTTTACCGGCAAAACTCGGCTTGCCGAGAGCAAACAAAGAGGGCAGACGATCGTCTGCCCTCTTTTCCCCAACTCTGCGCTGCAGGCGACGGGCTCAGATCATCGACTTGATCAGTTTGGCCATTTCCGACGGATCGCGGGTCACCGTGAAACCGCACTCTTCCATGATCGCCAGTTTCGCTTCGGCGGTATCGGCACCGCCGGAAATCAGCGCGCCGGCGTGGCCCATCCGCTTGCCGGCGGGTGCCGTAACGCCGGCAATGAAGCCGACGACCGGTTTCTTCATGTTGGCCTTGCACCACAACGCGGCATTCGCTTCGTCAGGACCGCCGATCTCGCCGATCATGATTACCGCATCGGTATCCGGGTCGTCGTTGAAGAGCTGCATGATTTCGATATGCTTCAGGCCGTTGATCGGGTCACCACCGATACCGACAGCCGACGACTGACCAAGACCAATCTCGGTCAACTGGCCGACCGCTTCGTAGGTCAGCGTACCGGAGCGCGAAACGACGCCGATGCGCCCCTTGCGATGGATGTGACCCGGCATGATGCCGATCTTGACTTCGTCAGGCGTGATCAGTCCGGGGCAGTTCGGGCCCAGCAGCAGGGTCTTCTTGCCGCCAGCGGCTTCGCGCTTTTTCATCTTGTTGCGCACGACCAGCATGTCGCGCACCGGAATCCCTTCGGTGATGCAGATCACCAGGTCGAGATCGGCTTCAACTGCTTCCCAGATCGCCGCTGCAGCACCGGGCGGTGGAACGTAGATCACCGAGACCGTGGCGCCGGTCTGCGCGGCGGCTTCCTTGACCGAAGCGTAAATCGGAATCCCGAAAATACTCTCGCCGGCTTTCTTCGGGTTCACCCCGGCGACGAAGCAATTCTTGCCGTTGGCGTACTCCTGGCACTTTTCGGTGTGAAACTGCCCGGTCTTGCCGGTGATCCCCTGGGTGATGATCTTGGTGTCTTTGTTAATCAGAATCGACATGGTGGCTCCTTAACTGACCGCAGCGACGATCTTGGTGGCAGCTTCCGCCATTGAATCAGCGGTGATGATCGGCAGGCCGGATTCACTCAGGATCTTCTTGCCGATATCCTCGTTGGTTCCCTTCATGCGCACGACCAGCGGCACCGAGAGGTGCGTTTCGCGCGCCGCGGCGACGACACCAGTGGCGATCGTGTCGCAGCGCATGATGCCGCCGAAGATGTTGACCAGAATCCCCTTGACCTTGGGGTTGCGCAGCATGATCTGGAAGGCTTCGGTGACCTTTTCCGTGGTTGCGCCTCCGCCGACATCAAGGAAGTTGGCCGGTTCGGCGCCGAAGAACTTGATCGTGTCCATCGTCGCCATCGCCAAACCTGCACCGTTGACCAGACAACCGATGTTGCCGTCGAGCGAAATATACGACAGGTCGAACTTCGAGGCTTCCAGTTCGTCCGGATCTTCTTCGTCGAGATCGCGGTAGGCAACGATCTCCGGTTGCCGATAGAGCGCATTGGAGTCGAAGTTGAACTTGGCGTCGAGCGCCTTGATGTTGCCGTTCCCTTCAAGAATCAGCGGATTGATCTCGGCCAGCGAAGCGTCGGTCTCCATGTAGCACTTGAAGAGGCCCTTCAACGTGGCCACCGCCTTGTCGCGCGACTCGGCCGGTACGCCGATACCATCGGCGAGTTGCCCGGCCTGCGCGTCGGTCAGCCCGTCCTCGGGGTCGACGAAGACCTTGATGATTTTCTCGGGCGTCTTGTGCGCGACTTCTTCGATATCCATGCCGCCTTCCGACGAGGCCATCATGGCCACCGTCTGCGTCGCGCGATCGGTCAGCGCGGCCACGTAGTATTCCTTCCGGATGTCTGCCCCTTCCTCGATCAGCAGACGCCGTACCTTCTGACCCTGCGGTCCGGTCTGATGGGTAACGAGTTGCATGCCGAGAATCTGGCTCGCATACTGCCGCACCTCGTCGAGCGATTTGGCCACCTTGACGCCGCCGCCTTTGCCGCGCCCGCCGGCGTGAATCTGGGCCTTCACCACCCAGACTTTGCCGCCCAGGGTCTCGGCTGCCTTGACCGCATCTTCGACGGTCGGACAGAACACCCCGCGCGGAACGACAACGCCGAATTTCTTCAGGAGTTCCTTGCCCTGATATTCGTGAATTTTCATGCGCTTTCCTTGCTTGAGTTAAGGTTGCGAAACGTAATGAACCGCAGGGCAGGATGTCCTACCCCGGCTTCTGGCCGCGGTACCAACGTGGATAATACTGGCGTACCGCGTCTGAATGGGACTCCAGCGCGTGGCAGCGATCGAGCTGATAGGGCTTGTGGCCGCTGTCGTCGTTGTCCGGCACGTCGCTGGCGAAGGTCTGCAGCGCGGCGGTGGGCAGGAACATCGCCAGCTCACTCAGATGTGAGCAGCCGCGCGTGCTGCGGAACAGCGTCTTGACCGCCGTGCGGAAACCATGGAAGAGGTTGAGACCGATCAGTTGCCGGTAGGCCGGCGTAATGCGATCGCAATGGCCGACGTACGGCATGGCATCGGTGCTGGCAATCGCGTCGACGATGCCCATCCGCGCGTCGATGGTGACCCGCAGCCACATGTCATGCACGGCCTCGCCCCGCTTGCGCAAGCCTGACGACAAGGGGTAGTCATGATCCTTGACGTCGGTCAGGCGTGCCTCGATGTCCCAACATCCGTCGCTCCGCTTGTAGCCACCAAGCTGTACGCTGCGCACATGCTTGAGGGTACGTTCGGCGGTGGGCGGGGGCAGCGTCATCAATGATCCTGAAGGAGCTGGCAAGCGGCACTCGAGGCATCGCTACTAGCACTGGATCTTACTACAAGCGGGCACTTCTTTGCCGGCGAAATTCATAATTACAGCCGTCGTCCGGCCTCGTCGACGGGCGCTCGAGGTGGCGCCAAGCTCGTCGTCGCCGCCTGTTCAGCGTCTCGGCAAAGCTCAGCCGACGACCAGCCGGCGAATCTCGGCCAGCCCGGCGGAGAGCATCGCCAGATCCTGCGGCTCGCTACTCTTAAGCTCGTCGACCACAGCGCCGGCCTTGTCGGTCGGCGGTTGCGCGTCGGCCAGGACTTGCCGGAGAAGATGCTGGCGCAACGTGGCAAGGTCGGCCGCCAGTTGCGAACGGGCTCTTGCCTGCCAGCGGTTGCCGGCCGGCAGACGACCGATCGCTGCCGCCAGCCAGTCGAGGTCGAGCTGCTCGGCAAGTCGCCCCAGCCCCCGCTTGACTTCGCCAAGAGAATGGCCGGTCGTGTGCGCCAGATTGACCAGCTCGACGACCGCGATCACCGCCGCACGCTGCTCGATCAGTGCGGTGATCGCCTCGACACCTTGCCGCGCACCACGCAGTTCGCCGATGACCTCGGCCGCCGGCTGGCGGTAGTCGTCTATGATCTGGCCCAGGGCCACGCCGGAGCGCAGGCGGACGAGCAAGAGACGCGTCACCTGCCCGGTCATCGCCCGCAGGTTCGCCATCAGTTCCATCTGCCGGCTGGCCGGCAGCAGGCCGTCGAGGCGCTCGAGCTCGTACCAGAGTTCCTCTGCCGCCAGCACACGGCTGGTCGCGTACCAGGCGGCAGCCACTTCGGCCGCCGAGGCAGCTGTCTCGTCGCTGATGCGCATGACGAAAGTGGTTCCCATGCGGTTGACCAGCAGATTGACCAGTTGCGTCGTCGTGATGTCTCGCCGCAGCGGATGCCTGGGCAGGAGATCGCGGCAATGCTCGATGAGGACGCCCGGGAAGTAGTTCACGAGCAATTCGTGCACCTCTTCGCTGTCCGGCAACGACGACGCCAGGAGATCCTCTTTCAGCGAAATCTTGGTATAGGCCAGCAGCACGGCAATTTCCGGTGCGGTCAAGCCGCGCTTCTGCTGCGCGCGCTCGCTCAGACCCTTGTCGTCCGGCAGACACTCGATGGCGCGGTGCAGGGCGCCGCGCGCTTCGAGACCGCGAATCAGGCGACCGTGAACTTCGATCAGTTCGACCCCCGCCGCTGCTTCCAGCGCGATGGCCAGCGTCTGCTGGCGATTATCAGCGAGGACGAGCTGCCCAACCTCCTCGGTCATCGAGGCAAGCAGGGCGTCACGCTGTTTGGCCGTCATGTCGCCGCGCGCCACGCGTCCGGACAGAAGAATCTTGATATTGACCTCGTGGTCCGAGCAGTCGACGCCGGCCGAATTGTCGATCGCGTCGGTAAAGATGCGGCCGCCGTTCAGCGCGTACTCGATTCTTCCCCTCTGCGTAATTCCCAGGTTGCCGCCTTCGCCGACGACGCGCGCCTGCAACTGGTTGCCGTCGATGCGCAGCACGTCGTTGGCCCGGTCACTCGCTTCCTGATGACTTTGTCCACTGGCCTTGACGTAGGTCCCGATACCGCCGTTGTAAAGCAGATCGCACCTGGCCTGCAGGATGGCCCGGATCAGTTCGGGCGGGGTCATCTGCAGCGCGTCGCAGCGCAACCAGGCGCGCACCTCGCGCGACAGGCGGATCGACTTGCTGTCGCGCGGCCAGACTCCACCGCCGCTGGAGATCAGCGCTCGATCGTAGTCGGCCCACGATGAGCGCGGCAGGGCAAAGAGGCGCTGCCGCTCGGCAAAGCTGCGCTCGGCGTCGGGCTGTGGATCGATGAAGATGTGCCGATGGTCGAAAGCAGCCAGCAGCCGAATCTCGCGCGACAACAGCATGCCGTTGCCGAAGACGTCGCCCGACATGTCGCCGATGCCGATGACGGTGAACGGTTGTTGCTGGATATCGACACCGAGCTCGCGAAAATGCCGCTTGACCGCCTCCCAGGCACCGCGCGCGGTGATGCCCATTTTCTTGTGGTCGTAGCCGGCCGAACCGCCGGAGGCGAAAGCGTCGCCGAGCCAGAATCCGTAATCGACCGCAATCCCGTTGGCAATGTCGGAGAAGCTCGCCGTGCCCTTGTCGGCAGCGACGACCAGGTAAGGGTCGTCGCCGTCGCGGCGACAGACTCCGGACGGTGCAACGACCTTGCCGTCGACCAGATTGTCGGTCAGGTCGAGCAGGCCGCGGATGAACAGCGAATAGCACGCAATCCCCTCGGCGAGCACCGCCTCGCGTTCGTTCGCCGGCGGTAGCCGCTTGCACACGAAGCCCCCTTTCGAACCCAGCGGAACGATCACGGCGTTCTTTACCATCTGCGCCTTGACCAGCCCGAGCACCTCGGTGCGGAAGTCTTCCATGCGGTCCGACCAGCGCAAGCCACCACGCGCCACGCGCGCGCCGCGCAGGTGGACGCCCTCGACGCGTTCGCTGTAGACGAAAATCTCGTACAGGGGAACCGGCGCGGGCAGGAAAGGTATGTCGCGCGAGGACAACTTGAACGACAGGTAGTCCTTTGCCCGACCGCTGGCGTCGGTCTGATAGGCGTTGGTGCGCAAGGTCGCCTGGATCACGGTATGCAGCGCGGCAAGGATGCGGTCGTCGTCCGGATTACTCACCTGCAACAGGGCGGCGTTCAGTTCTTCGCTCAGCGCGGCAGCGCGCTGCTCATCGCCCTGCTGCGCGAAGAGCGCTGCGAACAGTTCGACGAGATGACGGGCAATGCCGAAATGCGCCGCCAGACAGCGCTCGACCGACGTCTGGCTGAACGGCAGACCGGTCTGCCGAAGGTAGCGGCTGTACGCGCGCAGGATGCCGATCTGCCGCAGATCAATTCCGGCGAGCAGCGCCAGACGGTTGAAACCGTCGTTCTCCACCTGCTCGCGCAGCAGCGCTTCGAGCAGTTCGACAAAGGCACGGCGCGTTGCTTCGTCGTTGAGCGCCGCCGCCTGCGGCAACTGAACGGCAAAGTCGGCGATCTGCAGATCACTTGCCGGCAAGGTAAACGGCTGTTCGGAGAGCACCGTCAGCCCCATGTTTTCCAGCATCGGCAGGATGGTCGACAAGGGCCGCGCACGGCCACGGCGGAACAGTTTCAGACGCTGGTGCGAGCCGTCGTCGCCCTGCGCAGTGCTCAGCTTGACCTCGACCTGACCGCTGCGCTCGGCCGTTTCGAGACGCTCGAGGTCGGACACCGCACCCGCCGGCGTAACGCATTCCTGATAAGACAGGGGCAACTCGCTGGCGTAGCGGCGCAACAGGCGGTTGCCGTGCTCCTCACCATAATGCGCAACCAGGTTCTGCTTCAACTCGTCGGTCCAACCGCGCACGATGCGGGCGACCTGAGTTTCGATGGCCTCGCCATCGTACTGATAGCGCGTGCCGAAAGGCGTACGGGCAATGAAATGCAGGCGCGCCAGCCGCGATTCACCCAGCATCACGAAGTAATCGACCTGCTCGGCCGCCAGGGTGTCCTGCAGGAGTGCCGAAATGCGCCGCCGGACAGTCGTGTCGAAATGATCGCGCGGCATGTACACCATCGCCGAAACGTAGCGCCCCCAGGCGTCGTTGCGCAGGAAGACGCGCACCTGTTCGCGCTCGTGCAGCGAAACGATGCCGCGCGCAATGCGCACCAGGTCGTCGCGCGCGATTTCGATCAATTCATCGCGCGGGTACGTCTGGAGCACGTTGACCAGCGTCTTGTCACGGTGGCTGCGCGGCAGAAAACCAATCGCCTCGACGACCGCGGACAGCTTGCGCCGCAGGAGCGGTATGTCAGTCGCCGCAACATGGTAGACCTGCGCCGTGTACAGGCCGACGAAAGCGCGCAGGCCGACGATGCTGCCGTCCTCGGCCAGGCGTTTGATGCCGATGAAATCCAGGTACGCCGAGCGATGCACGGTCGAGCGCGTATCTGCCTTGACCAGAATCACTGCCGCCGGATCTTTGCCGAGTTCGGCGACCGCGCCGGGAATTCCGCTCAGGCAGCGACCGAAGCGCGGATGAGCAACGTCGCGCAGAAGGCCCAGACCGCTCTCGGCAACGCGCACGAGAACGCTTTCGCCGGCGGCCAACTGGTAATCCGCGCTGCCCAGAAAGACGAAGTTGTTGGCGACGACCCAGGCCAGGAAGGCCGCCGTTTCGTCGCGCTCGAAGGCAGTGGAAGCGGCGACTTCATCGCGCGCGGCGTGCATCCGCTGATACATCGCCGCACCGTCATCGACCGCGCTACGCACATCGGCGAGCACGGCGACGATTTCCTCGCGCAAAGCGGGTAGCGCATCGGCGCCGACGCGATCGATCTCCAGGTGTATCCACGACTCGGCCTGCGTCCCTTCGCTGCCGCGCGGGCGGGTATGCTGCAGTCGGCCGCCGTCGCTGCGCAGCGCGCCGAGCAAGGGATGCAGGAGACGATGGATGGCCAGACCATGGCGGTAGACGACCATGGTGATCGAGTCGACCAGGAACGGGACATCGTCGGTCACGACATCCAGCACGGTATGCGGCGAATGCCAGCCATGGCGATCGAAGTCCGGCGTGTACAGCATGACACAGGCCTCGCCCAGCCGCCGTTCCTCGCCCAGGCGGAAATGCTGTACGGCCGCGCCGAGGAGTCCTTCCGGACTGGCATCACCGGCGTCGGTCAGTTCGACGTCGGCGAAGTAGGTGTCGAGGTATTCGCGCACCCCCGGCGACAACTTGTGACGGTCGGCGACATCGCGCAGATTGCGCCGCAGTGTGACGATCGATTCGCTGGACGAAGCCATGACGCAAGCCTCCCGCGCGGGTCAGTGGTGAAGGATCTTGGCGAGAAACTGCTGCGCGCGCTCCGAGCGCGGATTCCGGAAAAACGCCTCCTTGCTGTCGTCCTCGACGATACGCCCCTGGTCCATGAAGATCACCCGACTGGCGACGCGCCGGGCAAAGCCCATTTCGTGCGTCACGCACATCATCGTCATCCCTTCCTGCGCCAGCTCGGTCATCACATCCAGGACCTCGTTGACCATTTCCGGGTCGAGCGCCGAGGTCGGCTCGTCAAACAACATGCAGATCGGGTCCATCGCCAGCGCCCGGGCGATGGCCACGCGTTGCTGCTGGCCGCCGGAAAGCTGGCCCGGGTACTTTTCCGCCTGTTCGCGCAAACCAACGCGCTCCAGCAGCTTGCTTCCCTTCTCGCGCGCCTGCTCGAGGCTGCGGCCAAGCACCTTGACCTGGGCAATGCACAGGTTGTCGATGATCTTCATGTGCGGGAAGA
>NZ_JAVMKF010000010.1:0-9922 GCF_031732815.1 Accumulibacter sp. | reverse complement strand
AGAATCACAGGTGCGCATGGTTGAGGACTTTCTGCTCGGCGAGCCGAACTGAGCGAGCAGCGGGTGGGGTGGCGTCGTGGCAGCGACGGCACAAGCCTGGGTGGGTGTCCAAGGTGGCTTGCTTGGGTGTGCGCGATGAAGTATCGCCAGCCGCCACCGGCGATCCTGGTCTCGGGCCTGGCTCAGCGCTGCGCGTCAGCACGACTTTGGCGCGCGCCGGGTGACTTCTTCCATGGCGCATCGGCAGGAAATGGCTGGCAATTCGCCTGCGGCTAGCCCGAATGCTCCCGCGGCGACGCGCCTCGCGCTTGACCCCGGCGAGCAGCCGCAAGCGGCGACAGGCGATGCCTATCAGCTTTTGCGAATGATTCGCGAGTGGCATCGAGCGCTCGTTCGCAGCAAAGACCAGGCGCAGTTGCTCGGCGCCGTTTGCCGGGTCGTTGTCGAGACGGGTTGCTTTGACTTTGCCGGCGTCGTTTGCCTGGACGAAGATGCGGGGCCGGCCTTGCGTTTGCTGGCGCATTCCGGCCGGATCGGTGAGTGCGTGGAAGACGCTTTGCCGACTGGCGCTGACGCCTGGCAGCGCGCTGCCGGTACCGCCATCCGCACGCGCCGGCCGTGTCTGCTGGACGAATTGGCGGCTCAGGCGGCTCAGACTGTCTTCCCGGACGAGTTTGAGGGCGACCGTGTGCGAGCACTTTGTGCGTTGCCGCTGCGTGATCAGGACGGATGCTTCGGGGCATTGCTCGTCGGCGCGTGTGCAGCGGGCGCCTTCGCTCCTTTGGTGGTTGCTCTGCTCGACGAGTTGAGCGAAGGACTTGCTTTCGGTCTCGCCACACAGCGGCAGCGCGGCTCGGGTGAAAGCTGCGGCAAAGCGCTCGGGTTGGATGAGGGGCATGCGGGTCTGCTCTTTGACAGCAATCCAAGGCCAATGTGGATTTTCGACGTGCAGACGCTTGCCTTCATGGCGGTCAACGACGCCGCGCTTGCCGTCTATGGCTACACGCGCGAAGAGTTCCTGGCGATTACCATCCATGACGTGTGCCCACCGGATCAGACGCCGCTGCTCAGCGATGACATCATTGGCGTCGAGGAGGGAGTCGGCGATCGCGGCGTCTGGCAGCACGTCAGGAAGGGCGGAAGCCGGCTCGAGGTCGAAGTGACCGCACGCAGAATATCGTTTCGCGGGCGCCCAGCGGAGCTCGCTCTGGTCGATGACATCACCGCGCGGCGCCGTACGGAAGCCGCCCTGATCCAGAGCGAAATCAACTATCGGCAACTTGTCGAGAATGCGAACAGCATCATTCTGCGCTGGACGCCGCAGGGTAAGATTACCTTCATCAACGACTTCGGGTTGAGGTTCTTCGGCTACGCGTCCGAGGACCTCATCGGTCGGCACGTCGTCGGGACGATCGTGCCGGCGGATAGGCCAGGGGGTCAGGACCTGTGTGCGCTGATGAGCGAAATCTGTCGTGACCCGGCGAGATTCGAGCATAACGTCAATCAGAATATGCGTTCGAACGGCGAACGCGTGTGGGTTGCGTGGACGAATAGAGCCGTACTCGACGAGCAAGGGAGGGTGAGCGAGCTATTCAGCGTCGGTGCCGACATCAGCGCGCGCAAGTTCGCCGAAGACCGCTTGGCGGAAAGCGAGGCGCGCTATTTCAGCCTCTTCGAGACGGCACCGGACGCGATCGTGATTCTCGACCGGCAGACGCAGAAAGTCCTCAACGTGAATCGGGCGGCTTGCCGGCTTTACGGTTACACGCGCGAGGAATTCAAGCGCCTGGCGCCGGAGGATGTGCCAGCACGCGTGGAGAGAATAATCACCACGGGCAGCGTCGAAGAAAGCACCGCGCCGATCTATGCGCGCTGGGAAAAAAAGAAGGACGGCACCATCTTCCTGGTCGAGATCGAGACCGGCTTCTTCGAACAGGGTGGTCGGGAAGCGGTGGTGGTTTTCATTCGTGACGTCACCGAGCAGAAGCGTGCCGAAGAGGCTCTGCGCTTGACCCAGTTTTCGGTTGATCATAGCAGCGAAGCAGCGTATTGGATGAGTGCCGACGGTCGACTGATCTATGTAAACCAGGCGGCTTGTGAGGCAATCGGCTACGCGCGCGAGGAACTGCTGCAAATGTCGGTGTGTGATATCGATCCGCTCTTTCCGCGCGAGCGCTGGTCCGCGCATTGGCGAGAACTCAGGGAGCGGCGCCACATGGTATTCGAATCGACTCATCGGAAGCGCGACGGCAATGCCTTTCCGGTCGAGATCAGGGCCAACCTGATCGAGTTTGGCGGCAAGGAGTACAACTGCGCGCTGGCGCGCGACATCAGCGAACGCAAGCGTGCGGAAGCACAGCTTCGCAGATACCGCGAGCACCTGGAGGAATTGGTCGCCGAGCGAACCAATGAATTGCTGTGCGCGAATCGCGAGCTGCGGCAGGCCATGGCGCAACTGGTTCAGGCGGAGAAACTGGCCGCGCTCGGCAGCCTGGTTGCCGGTGTGGCGCACGAGCTGAATACTCCCCTCGGTAACAGTCGCGTTGTAGCCAGCTTGTTGGGCGAGCAGATCCAC
Organism: Accumulibacter sp.; assembly: GCF_031732815.1. Lineage (GTDB taxonomy): Bacteria > Pseudomonadota > Gammaproteobacteria > Burkholderiales > Rhodocyclaceae > Accumulibacter. The sequence goes on along the minus strand of NZ_JAVMKF010000010.1, from coordinate 7,347 downwards.
GAACTGGCCAGCGCATTCGAGCAGGGGGCTCTGCGCCGATCGCAGGTCGAAGGATTCCTTCTGCGGGGACAGGAAGCTGTCGACCTGCTCGAAAGGAACGCCGCGCGCGCAGCCGACTTGATCAGCCAGTTCAAGCAGGTGGCAGTCGACCAGAGCAGCATGCGGCGCCGCTCGTTCGATCTGCGCCAGACGGTCGACGACATTCTCGTCGCTTTACGCCCGAGCTTGAAACGGACGCAGCACCGGGTCGATGTCGACATTCCCTATGGCCTCGAACTCGACAGCTATCCGGGACCGCTGGAGCAAATCATCGTCAATCTCGTCGAAAACGCACTTGCTCACGGTTTGGCCGCCCAGGGTGCGGGGAGGGTGGCCTTGCACGCTTACGCTCTCGACCCCGCACGGTTTGTCCTGCGCGTCTCCGACAACGGGGTGGGGATCGACGCGCCGATCCTCAAACGGGTCTTTGAACCCTTCTTCACGACGCGTCTCGGACAGGGCGGTAGCGGATTGGGTCTCTATATCGTCTATAACCTGGTGAGCGGCGTCCTTGGCGGCAGCATCGACGTCGAAAGCACGCCGGGGCAGGGAACGACCTTCATCGTCGTCCTCCCGCGTCGAGCCCCGGAAGCGTCGGTTGATGAGCACGCGCTGTCCAGAGACTAGCCGATCAGGTCAAATCGCTCGAGTGCGCTTTGCTCACTGATCCGGGCAAGGGGGACCCGGCCTTTCACGCAACGCACTCTGCGTAAGGGAAAACGCGATCACCTCAAACCGCTGTTTCCTTACTCACCAGGGCGTGCGCTCAATCGAGCGAACAGGTGTATGCCATATCCAACCATGGCCCTAATCTTCCGACTGTTCGACAGCAGTCCCGGTGGATCGGGCGATGTTGCGCGACGACCAATCGGAGCGCATTGAGCAACTCCTGCCTGGCACGGCGACCGACCGTGGCGTCAAGGCGAAAGACAAGCGGCGCTTCGTCCAAGTCGTGCCATGGATCAGGCGAACCGGCAGCACGTGGCGCGACTTGCCCTCGTCGCGACCATCACTGCGCAGGACGGGCAAGCGCTTATCCCGCCGCGTTCCGATCGGCTTACGCCGCGTCCCTTTGCTCGGCGAGCCGACGCCAGTCGCTGTCTGATCGAACGTTTCTTCAATCGCATCAAGCCATTCCATCAGGGGTCTGGCGGGACCAGCGCGCCTAGCGCAGCAGACGGCTGCGCAGATAAGCCGGCCATTGAGCAGCCGGATCGAGGCGGACGTAGGCTCTTCCGGATAGTCCCGGGGTGATCTGCGCGCGGTACCTGGCCAGCAGTTCGCGATTGATCTGGGCAGTGCCGCGCAAAGTTCGCGGCGCTCGTTGGCTGCTCACGCCGACCGCTTCCTCGACCGAGGAAACCTGAGCCGGGACGACATAGTGTGGCGTTGGCTCGAGCAACAGGCGAACGTCGCTGCCGATCGAGATCTTCCCGGCGAAACGCTCTGGCAGCGAGAGGCTGACCCAGACCTCGTCGGGGTCGACCAGCGTCAGCACCTTCGCTCCGGCCGGCAGCATGTCGCCCGGTGCTGCCTGGGTGGCGCTGACCCGCCCAGCGCGCGTTGCTTGCAGAACGCTGTCGGCGGCATCGCCTTTCAAGGGCAGCGTGTCCATGCGGGCAACAATCTGTCCCGCTCGGACCTGGTCGCCCGGCTTGACCAGGAGGTCGAGCAGGCGGCCCGGCAAACGGGTTGTCACGCTGAACTCGACGGCTTCCGTTCGTCCGTCGCCTTCGGCAAAGCCGCTTGGCGATACGTGAACTTGCGACCGGTAGGCAGCGTAGCCGCCGGCGGTGAGAACGATCGCCGCAATGATGGTGAAGAAGAAAGCACGTTGTGGGGGGCGGCTGGTCATCGTCCGGTTCTTCCAGATGCGTCGCAATGGGCGACGTTGACAAGGAAAGGCCGCGCTGTATCGTGCCGCCGAGCGCTACCTCATCGGATCCTATAGACGCGGATTATACCTCAAGAAGGTAGAGTGGGCTTTGCATCACGCATTCGGCAGATAGAAGGTGTGTGATTACTTGCAGCATTAGCTCCTGTCGCTGGGCGGTGTCGTTTGCGCCGCATCGGGGTCTGCATGAGTGGGTGGCGAGCGCTCCGCTCCGCTGCGGGTCGTGCCGGGCAACAACTCAAGACTCGTTGGGTACGCCGAAGAGCAATGCCGTCGCCGACAGACCGTCCTTCGCTTCGGCGAGGATTTGGGCGGCGCAGGCTGGATCGAGGCCGGTCGTTTCCCAGGCAAACGGGTCGATGTGCGCGAGGAGAGTCGGGCTGTCCAGCGAGCTGCTGCGCAGCAGATCGAGCATTCCGGCAATGTTGAGCAGCGACGCTTCGAGGGCGTGCGCCTGCGCCTTGCGCGGCTCGTTCTGGCAACGAATCGCCTCGCCAAAACACTGGGGGAGCTGCCAGCAGTCAGTCAGTGTGCCACCGACCTCAGCATAATCGCAGCCGATCAGCGCCCGCTCTGCCTCGGCCAACTGCCAGGGAGTAGCACGTGTCTGTTCGAGCGCCTGAGCTGCGAGTTTCGGTGCCTTCAGGTAAATGATCAGGTGGCCCAGGTCGCTGAGCAGGGCTTCGGTAAATACCCGGCCCAGATCGACCAGTTGCCCGTGACGTGCCAGAGCAGTTGCTGCGAGCGAGCGAAAAATACTGCCCCGCCAGAAACGGGCGACATCCATCAGCTCAGGTCGGATTCTCTGGAAGGTTCCGACCACGGCGGTGGCGAGAACCAGGTCATGCACATGCAACATGCCAAGCAGCGAAACGGCTCGCGCCAGCGAGTCTATGCGGCCGCTGAAGCCCCAGAACGCGCTGTTGATCAGCTTCAGTATTCTGGCGCTGACTCCCGGGTCGGCGGAGATAACACGTGCGAGGTCGATGGTGGTTGCCCGTGGATCGTCGACGACCTGCTTCACGCGGGCAAAGACCTCCGGCAAAGTGACCAGCGTTACGTTGGAAGCAACGAGTTGTTCGGCAGTCGGCATGGCAATCGGGCGCTTTCGGCAAGAGGGCGGGCTGGCGGCTGGATGAATGCGGTCAGAGCATACACGACGGGCTGTCCGGCGGGTGGCGTTCTACGCTTGCCAGATCGTGACACGGTTGCGGCCGCCTTCCTTGGACTGGTATAGCGCCGAGTCGGCACGGTCGATCAACTCGGCCGGGTCGTGCATGTCGGCTGCCAGCGCGGCCAGGCCAAAGCTCGATGTGATCTGCAGTCCTTCGGTCGTGCGCACAGACGTTCCAGCATGCAGTTCGACTTCCGAGCGCAGACGGGCGGCGATTTCGGCAGCCTGGGCAAGGGTTGTTTCCGGCAGAATGATGCAGAACTCCTCGCCGCCGTAGCGGCAGAGGAGGTCGTGCTGGCGCAGGACTGCCTGCAGCGTGCGCACCAGAGCGCGGATCACCTCGTCGCCGACGGCGTGGCCGTAACGGTCATTGAAGCGCTTGAAGTGGTCGATGTCGCACATGATGCAGCACAGGTTCTTGCCCTGCTTGCGCGAAGTAAGGAACAGCCCCTCGAGAACTTCGAAGAAGGCGCGTCGGTTGAGGCAGCCGGTCAGCGGGTCGCGGCTTGCGAGCTGGTGCAGTTCGATGTTCTGTTGGCGAATCTGCTCGCGTGAAGCCTCAAGTTCGACCAGCGTCTGGCGCAGTTCTTCGTTGATCCGGTGCACTTGCGTGACGTTGTCGACGGAGACCAGGCAACCGCGCACGAGGCCCTTCGGATCGACGATCGGCGATGCCTGGACGATGAGCTTCAGCGCGTCGCCGGCGGGTTGTTGCAAGTCGCAGATGACGCCGCTTTGCGTGCAGTTCTCGCGCATCGCGCGCTCCCAGGGCAGGGTCTCCACGTCCGTTCCGAGGCACTCGCACAGCCAGCGTTGTTCGTTGATTGGCCGTCCGATCAGATTCAGCGCTGCCGCCGGGTGCAAGGCATTGAACGTCTTGTTGGTGAGCATCAGCCGCCGATCGCGATCGACGATGGCGATACCGTCGGTCAGCGTGTCGAAGGCTTGGCGAACGCGCTCGGGTACGGCCGTCGTCGGGTCCAGGTACTGCAGCGCACGCCGCATGTACAGATAGAAGCCGATATAGGCGAAAAACGTCAAAACAAGCATCAGAACGACCGTCGGGTAACGCAGCCAGCCCAGAAAAGTAGTCGGCACGATCGGCTGGAAGGCGATCTCGACCTGGCCCCATGGCTGGCGACCGGCGAAAATGGGTACCTGCACGTGGTCGAGCAGCGATCGCTCCTCGTGCAGGGGATGCCAGTGCCGCGCGTGTTCGCCAACGGCGACGAAAATCTGCCCATCACTCAGGCGGAAGGCAAGCGACAGAACGTCCGGGTCACCTGCACGAAAATCCTCGTAGGCGCGCGCCAGCGGTAGCGGGTCGCCACTGGGCAGCAGCGCAGCAGTCTGGATGGCTACCGCCTGACTGCTGCGGTGACGAACTTCACGCGCCATCCGGAGGTGATCGGGGACCAGACCGACGAAATCGACGATCAGGAGCAGCATCAGGACGAGCGAAGTGAGGCCGAGACTGATTCGCGCTACCGGAGTGATGCGCGGTGCTCTCATCGCTTGATCATCCGAGCACAGCCTCTGCGCTGTGCAGCTGAGGTTGATAGCTGCCGACTGCTTGTGCCGGAGCGTCGTCGTCGTCCAGCCAGTCGCCGGGCCGGCCGGGTCCGGCCTTGTCGGGCAGAATCGGCAAGGGATCCAGTTGGCGCCAGGCGGGAACGGCGGTAATCAGGCTGGCCATCAGACCGCCGACGCGCAGAGCCCACCAGACGGCACCCACCGAAAATGCGACGCCGACGGTACGGGCGGCGTCGAGGCCGACCTCGAAAGGCTCGGTATGGTTCGGCTGGTCGGGCGCAGCCGGTCGCGCAGCGGTGAAATCTTCGGCGGCGCCACGGCGATCTCCGCTCATGCTGGTGTAGCGCAAGGTTTCGATCTGAAACTGCTGGAGCAGACGTTCGGGCACCTGCGCGAAGCTGGTATCGGAGGAAGCCACGGCGGCGGCGCTGGTGATCTCGGGGAGGGCTGTCCTGAGCAGCGGCGAATCAAGCAACGGCGTTGACCAGGGCTGGCTGAGCAAGGCTGCCTCGAGCGACATTGCCGGTGGGACCATCGTTTCCGTGAAGGGCTGAGCCGTTGATGTGCTCTCCGCCGGGTCAGCCTGCCCGCCGGTTGCGCCAGCGGGACTCGCCGTCGTGCCTGTGCTCTTCGTCGCACTGTTGCCCGTGGCGCCGCTCGGATTGGTCGACGATCCGGTACCCGAGCCCGTTCCTGAGGAAGTGTCGAGATAGGGGTTGAGGCGAACCGAAACGGTAACCGGCGCCGAGGTAAACCGCCCATCGCTGACCGACACTTCAAACGCTGGTGCGCTCCCGCTTACCTGGTGGACGAAGCGCACGCTGCCGGCAAGCAGATCGCCTTCGCTGAAGGACGCGATCGAAATACCCGGTTCCGTGGCAAGTTCGAAGTGGCCTCCCTGCACGTTAGCGAGCATGAAGCGAAGGTTGGCGCCGACGCTGTCGCGGTCACTGGCCGCAAGCAGCCCCGGCGTCATCGTTACCGAACCACCGACGTCGACCGTCGGCTGCTGGGCAAGCAGAGTCGGGGCGTTGTCGTTGGCGTCGGTGACCCGGACGAGCGCTTCGAGGCTGGACGATTCGCCGTCAGGCATCTGTGCAGTCACGACAATACGGTACTCGCGCGTGTCTTCGTAGTCCAGCGCGTTGGCCGCCACGAGACGGATGACGCCGGTCTGTGGATCGACGGCAAAGCGCCCGTCACCGTCGGCGGCCAGGCTGTAGCGCGGCATGTTGACCGACTCGTGGTGCTCGGCGAACGCCGTGAGGCCAACGGCCGTGCCGGGAAGTGCATCCTCCGGAATCTCCTCGGGCTGCGGATCCACGTCTACGACCGGGCTGATCCCGGGCTCGCTGAGATCGAAGACGGTCACCGAAATCGCCTGCGTGGCAGCACCGCCAGCGCCGTCGGACACGGCGACCCGGACCTCGTAGATGCCGTTCGCGTCGGCGTCGCCGGGTTGTTCGAAGTTCGCTGCAGAGGTGAAGCGCAGTTGATTAGCGACGATTTCGAAACGGGCGGCGTCTACACCTCCGGCGATCGAAAAGGTGAATGTTTGGCGCGGCAGATCAGCATCAGTGGCACTTAGCGCGACGACCATGCTTGTGTTCTCAGCCACGCTGGGGTTGGCGGTCGAGGTAATCAGCGGGTCGTGGTCATTGACCGGCGTGATAGCGATGTTCACCGTCGCCTCGCTGCTCTGGCCGTCGTCATCGCTCAGGCGATAGGTGAAGCTGTCGACGAAGTTTTCGCTACCATCGTGCGTGTAGACGAAGCTGCCGTCGGCAATGAGAACGAATCCGGCGGCATGCGCCGGGCCGGCGAGCAAGCTGACGCTGATCGGGGAGTCGCTCAGACCCTGGTCGTTGGCGGTGACGCTGCTGGCGCCGCCAAGCAGAGAGGTGGCGCTGCCACCCTCGGCGACGCGAATGCTGTCGGAATTGGCCAGGGGTGCGCCGTCGTCGACCGGGATGACGTCGATGGTGATCGTCCGCGCGCCTGGGTCGAGATCAACGCCACCATCAACGCTGCCACCATCGTCCTGAACCTGGAAGCTGAAGCTGGCATAAGCCACGCCGTGCGCGTTGGCGAACGGCGTGAACTGCAGTGCGCCGGCGCCAATCGCGGCGGCGCTGACGAACTGGCCAGCGGCGACTGCAGTGCCAGCGAGCGTCAGGTTCCCCACGTCAGGCAGCGTCGCTATCCGGACGTTGGCCAGCGCGTTACCGGGGTCGTCGAGCGTGTCCCGGAAGCCGAAGTCGCTGGGGTTGAACACGTAAGCGCTGTCTTCCAGCGTGGCGACGATCGCATCGGTGCCCGTGGGCGCGTCGTTGACGTTGGTGACGGCGCTCGTTGCAGCGGAGGGGATAGACTCGAGCGTTCCCTGGCTGTCGGTATAGCTGGCGACGACGCGCAGGATCTGGCCGACGTCGGCCTGCGTCGTGGTGTAGGTGTTGCCGGTGGCGCCGGCGATGTCGACGCCGGTACGCTGCCACTGGTAGCTGATCGCGCCGAGGCCGTCGGCGTCGGCGAGCGTGTTGCTGGCGGTGAGCGTCTGGCCTTGGGCTGGCGTCGTGTCGTCGATGGTGACGCTGCCGGTGGGCGCGTCGTTGAGGTTGGTGACGGCTCCCGTTGCGGCGGACGGGACCGACTCGAGCGTCCCCTGGCCGTCGGTGTAGCTGGCGACGACGCGCAGAATCTGGCCGAC
>NZ_JAVMKF010000009.1:0-10041 GCF_031732815.1 Accumulibacter sp. | reverse complement strand
GCAGTGGGTCCGGTCTGGTGAGCAGAAACGGGTCAATTCTGGTGAGCGCCAAGGGTACGTGTAGTTCGAAGCACCCAGCACGGCCAGGAAGATCGCTGCCTGGCGGATGTCACCGGTCATCGAGTTGGTGATCGGCACCGTTGGGCCGGCGTAGTCGATGAACAGTTTCTCGCCCGCGGCGTGCGTCTGGCGCAGGCTGAACGAGAGCCGGACGACCCACCGCCGATAGTGGGCGCAGCAGCCGCTGTAGTGGTAGCCCGACGGATGTTCGGCTTTGTACTCCTGCCATAGCAGGTCGAGCGTCACCCCTTTGCGTCGCAGTTCGCGGTGCACACCCGGCCAGTCGGGTTCAGGACGAGTCTGGCTCGACGCCGCCGCCGGCGGGTAGAGCTGCGCCTCCAGCCACGCCTCACTCGTTTCGGCTGGCAGCGGCCACGCCACGCCAACGAGCTTCGCTCGGCGGAGAATTTCGCCGACTGTCGTCGGCGAGCTATTGACCACCCAAGCGATCTCGCGATGGCTGAGGCCGCCCGCGTGGGACAGCCATAAAACGTCAACAATCTTGCGCATGGATAACCTGGTATTCGCCAGGTGGCCCTCGGTAAATTCACCGAGGATGCCACGGTTATCCCGCGCGCTACGCTAGCACGAATGACTGTCCAGTTTGCTGTGGAATCACTGTCCAGTTTGCTGTGGAATACGCACCTTCGACATGCCGCGCGCGCCGCCTGTTCGAAGCGGCCGGATTGAGCGTCGTTCCCGCGCCGACCGAGTTCCGCAGTCGGCGCCAGAAGCCGATCGACGCCTTCGATTTCCTGCCGCAGGCGAGCGCAAACCTGAACAGCTACTATGCCCTGCACGAGTATCTCGGCCTGCTGTGGGCTGCCCTGCCGCGCCCGTAAGCCGGGCATCGTCATGCTGCGCGCCGGGCGGGAGCGCTGCACAAGGTGCGTTCCCGCGCGTGCTGCACTGCTGCCGCTTCGCGCGTACAGCTTGTATCATCGTCAGCATCGACAACCCGAAGGGGGCACTTGCATGGCCAACACCAAGACCATCAAGCTGGGCCTGACCCTCGCCGCGCTGCTGATCGCCCCCGTCGCACTCGCCTACAACGACTTCAGCGCACGCAACGACTGCGTGGACTAGGTTGCCGGCTGGGGCTCGTCGTATTTCAACGCGCGTGACGTACAGGTCAACGAGACCGGCCACCGTTCCTACGCCGTCAGGGGCCTGGTCGACGACCGCGACGGGCGCCAGCAACGCTTCGATTGCCGCATCGAAAATCGCGAGGTAGTGAGCTGGAACGTCTCGCAGCACAGCGCGCATGAGCACAAGAAGAGTGGCAGCGGCAAGGCTCTGGCGATCGGTGCCGGCGTCGTCGGCGTCGCCGCACTGCTCGCCGTCCTCGCCTCGAACTCGAGCAAGGACGCCGAACACGACGACAAGCGGACCAGCTACAACACCGGCAAAATGTCGCCATTCAACGACATGCGCTATCTGCGCACGGAATGCGCGCGCGTCGTCCGGGCTCATCTGGCGAACGAACACGGCGACGTCGAGCGCCTCTACCTGAGCAACGCCGACCTCAACGGCCGCACCTTGAGCGGCGACGGCAGCGTCGTCTTCAGCGCGGGCGGCGAGCGCAGCCTGACTTTCTCCTGTGCCTTCGACCGTGCCGGAGCGATCTACGACGGCAACTACAGCTACCGCCGCGCAGGCTACCGCTGAGCTGACCTGACGATGGCCGACGGCGCCGGCTGGCGGAGCGCTTGACCGGCGCAGGCGGCGAATGGGCCTTGGTCTGCCCTAGCCCGTTGACCTGTCATCGAATCGAAGAGATAGCTGTACTGACGAGGCAACCCAGTTCAGTCAGCCCCGCCATTCTGGTGAGATCGCAATGCGGCCTTGATGGTCTCCTCGCCGAGGTCCGGACAGACCTTTTCGATGAAGGCATGGGCATAGCTGCGCAGGTAGATTCCCCGGCGCGCAGCGAGGCGGGTTGTATTTGCTGGGAACAGGTCGGGCACCGGGATCAGCGCAAGGTTGCGGTCCTGTTCGGCATCGTAGGCGACTGAGGCGACGATGCCGACGCCTAGCCCAAGGCCAACGTAGGTCTTGATCACGTCGGCGTCGATAGCCGAGAGCACGATGTCGGGGACTACCCCGGCATCCGAAAACGCCTGGTCAATCTTGGTGCGCCCAGTGAATCCTTCGTGGTAGGTAATGAGAGGGTAATCGCCGAGCGTTTCCAGCGTGATCCCCCCTGCCGCGAGCAACGGATGGCCGTGGGGAACGATGATCGCGTGGTGCCACGAATAGAACGGGAACGACGCCAGTTCGGGAACGGTGTCAAGGCTCTCAGTCGCGATGCCGATGTCGGCCCGCCCCGAAACCAGCAGGTCGGCGATTTCGCCCGGGCTCCCCTGCAGCAGGGTCAGGTGCACCTTCGGGTAGTCGGCCTTGAACCACTTTATGATGGTCGGCAGGGCGTAGCGCGCCTGCGTGTGCGTGGTCGCCACAACAAAGTGACCCGTTTCCCGGCTCGCAAACTGGTCGGCGATTCGCCGCAGGTTCTGTGTGTCGAGGAGGATGCGCTCGACCACGCCAACCAGATCCTTGCCGGGCTCGGTCAACCCAAGCAGCCGCTTGCCGCGGCGGACGAAGATCTCGATCCCGAGTTCGTCCTCGAGATCCTTGATGTGCTTGCTGACGCCCGACTGGGACGTGTAGAGCGCGTTGGCGACCTCGGTCAGGTTGAATTCCTGGCGGACGGTCTCGCGGATGATCCGGAGCTGCTGGAAGTTCATATGGCCTGTTCTCTCTCGTCATTCATTGCGTTCAGGCCGCCAGGGGCTGTTCGTCAGCGAAAACTCGGATGTTGCGCGGGCGCAGGGAAACGTGGTCCCCTTCGCGCAGGCCGAGGACGTCCAGCGTGTCGCGCAGCACGGATACCTCGAGCAGTTGCCCGTCCTGACGCGTCAGCTCGACTTGGGCAAGCGGGCCGATAGCGACCACGCGCTGGATCCGGGCGGGAAGGCCGTTGCCTGGTGCGCTGGCCGGCAGCACGTCGAATTCGTGCGGGCGAACGAAACCAAGCGCGCGGCTGTTGTCCTGCTGGACCGTAGCGACGGGAAGCGCGTGATCGCCGACGTGCAACTGGCCTGCCTCGACCCGCCCGTGGAACAGGTTGACCGAGCCGAGGAAGCTGGCAACGAACGGGGTCGCCGGATGATCGTAGACCTGGTCGGGAACTCCGGTTTGCTCGACCCTGCCCTTGTTCATCAACACAACACGATCGGACACTTCGAGGGCTTCTTCCTGGTCGTGGGTGACGAAGACACTGGTGACATGGATCTCGTCATGCAAACGCCGCAGCCAGCGGCGCAGTTCCTTGCGCACTTTGGCGTCGAGCGCGCCGAAGGGCTCGTCGAGGAGCAGCACCTTGGGCTCAACCGCCAACGCGCGGGCGAGCGCGATGCGTTGGCGCTGCCCCCCGGAAAGCTGCGACGGGTACCGGTCGGCGAGCCAGCCGAGCTGGACGAGGTCGAGCAACCGGCTCACGCGCTTCTTGATTTCGTTCTCCGATGGCCGCTGTCTTCTCGGTTTCACGCGCAGACCAAAGGCGACGTTGTCGAATACGGTCATGTGACGGAACAGCGCGTAGTGTTGAAAGACGAAGCCGACCTGGCGGTCGCGCACGTGGCGGTCGGACGCATCGTCTCCCTCGAGCAGTATCCGGCCGGCATCCGCCCGTTCGAGCCCGGCGATGATGCGCAGGAGCGTCGTCTTGCCGCAGCCTGACGGCCCCAACAGGCCGACCAGTTGGCCGGAAGGAATGTCGATGGAGACGTCGTCGAGCGCGTGGAAAGCGCCGAAGTGCTTGCTGATATTGCGGATGCCGATGCTCATGATGCGTTCTCCGTAGTATTGGATTCGTCGGCCTGCCGGCGTCCCTGGCGCTCGACCAGGGTCTTGAGACCGAGGGTGACGATGGCCAACAGGGCAAGCAGCGAGGCCACGGCGAAAGCCGCTGCATACTGGTATTCGTTGTAGAGAATCTCGACGTGCAGCGGCATCGTGTTGGTGAGTCCGCGGATGTGACCGGAAACCACCGATACCGCGCCGAACTCGCCCATCGCCCGCGCGTTGCAGAGGATCACGCCGTAGAGCAGACCCCACTTTATGTTGGGCAGTGTCGTATGCCAGAACACCTGAAACCCGGAGGCGCCCAGGACAACGGCCGCCTCCTCTTCCTCGGTCCCCTGCGCCTCCATGAGCGGAATCAACTCGCGCGCGACGAACGGGAATGTGACGAAGATGGTCGCCAGTAAGATGCCAGGCACCGCGAAAATGATCTTCATGTCGTGCTCCGCCAACCACGAACCGAACCAGCCCTGGGCACCGAACATCAGCACGTAAATCAAGCCGGAGATGACAGGCGATACCGAGAACGGCAAGTCGATCAGCGTGATCAGCACGCGCTTGCCGGGGAACTCGAACTTGGCGATGGCCCAGGCGGCCGACACTCCGAAGACCAGGTTCAGCGGGACCGAGATCGCGGCGGTGAGCAGCGTCAGCCGGATCGCCGCCAGCGCGTCGCGGTTGGTGAGTGCCGCCAGATACGTACCCCACCCCTTGCGCAGCGCCTCGGAAAAGACCGAGAACAGCGGAAACAACAGGAAAATGGCGAAGAAGCCGAGAGCGATCGTAATCAGGGTAATCTTGACCCACAACGGCTCGCGCGCGGTCGGCGTTTCGAAACGTTCGAGCGAACCGGGTTGCAGTACCATGGTCGCGCTCATGTCATGCTCCCTTCGAGTATCGGTTCTGCATCCAGCCCTGCAGGGCGTTGATCACCAGGAGCAGGATGAAGGAGATGACCAGCATCACCGAAGCGACGGCGGTGGCGCCTTCGTAGTCGTACTGCTCGAGCTTGGTGATGATCATTAGAGGCGTGATCTCGGACACCAGCGGGACATTGCCGGCGATGAAGATGACCGACCCGTACTCACCGACGGCGCGCGCGAAGGCCATCGCAAAACCGGTCAGCAGGGCCGGTAGTACATGCGGCAGGATGATCCTGACGAAGGTCTGCCAGCGCGATGCGCCGAGGCCGGCGGCGGCTTCCTCGACCTCCTTCTCGAGGTCGGCGAGGACCGGTTGCACGGTACGCACAACGAAGGGCAGCCCGATGAAGACGAGCGCTAGCACGACACCTTTAGGGGTATAGGCAATTTCAACCCCATGTTCGGCGAACAGACCGCCGATTGCCCCATTCTCGGCGTAGATGGTCGACAGCGCGATGCCGGCGACAGCCGTTGGGAGCGCAAACGGCAGGTCGACCAGGGCGTCAACGAGGCCCTTACCGGGAAAACGGTAGCGGACCAACACCCACGCGAAGACCAGCCCGAAAACGACGTTGACCGCAGCCGCAAGCAGCGACGCGCCGAAACTGAGCTGGTAGGAAGCGACGACGCGCGGGTTGCTGACGGCGCTCCAGAACGCCTCCCAACCCATCCCGATGGTTTTGCTGCCGACCGCGCTGAGCGGGATCAGCACGATCAGCGACAGATAGAAGATTGTGTAGCCGAGCGATAGGCCGAAGCCCGGCAGCGGGCTGTAGCGTCTGAATGTTGCCATGATTGATTTGGGTTCCCTGGTTGCTGCAGCGCAGCACGGAAGCGCAGTCTAGAACCCCGCGCTTATTCCGCAAAATAACAAATACGCAACAGCTAAGTCGAAAAAGGAATAAACGCGGAGCCTGCCAGGGCACCGTGGCGCCGCACCACCGGATCAGCGCTTGCCGCCCGGTGCATAGATCTGGTCGAAGATGCCACCGTCGGCGAAATGAACCTTCTGCGCGTTGCGCCACCCGCCGAAGACCTTGTCGATTGTGACCAGCCTAGTCGTGACGAACTGCTTGCTGTACTTGGCCGCCACCTTGGCATCCTGCGGACGGTAGAAGTGCTTCGCCGCGATTTCCTGGCCTTCAGGCGAATACAGGTACTCGAGGTAGGCCTGGGCCACCTTGCGCGTGCCGCGTTTGTCGACCACCTTGTCGACCACCGCGACAGGCGGCTCGGCAAGGATCGACAAGGACGGCGTCACGATCTCGAACTTGTCGCCGACCTCCTTGAGCGAAAGATGGGCCTCGTTCTCCCAAGCCAGCAGCACGTCGCCGATGCCGCGCTCGACAAAAGTGGTCGTCGAGCCGCGGGCGCCGGAATCGAGCACGTTGACGTTGCGATAGACCTGGCCGACGAATTCCCTGGCTTTCTCTTCGTTGCCGCCCGGCTGTTCGAGAGCATAGGCCCAAGCCGCGAGGTAGTTCCAGCGGGCTCCGCCGGAGGTCTTCGGGTTCGGGGTAATGATGGAAACGCCCGGCTTGACCAAGTCGTTCCAGTCCTTGATACCCTTGGGGTTTCCCTTGCGGACCAGGAAGACGATCGTCGAGGTATAGGGAGAGGCATTGTTCGGCAGCCGCTTCTGCCAGGCCTGCGGAACCAGCCCCTTGTCTGCGATCGCGTCGATATCGTAGGCCAGCGCCAGTGTCGCCACGTCGGCTTCGAGACCGTCGATGATCGCACGCGCCTGCTTGCCGGAACCACCATGCGACTGGTTGAAAGTCAGGTTGTCGCCCGCCTTGGCCTTCCAGTGCTTGGCGAATGCCGCGTTGTAGTCCTGATACAGCTCGCGCGTCGGGTCGTAGGAAACGTTGAGCAGGGTGATGTCGGCCGCGACTGCCGTTCCGCCCAGCGTGGCGGCGGCAAGAAGACCGGTGAGGATCGAGGTGAACTTGTTCATGGATGCTCCAGGGTTGGGGTAAAGGTTGAAGTGTGGGCGCAGTCTAGGCAGGCGAACCCGGACGCCCAACGAAGGTTTCCTTATGTGCTTATGAGCGGGTGGCGGAACATGTTTGGCGCCACCGTGCTAAGGAGAACCGTGCCTCAGCTGTCGACGGTGTAGCCATGGACCGTCAGCAGGCGCACCGCGCGCTCGATGCGCACGCGCCGTGATACCTGGGGCGCTCGCTCAGCCGCCGGGTTTTCCGGCGGCGCCACGTCGTATCCGAACTGCTGCAACCAAGTGCGAATCGCGAACAACCCCTTCTTACCGATGCCTTCCGCCTTCTCGATGCGCCGGTAGCCGAGCAGCGCCACGTCTTGCGGCGTGAACTCGCGGCGGCCGAAGATCTTGCGCAGGGCGTTGCGCTGCAGGGTCGGCAACTGCGCGCCGAGATGCTCGCCGCGGGCGGGCATCTCGGCGCCGCCAGGGACGGTGGTGGCATGGGTAGGGTCTGACATCGCGATCGCTCTTCTTCGACGAAACCGGGCGACAATACGGCGGGCAAGACTACGGGCCGCGCCATCCGCGTGGAACGATGATTTCCTGATAACCATATGCCTGCGCACCACGGTCGCCGACCCAACCACGGCAAGCCGACTAAGCATATTAGAAATCCATCGTTGGCTGCGCCGGGCGCTTGCGGACAATGGTGACATCCGCGACCGGCCTGCGCCGCCGCTTGCAGGAAAGCAACCCGTCCCGCCAGGAGTCCACCAAGAATGAAATGGCTGCTCCCCCTCCTTGGACTCGTCGCCGCCGCTTCGCTCGGCGCTGCCGAGCCCACCCCCGCCAGTTCCTACCCCTATCTCGCTGCCAACTGCCTGAACTGTCACGGCAGTGAAGGCAGGTTCAATCCGGCCATCCCGTCAATCGCCGGTCGCGACAAGGCGTTCCTGCTGGAAACCCTGAAGGCTTACAAGGCGGGCACCAAGGCGGCGACGATCATGAACCAGCTGGCGAAGGGCTACACCGACGGGGAAATCGCGGCGCTGGCCGACTATTTCTCGCGCCTGAGGTGAGGGCGCAGCGACCATGAACCGCATCAACAACGATCGCAAACGCCTGCTACAGGCGCTCGGCACCTCCGCTATCCAGGCTGGCGCCGGCCGCCTTCCCGGTAGCGCCCTGGCCGCATCATCCACAGGTCGCAAACTTGGCCGCGTCGTCGGCGCCTGCTTCGGCGGTGGCACCGTCGCCAAGTACCTGCGCAAGTGGGGCGACGGCGCCATCGAGGTCGTGCTCATCGACCGCAACAAGGAGTTCGCCTCCTGCCCGACCGCCCACGAGGTCCTCGGCAGCAATCGCAAATATGCCACCCTGGGCCATAGCCTTGACGGCATCGTCGACAACTGGGGGATCAAGGTGGTTCACGCCGAAATCACCGGGTTCGACGCCGAGAAGCGCCGCGTGCGCACCGACAAGGCAGGGGAATTCGAATTCGCCTACGGCCACCTGATCTTTTCCCCGAGCATCGATTTCGTCTCCAACGCCATCGCTGGTTACGACGAAAAGCACCCGAAAAGATATTACACGCCTGGAAGGCAGGCCCGCAGACGGTCGCACCGCGCAAGCAACTGGTCGACCTCCCCTGTGGCGGCGGCTGCATCCAAACCGCCCTCAAAGCACCCTACGCCAAGAGCATCTGGTCGGCCACCCCGACCTGGCGAAGAGCCTTCGTGTCGCGCCAACAATCGCTCACCATGACAGAAACCCTGATCATCCCCGGCCTGCACAACAGCGGACCGACGCACTGGCAAAGCTGGTTCGAGGAGCGGCTGCCGGCAGCACGGCGCGTGCACCAGGCCGACTGGGAGCGGCCCGTGCTGTCCGTCTGGGCAGAACAGGTGCGTACCGCCATCGACACGAGTGTCGGCGATGTCTGGCTGGTCGCCCACAGCTTCGGCTGCCTGGCAGCCGTCACCGCGGGCTTTGACCGCCCTGGGCGGATCCGCGGGGCCCTGCTCGTCGCCCCGGCCGACCCCGACCGTTTCGGGATAGCGAAAGTACTGCTGGAAGAGCGCCTTGAATTTCCGAGCATCCTGGTCGCCAGTTCAAACGATCCTTGGGTCAGCGCGAGTGCAGCTGAATACTGGGCCGCACAGTGGGACAGCAAATTCATCAATGTTGGCGATCTCGGCCACATCAACGTGGACTCTGGGCACGGCCCTTGGCCACAAGGGCTGGGATTCTTCGACCGACTCCGCGCTTCACGGTAGCGGAATGGAAGATCTTGCTATGACGTCCGAAGAAATCCGTTCCTGGTGATGCCATGCCTGACATTACACCAATCCGCACAAGTCAGCATATGGGCATACCTCTCACCGATCTCTGTGGCAGCCGTTCGCTGGTCGTGCAATAGCGTTATAATGCATTGTTAATACAGGCGCCTAGCTTGACGCCAAAAACATGCCGATATATTTGGCAAACGCGAAAAACACTGACTCGGTCGCCCTGACCGAAGATGCGAATGGTATACTCTGCACGTCACAGCAGAGGGGATTAGCCAACGAGTCAGATCAGCTTTTCGGAAGCCGACTTTGCCGCGAAGCAGCGGGTCACGAAGCGCGGGCGGCCGCCGATCGGGCTGGAGGGCATGCTGCGAGCGTATCTGGTCCAGCAATGGTACGGTCTGTCGGATGCGGGAGTGGAGGATGCGATCACCGACAGCCAGGCGTTGCGGGGATTCGTGCGGATCGATCTGTCGCGAGAGGCGGTACCCGATGCGACGACGCTGCTGCAGTTTCGCCACTTGCTGGAAGAGAAGGATCTGTCGAAGGCCGTCTGCGAGGCGATCAACGGGCAACTGACGAGCCAGGGGCTGATGATGCGCGAGGGCACGATTGCTGACGCGACGATTCTGGCTGCACCGCCGTCGGTGAAGAACCAAGCGAAGGCCCGCGATCCGGAGATGCACCAGACGAAGAAAGGCAAGCAGTAGCACTTTGGCATGAAGGCGCGCATCGGTGTCGATGCCGAAAGCGGGCTGGTGCACACGGTGCTTGGAACGGCGCGACGCTCACCGCACGTACTCGTTTCCCGACTTGCCGCAGCCTCGGCGCGCCTTGACGTCCATTGATCAGCGCTTCCTTGGATGCAACCGCTACGGACGGTTGATAGCCGACCAGCCGACCAGCCGACCGCTGCCCGTCACCACTCGATCGAAATCGCGATATCTCGTGGTCAGCTCAGCGGGAC
>NZ_JAVMKF010000008.1:0-10067 GCF_031732815.1 Accumulibacter sp. | reverse complement strand
TCCGCATCCGCATCCGCATCCGCATCCGCATCGGCGGAGCGCGCCGCGGTCAGCTCGCGCACCGCCTGCCAGAGATCAGCAACCAACTCCGGCTCGGCGAGACCGTCGGCGGCGGCGGCGGCGAGCAGGCGCCGGCGCACTGCCGGATCAAGGTCCTCGGGCAGGCGCGTGTCAAGCTGCTGCTCCTCGACCAGCCAGCGCAGACCCTGCGCGGTCGGCGGCGCCGGCTGATGCAGGAGCAGCGCGCGCAGCAGATCGGCGCGCCGCAGCGGCGGCTCGCTGGCCGTCCAGAGAAGCTCGTCGGGGCGGCTGTCCGCCACCTGGCGCATGGCCGCGTCCAGGTCGGCGGCGTCGATCCGGCCCTGGCGAAAAAGCTCGCGGCAACGCGCTTCGGCAAGCCACGGACGCGCCCCGGTAAACCGCGCGGCAGCCGTCAGTGCCTGGGCAAAGGGCAGGTGCTGATAGGCGTGCAGCGTGTTGTGATGGACGAAATCGCGCAGCGGCGCCTGCGCCGGCAGGCGGTGCGCCAGATGCTCAACGCACTCGCGCAGGTGGGCAAGATCGTCGGCCGCCATGCGCCTTCAGCCGGCGAACTGGCGCGCCAGCTTGGCCACCGAAGCGCCGAGCAGGCGCAGCAGCGGCGGCGGATAGACGCCGATGAGCACGCTGCCGCCAGCGAGCAGCGCGGCAGCCGCAACCTCCAGACGGCTGAGGTCGGCAAAGGCGGCGACGCCCGGCGCGGCCGTTCCGAAAGCGCGTTCGGGTCCGGTCGACAGGCAGCGGATGGCGCGCAGCGCGTACGCCGCCGAGATCAGGACGGCGAGCGACAGGAGGACCAGCCAGCCGCCCCAGCGCGCGTAAGCGCCGATCAGGACGTGCAGTTCGGCGATGAAGCCGGCGCTGCCCGGCAGGCCGACCGAGGCGAGCAGCGCGAAGACGATCCACACGGCAAAGCGCGGCGCGCTGCGCCTGAGCGCGCCGTAGTCACCCAGGTTGCGGCTGTGCGTGCGCTCGTAGAGCAGACCGACGAGCAGAAAGAGCAGCCCGGCGGCAAAGCCGTGCGCCACCATCTGCGTCGCCGCGCCGTTCAGGCCGGCCGGGTTGAGCGCGGCGATGCCGAGCAGGACGACGCCCATGTGCGAAATCGACGAATAGGCGATCATCGCCTTCAGGTCGGTCTGCCGCCAGGCGAGTACGGCGCCATAGACCAGGCTGAGCAGGGCGAGCGCGGCCAGCCAATCCTGCAGCGCAAGCGCCGCCGCGGGCAGCGTCCACACGGCGCGGATCAATCCGTAAGCGCCCATCTTGAGGAGGATTCCGGAAAGCAGGATGGAGATCGGGCTCGGTGCCTCGACGTGCGCCAGTGGGAGCCAGCCGTGCAGCGGAACGATCGGCATCTTGACGCCGAAGCCGATGAGCAGGCCGAGAAAGACGAGCACCTGCGTGCGCACGGGCAGTTCCGCGCTGCCCGCCGCCATGTCGACCATGGCGAAGCTGTGCTCGGGGGCAGCGTCGTAGAGCAGAAGCAAGGCGATCAACATGAAGACCGAACCGCCGAGCGTGTAGAGAACGAAGTTGAGCGCCGCGCGATGCCGATTGGCGCCACCCAGCCGATCGATCAGAAAGAACAGCGGAATCAGCGTCAACTCCCAGCAGACGTAGAACAAGGACCAGTCGCGCGCGGCGAAGACGACGAGCAGCGCTGTTTCGAGCACCAGAATGAGCGAGAAGTAGAGGCGCGCACCGTTGCGCGTCGTGTCGCGCACCGTCGTCGAGGAAACGATGGCGACGAAGCACAGGATCGTCGCCAGAACGACCATCGCCAGCGAAATCCCGTCCAGGCCGAGCGCCAGATTCGACCCCAGACGCGGATTCCACGGCCGCGTCTCGAAGAACTGGACGTCCGGCGAACTCGCGTCGAAACTGGCCGCCAGCCACCAGGAACAGAACATCGTGCCGGCCGCGGCAAGGCTGGCCAGATGGCGCTGCACTTCGGCGCTGCGGCTGGGCAGCAGCCAGAGCAGAGCGGCGCCCAGCAGGGGCAGAACGAGGAGAGTTTTCAGCATGCGGGCGCGCCGGTGTACGCTGCGGCAACGATTTCGCTTGAAATTCTTCTCCCCATGGACGACGATTATGCCAGCATTTGGCCGCCTGCGCGGCCGCCATGCACCGCCATCCACCGCTTGGAGACTCCGATGAGCGCTGCCATTTGTCGCCATCTGCGTATTCACGGCCGCGTCCAGGGCGTCGGCTATCGCTGGTCGCTGTGTGCTGAAGCACAACGCCTTGGCCTCGCCGGCTGGGTGCGCAACCGACGCGACGGCAGCGTCGAGGCACTCGTCGTCGGGCCGCCGGAAGCAGTCGATACGCTGACCCAGTGGGCGCAGCGCGGCCCGTCGATGGCCCGCGTCGACAGCGTCGTCAGCAACCCGGGCAACGCGGCTGAAGTCGATCCCGGCGCAGGCTTCGCGCAGATTGCGACTCGCTGAGCGAGCCGGCCAACGACTTCCTTCGCCGCCTGGCGGCGCTCCCATCTTTCTTTCGTGAGGGGCAGAAACGATGAACACGGCCCGTACGGCGCAAGCCGGAATCCTTCTCCCGTTGCCGCCGCTGGCGCGCTACCTGAGTTTTTCGCTTGCCCCGAGCGCAGCACCCGGCGCCAGCCTGCGCGCCTTGGCGGCGGTGATCGACGGCGAACGCGCCGTGCTTGGCATCGGGCGCAGCCTGGTCTCCGCGCTCGGCGCCGAGATCGCCGGACTGCGCGGCTTTCCGACGCTCGCCGGAGTCGGCGTCGAGCCGCCGGCGACGCCGGCGGCGCTGTGGATCTGGTTGCGCGGCGACGACCGCGGCGAGTTGCTGCAGCGCGCGCGCCGCTACGAGCATCTGTTGGCGCCCGCGCTGCGCCTCGACGACGCCTGCGACACTTTCCAGCACGCCGGCGGGCGCGATCTGACCGGCTACGAAGACGGCACGGAGAATCCGGTCGGCGATGCGGCACGCAACGCAGCGCTGGTCGCCGACGACGACCCTGCCCTCGCCGCCTCGAGTTTCGTCGCCGTGCAGCGCTGGCGGCACGATTTCGCGCGCTTCGAGCGAATGCCGCGGCGCAGCCAGGATCTGGCCATCGGCCGCCGGCGAACGAGCAACGAGGAGATCGACGACGCGCCGCCATCAGCGCACGTCAAGCGGACGGCGCAGGAAAGCTTCGCGCCGCCGGCTTTCATCCTCCGTCGTTCGATGCCCTGGGCGGAAGGAAACAGCGGCGGTCTCGTCTTCGTCGCCTTCGCCGCGTCTTTCGCCCCCTTTGAAGCGCAGCTACGCCGCATGCTCGGCCTCGACGATGGCGTCGTCGACGCGCTGTTCGCATTCACGCGTCCCGAGTCCGGCGCCTATTTCTGGTGCCCGGCCATGCGCGACGGCCAGCCCGACCTGCGGCCGCTGGGAATCGCGGGCTGAGATCGGGCCAGGCCATCCTCGGTGGTTTCTCCTCATTCTGCTCCTCATCCTCTCGCTGCTGTCTGGGCTGCTTCCGTAGCCCTTCGATCGGGCAAGACTGCCATTTATCCTGCTGAACGAATCTCCGGGGCCGCATCTCGTTCCAAATCAATCACATTTTTCCACTTCGTGGGATCGAGATAGGCCATCCACCGCTGGCCATCGCTTTTTCGCCGTATGGCCACCAAGTAACCGCTGCTCAGCGGCTCCAACTGTTGCTGACTCAAGGCTGGCTCGCAGCTTCTCAGGTAAATACTGGGAACTGCCGCCCGGCAAACGAGCCCACGCCTTACCAGCTCGACCGCTTGAAGGAAGGAAGCACAGCGGAGTCGCGGATAGGGGGTTTCGTGAGGAAGCGGCGTCAGGAGCGCTTGCAAGGCAGCGCCTGAACTGCCCTCCTCCCATTCGAGCATGTGAATAATGCCACGTCTTACCGGCGATACCGGAGTGATCGCATGAACTCGCCATTCAAGCAATGTTCGGGCAATCAAGCCGTCACCTACTGATTGTTCTGAGCCGATACCGTTAAACGGACGGCAACGTGACAGACAAGCCGATCTGTCGCTGACCAGAGCAAGGTCCAGGGAATGGTTGCTCAGCGCCTCCACAACCCTGTCCGAGCGGAGGCTGACGATACGACCGGAAAAGTGGGTGGAATCCGCGCTGAGCAGGCGGAGGAACAGCATGGAAGCGCTGCTGCCCGCTGAAATCAGGGGCGAGCCACTGACGTCCTCAAGCGCGCGCTCAAATCTCTCAAAGGCGCCGGCGATGCGCACAACCTCCGTCGGCAGTGAAAACCGACTCCCACTTCGCCAAGCGAGCTCCTCGCCCAGATGCGCGTTGACGCGCAGCATCAGCCGAGTCAGGCGCGCCCGATTGATGCCCAATAGTCGAGCTGATGCGGCATGCGAATCCGGGCGCTCACGGGCCAACTCGGCGAGAAGACGCAAATCGTCAAGCGTCAGAACCGCTGCCGGACGCTTCATTGCTCTTCATTGTTCTGGCGATTCCACAGTAGAGCGGGATGCTCACTCGGACGCATGAACTCCGGCAGCGAAATATCCAGAAAAACGGTCCCGCGCGGACGGTAATTGGGACCGGCGACCAGCAGGATGCTGTCCGATTGCCGGGCAAGCCGGGATAGCCAGCCGACAGAGCCGCTGTTATCCAGCAGCACCGCGTGCTGCACGTTCCAACTTCGCGAGATGTGGCGGCTGATGTGGTGCAGTGCACCGCTTATGGCGAAAGCAACAATGCTTCCGTCGTGACGTTGAGCAATCAATGAGTGCAGCAAGTGGCGGCTCTGCTGCACACCGCGCGTTTCGGCCATATGTTCCAATTCAGCAGCTACCGACGCAGCCTCTACATTTCGGTTGCGCATGTCCTGCCACCTATCGGAAAGATCCTGCCAAACGCGGGAGTTTGCGGCGCGTCGATCAGACGGGTTGCTCAACTGCGATGGTCCCAGACGGCCTTGCGGATCCACCTCAAAAACGTGCGCCATGTCGGAACATTGGTATATGAAGAACGCGCGCGACATGGCTTGCCCGTCGATCACCAGGGGAAGGCCGGTGATCAAGTCGTTCGGGCGACGGATCGCGTCGTCTGCCTGGAGCAATTGCAGCCCTGCTTCGTCAAAGCATAAGACCGGCCAGTCGCTGTTTGGCGGATGATCTCCCCGACGTCGATACCAGCACCCCGACAAACGCGCCTGGTAGCCGAGCTCGTTCAAGGTGTTGCGAGCACTGATCAGCAAGTGATCCCGGTCGCCGGCAAGCGAAGCGAGTACGTCGCCAACCGGAGTCAGCACATCGTCCGGGTAGTCCCTCCAAGCCAGAGCACCCGTGCGTTTTGCCATTTCGACGCGTACCGGGTCTGCCAGAGCCGACCGCAAAGGAGAACGAACGTAGCCGGCGGTACCGCTGCCGGGCAGTCGGTCTCGGCCTGGGAACAGCGCCTGCACGCGGGGACGCTGGCCCAGTTCGAGGCGGGTAAACGTAGCGATCGAGGGGACGAGACTGGTTACTTGAGTGCTGTCGCCATCGTTCATGTGAACACCTCTATTACGCTGTCGACGGATCACAGGAGCAGCTGCAAAGCAGCCAGCGCGGCGCCGTGCGCGCCGGAGGGGCCTTCGCCGATGGCAGGCGCTTTGCCGATGACGATGCGGCGCGCGAGATGATGTGGCTGGCCAGGATCGCTCTGGCCGGGTTTCTCGACGACATGAAATCCGTAACGTTCACGAAGCGCCTTGCATGCTGCTTGATGGACGAACTCACCGCTGGATCCGGTCATCGGTCCGCCGCTGATGAATACCGTGCGCGACCGGAACAATTCCCATGTCAGCGCGACAAGGTCGGCCAACTGACATCCGACACGCGCGGCGACGGCAACAGCGAAGTCCTGGAACCTCTCTTCGTCCTCCAGGCCCAGCTTAGCACGGAGATCCGCCACATGTGCCGGAAGATCTTGGAACGTGCCGAAACCCGCCGTTTCCGTCTTCCAGGTCCCACCGATAGTATCCAGTTCCTCCTGGAGCGCAGAGTCCAGGTTATGGCCCCGCATTCTACTTCTTGCCAGGAGATAGCCGATGACCAGCGACTCGATCTTTGGAACCCCTCCGACTGACCCGACCAATCCTTTCGCTTCCTCGCCTGCCGCGGTGGACAACGCCAGCTTGTTGAAGGCATCTCGCCCAAGGCCGGTTACCCCAGCAGTACCCGCCTCCATTCCGACATAGACGACAACCTTGCCGGGTTCGGCAAGGATGTCCAGCACCCTGCCGGTCCTCGCGTTGATCGCCCCCATCGCCGTTCCGGTGCCCGCTGCAATGATGATGGCACGCTCCACTCGGCCCCTGAGGTCGCCAG
The DNA here is from genome assembly GCF_031732815.1 of Accumulibacter sp. Lineage (GTDB taxonomy): Bacteria > Pseudomonadota > Gammaproteobacteria > Burkholderiales > Rhodocyclaceae > Accumulibacter. The sequence goes on along the minus strand of NZ_JAVMKF010000008.1, from coordinate 3,702 downwards.
CAGTAGCTGACCAGGCGTTCAAGACATGGGCAACTCCGTCGTTGATCAGCGTCACCCGGTCATCGCCGGCGTCGCCGAAGAAGGCCTCGGCAAATGCCTCTCGCACTTCGAGGCGCCGTAAGTCTTGAGCATCCGCTTCAAAGAACACTTTCCCGTCGCCAGGAATCGACGCACTTGCCTTGAATCCCTCAAAGTACTCCAATACTCCGGAAGGCGCCCGAACGCTCTCGTGAGCCAACGGACCGGAAACTGCACCCGGCCAAGTCACGCCAACGGCACGCAGTTCCTCGCGGCAGCGCTCCCAAGACCATTCCGGCGGCCAAGAATGATTCTCCAACTCCTCCTGAAGGCGCTTGACGAAAGCCTTCGCATCCCGGTATTTCGGCGTGCCTTTGTTCGGCGCGGTCGGATACTGGCCATACCCGCGCACGCTGAAGGAGTGTTCTGGCCCGTTCCCCAAAGAATAGACGGCCCACTTTACACCGCCGCCCCCGATATCGACGCCCAGTACATAGCCATCGTCTTTTCTCTCCCTATTTGCTGGGACAGTCATCCGAGGCAAACGCGGACGACGCAAGACATTCTGTATGGGCGCAGACGTGTAGACCTGCAAGTAGTGCTCGAACTGCTTTTTAGCGTGGAAACGCTCGTGGGTTATCCTGGCAAGCTCCCACCACTGATTCAGCCAGTCGTCTTGCGCACATCTTTCTTCTGCTTCGAGGAACTGCAGGGTATTACCGAAGGTCATGCGCTGGTTCCAGAGCAACGCGCTCAGCGTGCGAGCAACCACCAGCCTGGCGTTTCGCCAGTCCCTGTTCTCGATGGCCGTCTCGACTTCCCTGACGGAAGGGCACGCTTTCGGCAGGTAGATCCACGAGGCGCTGACACCAACCTCGGGATCGCATTGATTGGCGGGAAAGCAGACCCTCAGCTTCCAGAAGCTCTCGCGGTAACGACTGATGTGTGCGAGCACTTCGAGAACCCTCATCACGTAGGCCCAGGGAACGCGGGAAGGCTCAGGAAAACTCTTCACCAGCGAGTGCGTGATCAGTTGCCATGCATCTGGGCCGTTAGCCGGAGGGCATACGCCGAACGCCGCAAAATACGCCTCTTTCCAATGGTCCTCGGATTCCAAGTCAAGGTGGTAGAAAACCGCCTGACCCCGCCACGGTAGGGACGCCGGACGGTCGACATTCTCGCCAACATCCACGAAGAGACGCTCAAGATCGTCGATGTCCACCAGACGATGGCCGTGGTGCGTCGCCCAGTAACGGTCGAGCGATATCCATGCCACACCGTGCGAACCACCGGAAAAGCACAACACCCTCTGTGCAATGGCCTCCCGCTTCGGGCACGCGTTGTCTTTGAACACATAGTGCCCATACTCGAAGACCACCAGCCAGCGGTCACCCTCTACTGAATCCCCACCACTGCCCTGCGAACACTCCCAGCTACGCGTGATCGTCTTGCCAAGCGCTTCGAACAAGGCGTGCTCGACTTTGTCGCCCTCGCGTGATTCATAGCCCTCGGACACGAGCCAAAGGGCGCTCAGGAGGCCTTCCTTCCAATCGATGTCGCCCTCTCGGTATGCCTCAAATCCGTTCTTCAAGTGCTCCGCGAGGACTTCGGGAAGCAGGTCGTCCCGTAGTGAAATGTTGCCCTGCGTATCCCGCACAAGTACCGTCGACTCCTTGTTACTGCCAACGCAAGTGCGAAAGACGTTGTGCCAAGCAATCAGAAAGACAATCCATTGGCGGATAGGATCAGAGTGGTGGGCAAGCAACTCGCTCGCCCGGGCCGCCGACTTGACGTCATGAAGGTAGCTTTCCGTTCCCCACGCGGAATGCGAAAACAACAGCGCTTGGATGGCCAGGAGGACTGGACTGGTCACCGCTCGTCCACCCCGGAAGTAGAGTAGCGAGTGCGCTTTACTGCTGTGCGGTTGGTTGCCTGATAGCGGATGCGCGGGCGCGGAAAGCACGCGATTCACTTGCTGGAGCATGTGGCGAACCCTGCGCAAGGCCGCGCTTTGCTTGCCGCGCCCCAACCAGACAGGCATCTCTGAGGGGAGCAGGTTTGTCAGGCGACTGTGTAGCTCGGGAAGCAACTCGTGCAAGAGGTAGCCCAACTGGGCTTCGGCATGAGCGTGCAAGGCAAAGGAAAGCGCGCTCCTATCGTCGCCGTAGGCGCTGGTATCAAGATAGGGAGATAGCGGCTTGTCGTGAAGAGAAAAGATTTCCTTGAACACGGGCGGATCCTCCAGACATATGTGGTCTACCAACAGATCAGAAATTGCCTCTTTCTGCTCTATTATAGCCTCATGATGCGTGTTCCAGTCAACTCCAGTGCTTGGAGGACAGTTCCATGCGCCCAAAGCAGCGTCTGAGACGCTTTGCGCTTTGGTTACAAAACGCAAGAGTTCGGATACATGCCGGGTTTGGATTCACGAAGCATCTGGTACATGTCTGTTTTTGCGGAACATATTGAGCGTTTCGCGGCTTATCCTGAAAGCAGGAGAGGCCGATGAGCGGCGATCGACACTCAGGTGAAGGCCAATCACTCACTCCCCTGCACGCTTGCCGGGATAGTGCGGAGTGTGGCGAGCAGCAAGCCTTTGCGAGCGGCGGCGATGACGGTGCCGAGGTGGACACTGCCAGGCGGACGCTTCGCGACGCTGAACGCCACGGTGTTGTGCAGCATCAAGCTGACGGCCTGGTCGCGTGCTATTGACGGAACCCAGTCAGTCGGCTGCAGGATGATGTGAATCCTTGAGCGTCGCCATACCCTGTGGGACGAGGACGAGCCGGTGTGCACGAATCCGCCCGAAGGTCGCCGTGATGTGCGGGGTGAGACTCGCTTGAGGGTACACCTCTGCCGGCTACGCAGAAAGCGATAAGCGGCCAGCGTCCTGACGCGCGCAGCGCAGGCTTCGGGGACATTCGCCTGCGGCCGGTGAAACAAGTCGAGCGCAGGGGCGATCAGCCGTCGTTTGAGGCGTTCATCCCAGCAGCGCACAGTGGCAAATCCTCCTTCCGGCCAGTTGCTTGCCGGCGCACGCACCGGGCTGTTCAGGCGATCACGGGGTCTGGGCGAGAGTCGCTCGCGCCATTTACTGTGCAACGGCAGGAGCAGGATCTGTTTGGCGACCCGATCACGCCGCCCCGAGGTGGTCCCGACCTCGATCCAGTTGGCCGCGCGCTAGGAGCGGCCGGAAAAGCGCGTCGGATCGACGAAGTTTCTCAAGCAACAGCAGCCGCACGCCTCAGCGCGTTTCCCAATCGGCGGGCAGTCGCCGGCTCGCAAGTCCGACTGGCGCGACGTGAATCGGGCACGGGCGGCCAGAAGTTCGATGACGTGGCGCGCGCGAGCTCTGCCAAGGTTTTGCGGCAGCCGCCTTCCTGCCAGCTGCCCGTCGCGGTACGTCAATCAAGCCACTCGCAAACCAGGCGCAACAGTGCGCGGTGCGGAATCTCCGGCACCGACATAACGACCACCCGGATTCGATCCAGAACGCCAACAGAGAATTCGTCGCCGTACAGACGCATGCCAGCGCTAGCGCTCGCGGCCAACGGAGTAAGTGCGTCGGAGTTTCAGGACACCATCACCCGGCACCGGGTGGCAGCGCACGGCGTGCTTTCGCGCTCCGCCTAGCGACCCAGCTCGGCGCCGCTCGCCGCCAGCCGGAAGCCGCCGCTGTCGGTT
>NZ_JAVMKF010000007.1:0-10139 GCF_031732815.1 Accumulibacter sp. | reverse complement strand
TGGGTTCTCAGCCTGAAGTGATCGTCCTTGCGATCCCGAAAAAACCGGCTTTCGATCAAGCCGTTAACACGATTTGTTGAAGATGGGCTTTAACGCCGAAAGGGATTAACCCCTGCGGGCCAACGAAAGTTGGCCCGTTTCTTTTGTAATACCCCTTGGGGACGCTGCTCCCCACAGGGGAACGGTTGTCTCCACTTTTATCAAGGAGATGACCGTGAGAATTGCAATTGACGGCACGTCGTGCCAGCTGCTGAAAGACCTTCTTTCGCAGCATCGAGATGGGGAGTCGAGGCTCTTGTGGAAAAAGTACGATTATCAGCTTCCAGAGAAATATCGTACTGACGCCGCGGTTCCGTTGTTGAATCAACTGGACGACGATCCGAAGCGTCTCCACATCAATGGCCATCAGCGGGATTTGTTGCTCCAACTGCTGGCCTGGGCAGCGCGGTCAGAAGTTCCGCCTACGTTGTTCGAAAAAGGCCCTTCCAAGAAGCTGCTCGAAAAGCTTCAGCCTGAAGGAACCCCGCTGGAGGCAGAAGTAGGGGACTTTCTGGTGATCAAGCAAAGCGGCTTGCTGGTAGAAATTGTCCACTTTGATGGAGGTTTCTCCTACACCGCCGAGGACGCGTACTTTGTCACCGTCGACTCATGCAGCTTTATCTTGAGTGAGACCAACGGGACGCCGCCCCCAGATGGCGCCGAATGGCCATTCATCGATTGTCGCAATCTCGACGACCTGATGTGGCCTGCACGCATGTCTGACGAAGCAATCATTTGGGGGCCACGCCCCTATCGATTGGCGGCATGACATAGAACTTCGTGAATCATCTTCAAGCCAACCTTCGGGTTGGCTTTTTTTTTGTTTTTTTCATGCCGTATGATGCCGCTATACCAATCAAATGCAGTGACTCAATGGCCGCAGAAAAAACAACCAGCGTCTCCAAGTTCCAAATCGACCTGATCAATAAGATCAAGAACAACACATCGCTCAAGGCCACCCATGCGGTTTTGGCGTTGAGATCGGCTGCAACCGCGTGGATTAGCCTCACACTGTATTCCTGCACTGACGATGAGCTTGGGAGAATCGGAAAGGATCGCCCTGAGCGGGGGCGGGCCGAAAGTTTGATCAAGGACCTTGCCGCCGTTACAGATATCCCGCCGCCTTCTAGCAAGTCACAACAAGACCTGCGCAAGTGGCTCGAGTCGATTTCGGCCTCTTTCCAGTTGCCGCCTGCCGGAAAAGTACTTCAATACTGGAGTCGCGCGCTGCTCTATCGCGACTTGAACGGATTGGCCGCTGAATCGGAGGCCAGCATCACGACGCGATTCCAGCCGGAAAAGCTTGCGGAAGGCCTTCCACGTTTACGCGAGGACTTCGAGCCCCCGCGGGTGGCAGACCCGGACGAGCCGGTTGCATTGCTGATTGCCTACACCGGAGGCACGGGCAAGTCGAAACCCACGGTGCTGCTCGGCATCCCGCTTTCGTATGACCGGGAAGAATCCGTTCTGGTGCCGCCGCCCCAGGGCGCCGTACCGTTCTTTAATCGCGAATGGATGGAACCGCCGGACCCTGACGCAACCAAGGACGCCTATCTCGGCAGCGTGCCGGATTGCGATGACTTCTTTGCTGCAAACCCGCCGCAGAAGGGTGTTTCATGGCCGGAGTATTGGGCCTATGTTGAGTCGTTTGTCCGCACGGTTACTGGGGATTCCAATCCGCTCCCCGATCTTGCGCCCGTAATTGGTAAGCGTGATACCGCGTGGAAAATTGTCAAATGGGATACGGGGGGCGCCACAAAGAAGATCGCTGATGCCTACCAACGGGCAATCACGAAGGCGCCGCCATTGCTCGATGCCATTTGTAACAAACCACGCCAGCCATCCAAATTCGATCTGCCTACGGCGCTAAAGGATTCAAGCTCGTTGCTCGGTCACATCGATACGTTCGATGCCAAGAAGGAGAAACGGGAAGGATTTTCCCTGGAGCGCAGCCAACGGATTGCGGCAACGGCAATGACGCAAGTGCCGCCAGGAGAACTACTGGCGGTGAATGGTCCGCCCGGTACCGGCAAGACAAGCTTTCTGCGCGCTGTCATTGGTACGGAGTATGTCCACGCCGCGCTGCGTGGCACAGATCCATGGATCATTCTTGCCACGGCCGCGACCAATAAGGCCGTCACCAACATCATCGAATCATTTGCCGGCATCGCCGGGCCTGAGATGCAGCCGGAGTGGGCAAGCCGGTGGCTGCCACATCTTCCGTCCTACGGATGGTTCTATCCTGCGGCATCGAAGCCGGACGCTGAATTGAACGGCTTCATGGTGTTGAAGCGTGACGGGGGGAAAGGTGGTCAGCCAGTCAGCCTGGTCAAGAAAATAGCGGCCGAAAAATTCTCCATCCTCGAACAGCAGCAGCGCAACTGGATGCTGGACACTTACCTGGACCTGCATCGGCAAGCCTTGGGGTTGTCGCAGAAGGCAACATCAGCAACTGACGCTGCGGAAATGATCCGGAAACGATTGGAAACGTCCGTCGCGAAGATGCATACCCTACAGTCGCAGTTCCGACGATGCGTTGAATATCCGCATCAGATGGAAGGATGTCGACGCCCGGAAGACTCTTGGCGGCAAGCACTCGGTGAGCAGGAAGATCGCGAGAGGCTTCTTCAGAGGGAGATAGAGCGCCTGAGTGCAATCTTGCATCAATGGAACGAGGTGTTGGAGAACCTTCGTGAGTCATCCCACCTGCGCAGCCTGTGCGAGGGATGGTTGTACCGGATTAAGCGCCTGTTGTTCGGGGATAAAGAGGGGCAACAGGCACAGGCACTCGAGAACACGGCGCTCGCAAAAATGACGGCGATCGATCCAGAGATTTCGGTCTACCGAGCCGATGCCTTGGATGTGGCCGAACGCCGGCATGCTCAAGTCGCCAGAATGCTTGGTGAGAACAATGAGCTCCAGCGCACCACCGCGAAGGAGATAAGGTCAGCACGGACAATGCTCGACCAATGGCAGGATTGGCGGTCGCAAGCTGAACTATTGGCGACCAGCTTGCCTGTAGATGAAGGGCAGAGTCTGCGTGGAGCGCTTGCCGAGTGGGCCGAGGCAGGGTTTCCCCAAGAACACCAGCTCCATCGCCAGTTCGAGGAATTGCTGGATCGAGCATTTCGATTTCGCCATTTCCATATGGCCGCCCGGTACTGGGAGGCGCGCTGGTTGGCCGACATGCCGAAACCACAAGACACGGGCGATATGCGGCAGGCGCTGCGGCGTGCCGCGATGCTCGCGCCGGTTATCGTGGCAACGGTATATACCCTTCCGGGGATTCTGGATGAATTTGAATTTGCAGACCTGTTGATCTTCGACGAGTCCGGGCAGGCATCCCCTGAAATCGGGGCCGCCAGCTTTGCTTTTGCACGAAGGGCCATCGTCGTTGGCGATATTAACCAACTGAAACCGGTATGGAATGTCGGTAAGGAAGCCGACACCCGGCTGAGGCAGGATCTGGATATCAGCGGGATTGAGGAAGGATTCAGCGTTTCCGCGGGATCGATCATGAAGGTCGCGCAGGCACACACCGCCCTCAGCGAAGCCAAACAAAACCAGCGTGAGCCTGGTGTCGGCCTGGTCGCACACTACCGTTGTCGGGCCGAGATCATCGAATACTGCCGCCGCTTGATCTACGGTAATGGATTGGAGCCGGTTCGTATCGAACGGCCGCCCAACGGCCAGCAATCATTCCTGTATCCGCCCATGGCATGGGTTAAGGTCGAGCAGAAGGCCGGCGCCAAGAAACAGGGCGGGTCGTGGGTGAATGAAGACCAGATTCGAGAGATCGTTCGTTGGCTGGAACATGACCGTCAGCGGATCATGTCCCACTACGGTGTTGCGCGAATTTCCGATGCAGTTGCGCTGATCGCCCCCTTCAGGGCGCAGGCCTTGGCGCTCAAAAAGGCTGTGGCCACATCGCTTGGACAAGAAGATGCTGACGCGATGGTGATCAATACCGTCCATGCGCTGCAGGGGGCGGAAAAGCCGATCGTGGCATTCTCGCTGACGCAGGACCAGGGCGCGTTCTTTGTCGATCGCGATGGGCCGAATCTGCTGAATGTCGCGGTCAGCCGAGCCAAGGACTGCTTCATCCTCTTCGCTGCGCCTGCGGTCCTCCAGTCCGCCATGGATGTGAAGTCGCCCTATGGCGCCAAAGACAATGCGCCCGCCGATCCGCTGGCGATCTTGATCGCCTACATGAACGAGGCCGGCAGGCGCCTGTATCCACGGGAAGTGGTCGTCATCGAAGCGCCGGGCAAAGCCGAACGCATCGAGGAAGCACTGGGCTTGTCCGCAAAAGTGATTCCAACAGGCGGGCACTTCCGCCGCCTTGCCATGACCGGCGGAAAACTTGTCGCAGAGATCATTGAAGGGGGCGAATCCACGGTGAATGCGCTGAAGGAGATTTCTGCAGATCTCCGTCAAATTGATGCCTTCTATCTCGCCACAGACGATGATGACGACGGGGAAGAGATCGCCTGGCATGTGCAGGAAGTGCTCCGCAGCGCCGGTGTTGACGACACCTCACGAATTCGGCGAATGCGTTTTTACTCCCTGACCCCAGAGGATGTCAGGCAAGCCCGTGAACTTGCCTTGCCAGGGATAGATGCGCGCCGTGTGCGGGCCAATGTGCTCCGGTCACTATTCGATGCCGAGTTTCATCGCGAGCTTGCAACAGCAGGCGTGCGGGCATCGCGCCCACAACTGGCATTGCTTCGAGAGATTGCCGAAAGGCAAGCGGAAACTGGGCATTGGCGCATCCGTATTGATGGGCGCGTGGACGGGAAACCGGTTGCTGGCTATGCCTTGGCAGCAAACGCTGATGCGCCTGCCCGATACCCGTCGCAGGCAGTAGCCGAGATGGCCACATCGAGGATTGAGCTTGCGAATGCGGCGCCGATGATGGCGCACACCTATCGGAAGGTTATTTTGCCGCGATACCCGGCAGCGACGACAGCGCAGACCCTCATCTCGGCATTCAAACGTTATCGCTGGAAGCCGGGAAAGACCACTGAGGCTTTGAATGCACTCTACCTCGGCCATGCCGCTCCCAAAGCTTATGGGATTGGGGAAGATGAACCGTCCATGATTCCGGGAGATGCATCTTGAGCGGCGTCAGCAGCTATCCTCGTACCGGCGGCTCCTATATATCGCCAGAGACTGTCCAGGCGTTGCTCGCGGCCGGATACCTGACGGAAGACGATGTTCAGGGATACCGTGAAGAAATCAAGGCGATCCCACCCTCCGGACGGGAACTGATCGCCGAGATCGTGCGCACGGTCCTGAAGGATCGGCGCAATGACCCGGCATACCTCGATCGGGTTAACGCGGGGAACCTGCTTCGTCAGGAAGGTGGTGGAAATAGTAGCGTCACGGTTTATCACCACACCGGTGCCAGGGAGATGGCCGGCTTCACCTATGAGCGTGTCAGCTACGAGAGAAGGGAAGATCGCCAGCATTACAAAGCGCTCCGCTACGAATTCGACCGTAAGGAGCGTAGCGCGTGGCTCAAGGATATCGGGACATCCCGTCGTCAGGAGTTGGCTGCAGCGGGATTGTCTCAGAAGGACATTGACCGCATGGCCAAGGATGGGCGGCCGCCGCAGGGATATCAGGTCCACCATCGCATTCCGCTGGATGATGGCGGCACCAATAGTCGGGACAACTTCATCCTCATTCGGGACGATGTGGAGCATCGAGCCCTCCACGGCTACTACAACCCGGCAGAGTTACGCATTCGACTGCTGGCCTACGGAGAGAAAGCCGAGGTGGCCCTGCCGGTACCGCCCAAAGACACATTGGTTTATCCGAATCCGTCGATGAGCTACGTATCGAAATCAGTCAATTACGCAAAATTCATGGAGATGTTCGATGAGCATTGAAACACTGGTGAAAGCAGTGCAGGAGAACTGCGCAGAGTACGATCTATACAATCCTCCGGCCGCCAAGCCGGAGGCCGTAACTGCGGTCGCCGAAGCATTTGAACGAGAGTTTCAGCGTCCGCTCCCAGAAGCCTACCAGCGACTGCTCCTGGCGTCGGATGGAATTCTGGAAAATGGTCTGACGATCTGGCCGTGCGCTCCCCATTGGAAGTTCCACGAATCCATCCTGACCGCCAACTGGGATCTCAGGGAGAATATCTCCGACGATTTCCTCTATTTCGGCCAGCGGGATGATTCCGTCTTCGTGCTGGAACTGGCCACCGGACGTTTTCTGGCCGTCGAGCTCAACGGCCTGGCCGAGTGGGAAGAGTTCCCGAACTGCGAAGCCATGATCGAGTTCATGCTTGAGCGCGCCCTTGACTGACGGGGTTCAAATGCACGCGCATCCGATGATCACACCGCTATTGCCGCTCCGCTCGCCAGCGGAAATCGAAGCCGACTATCCGGCAGACGCGGCCATGGCTTATGCCCTGATCTGGGCAAACACCTTGGGGCATCTCAAGAACCCACAGCAGATCGACGAGCATTTTTGCCGGTATGCAGCCGGCAAAACGGCCATCGGATTACGCGCGCTGGCCACGGACGACAAAGCGATGGGGCCGGTCTTGCCGGAACTGGACGAGCGCCGAAACGATCCTCAACCGCTACCGGTGGGGGCCGTCTTCGCGCCAGGCGAATCGGCGCTGAACATCCAGTCTGCAAACATTGAATTTGTGCCTCCGCCAAGAAGAGGCACGGATACCGCCTCGCTGATCGACTGGCTCAACGCGCTACGCGTGGTATCCCCTGGTCGGCTCGGGAGCATCCTGGAGGAGCTGGAATCGGCCGGCTGGATTCGGATGGATGGGGATCAGTACAGGCTGACCGACGACGGAGAACGGCAACTGCAGCGCCTGGACCAGGCCGGAAAATTCCACGTGGATGGCTTGACCATCGCTCGGTGGCGAATGGCTGTCGACGACTACGGCAATGGCAACCGGGAGTTGCAGGATCTGCTGGAAGACAGCAATCGCTTGTTCGGATGTTCGCTCAAAATGCCGATCGGTGCACTTGAAGCGATGATCACGGGCACTCACACGGCAGAAGAAGCCTATGCCCTGCGCGACAAGACTGCGCTCACCGCATCCCGGGCGGCGTCCTTCCCAGCGGGAATGAATCCGGAAATTCTGATCGCCGAAGACGATCCTTTGCGGGAGAAACGAAACGCGAGGGAAGCAGAATTGTCTGCAGGCAGGACACACATCTGGCTCTGCCTGTCCGCCAAAGAGCGGATGATGATTCGCCTTGGCGCTGAACTGGCGTCCCTCCCCGCGGAAAATGAGTGCCAGTCCTTCTTGGAGACTATTTTGTTCGACGTCCGTCCGCGTTGGCTGATCGGCCTTGGGGCGGAGTCATCCCCGCCATCACGCGAGAGCGCAGTTCGTGCGTATAACGCCTGGAAGGCGGGAACTCCTACGCTGTCATAGGCGGCAAGATCAGGCGGCACGCACCTCGTCGAGCAGATCCGGGTGACGGTCGAGCACCTTGAGCAGCTTCACGAGCGCCAGCGGTGGCCGGGTTCTCCCATTCTCGTACCGCGAAAATGCATTCACGCCGCCACCGAAGATTTCGGCCGCCTGTTGCTGATCCAGCGCCAGTTTTTTCCTCACGCTGGCAATGAACGCCGGATCAACGATCGACGCATTCACCTGTTTGTTGAATTCCAGCATCGCCGCACTGGTCCGGGTGGATTCCGCGAGATCCAGCACCGCTTCTCCGCAGGCCGGGCAATAGTCGCCCGTCACGTCCGGAATGGAAGTCGTCTCGCCCTTGTACGTGTAGGACAGGTCGCGAGTGTCACGGACCAGTTCGGCCGCTGCGCAGCTTGGACATTTCATGTTCATAGCTCCTTGAATGACACGATGAGAACGTCATCGATGACCGTGAGTTTCAGGTAGACCTCGCCGGCGGCCGTCATCGGCCGATACACGTCCTGCCAGACACGGTGATCCGCATGGGTCGTCATGCTCTTGTAGAAATCGGCCGGCGTCAGCGCCAGCACCACCTCCACTATCCCGGCAAAGTCGAAACCCAATGCAGCACCGCCCGTCAGCGCGGACATCGTCGATCGAACCTTGCCCGCCTCGATCATCGCTTTGACGACCGGCAGCCTGCAGTGAGGCGTTGATTTCTCCATAACTCAATATTAACCTAGTTGGTGAATTTGGCAAGTTGGTTAATTGCCGTTAGCGAAAATAGATGATGTCCGTGTAATCCAGCGGAGCCTTGGCCAGGCCGAGGCGCATCGCTGGCGTTCCCTTTTGCCGCGCCTCCTTGCCTTCGCCAACCCAGAGGTAGTTGTGGCACGCCCGGAAGATGGTCATCAGCTTGCCGATTTGCTCCGGGCGATACGCTGAATAGCCGCTCCACACCCGGCCGCGGTTGCCAGCGGACGACACCGGGCGCTCGAGCATCGAGGAGCGCCGGCGCAGGCGGTTAAACCACGAATCGACCGCGTGCAGACTGGCCTTGTTGTAGAGCCAGGCCAAGTGGTCCTCGTCGTAATCACCCATATCGGTCAGGAAACACATGGCCTTCTCGGGTTCGCTCATGGTCGGGCGGGGATGCGTGACCCAACGGTCCTTCCATTTGCCGATCTGCTGCGACTGGGCAATCCGCTGCTTGAGCAGAAGCAGCGAAACCTCCTCTTCCGACATTCCAGAGTGGCGCTTGACCAGATCCCGGAAGTCGGACTCGGCATCCCGAACCAGACGGCGCTTCTCGTCCACGGTCAGGTTCTTGGCGATTCGCACGTAGAACGCATCGCAACGCCGATCCTTGATCCTGCCTGCGAAGGCCCCCAGGCAGGCTGCCCTCATCCCTGAATCCTGGTCGAGGAAGAAGCGCACCTTTTCGACGCTGTCGAACAGCGTCAGCAGATGGAGAAAGTGGCCATAGAGGGTGTATTCCGAATGAACCTGCATCCCGATCGCCGGCAACGTCTCCGTGCCGGTAATCTGCTCGGGCGATTCGATGTCGGTCCGCCGCAGGGCATCATCGTAGGCGCCAGCGATCTCCTCTGCCAGCGAGCCTTTGACGTTGCGCTTCTGTGTCTCCGCCACAGCCGCCGCGTAGTCGCTGGCCAGCCACAACCGACCGTAACGCCGGTGAGCACCAGGGAGGCCAGAGTCGCCACAGGCGAGAGCGGCCGCCTCGATCTGGGCGGGGTCGCATTCCGGATCGAAATTCGGGTGCATTCCGAAAACGTATCCGGTGCCGTTGTCCGCAGAGGACACCGCAGACAGGATTACGTTGCGCTTGTCTTTGCGCTGGAACCAGTTGATTGCGTAGTCCTGCCGATCGACGCCGATGTAGAGGCGCTTGATGGCGAGGGTCGGAAGACGGCGCTCCCGGTCCGCCAGGAACGCCAGGCACTGCTCGTAGAAGAAATCGATGCGCTCGTAGAGGACCCGCGGTGCCACGTCGGCGGCTTCGCAGATGCGCCGAAGCGGCATCTTCCCGGTGAGCATGCGGAAGATCGTCGGATTCTTGTCGGATCGAAGCTGCTTGGCGATCGGGTTAAGGCCTGAAGGCTTTACCGAGAATGTCCGTCCGCACCCCTTGCAGCGGTAGCGCTTCGAGCCAATCGTGGTTTGACCGAAAGCTTGGTAGGCGCCCGGCGTGTCGACAGGAATTCGGTGGTGATCACAGAGTGCTTCCGGGCAACTGGCTACAGGATGCGTTTGGCGATAGATCCGCCAAAATTCCTCATAAATGCCGCGATTGCTCTTGAATGGGAAATGTTCGCCGCAGGAATTGCAACGCGCGATCGGAAATCCTTTGCCGGCGGCGACGATGGTGTAGGCGTTGTCAGCGAATTTGCCCCGGCCACTGACCGGTGAGACCGGCACACCAAAGTTCGTGCAGCTCGGGTTCTTGCAGAAATTGACCTGAATACCTCCGAACTCCTCCGGTACCCGTGGCAGGCGAGAGGGGGTGTCGTCTGGCGAAGTCTCGGAAGAATTCCTGGGCACGTGTCAAAACGAAATCGAGGAGTCAAGCCGATTCTAGGCTTGCTCCTCGATGGTTTCAACACAAGTTGTTAACGGCTTGGCTTTCGAGCCGGTTTTTTTATGTCTACAAGTGGTGCCTTGGCCGTATTGACAA
>NZ_JAVMKF010000006.1:0-10328 GCF_031732815.1 Accumulibacter sp. | reverse complement strand
TCCACCTCGCGCTGGTTGCGCTGGTTCTCCATGTCGATGAAGTCGATGATGATCAGACCGCCAAGGTCGCGCAGGCGCAACTGGCGGGCAACTTCTTCGGCCGCTTCGAGATTGGTGCGCAGCGCAGTTTCCTCGATGTCGGCGCCACGCGTTGCGCGCCCCGAGTTGACGTCGATCGAAACCAGCGCTTCGGTGTGATCGAGCACAATCGCTCCGCCAGAAGGCAGGGTGACCTGGCGCGAGTAGGCCGATTCGATCTGGTGCTCGATCTGGAAACGCGAGAAGAGCGGTACGTCATCGCGGTAGCGTTTGACCCGGTTCACCGTCGCCGGCATGACGTGCGCCATGAATTGCTGCGCCTGCTCGAAGACCTCGTCGGTGTCGATCAGGATTTCGCCGATGTCGGGCTGGAAATAGTCGCGGATGGCGCGAATGACCAGGCTGCCTTCCTGGTAGATGAGAAAGGCGCCTTTCTGTTGCCCGGCCGCCGACTCGATGGCCTTCCACAGTTGCAGCAGATAGTTCAGATCCCACTGGAGTTCTTCGGCGTTGCGGCCGATTGCGGCTGTACGTGCAATCAGGCTCATTCCCGGCGGGACTTGAAGCTGGTCCATCACCTCGCGCAGTTCGGTCCGTTCGCTACCCTCAACGCGGCGCGAGACGCCGCCGCCGCGCGGGTTGTTCGGCATCAGCACGAGGTAGCGGCCAGCCAGGCTGACGAAGGTGGTCAAGGCGGCGCCTTTGCTGCCGCGCTCGTCCTTGTCGACCTGGACGATCAGCTCCTGGCCCTCGCGCAGCGCTTCCTTGATCGTTGCTCGTCCGCTGTCGACGCCGGCTTGGAAGAAAGCGCGCGAGATCTCCTTGAAGGGGAGAAAGCCGTGCCGCTCCGAACCGTAATCGACGAACGCGGCCTCCAGGCTGGGCTCGATCCGGGTGATGACCGCTTTATAAATGTTGCTCTTTTTCTGTTCCTTGGCGGCCGATTCAATGTCGAGGTCAATCAGCTTCTGACCGTCGACAATGGCAACACGTAGTTCCTCGGCCTGTGTTGCGTTAAAAAGCATGCGTTTCATGGGTTTTGGCTCCCACGCGCGTAATCACGGGGGAAATACCTTCGGCAGGCAGCAACGAACTAGTTGTCGGCGGGATGCATGGGGGGCGTTTCCGGTAGTGCAAGCGATCGGGATATTTCGTCGACTGAGTGGCCGGTCAGGCCGTGCCAGTCGACAACTGGCCCTTCTGTCGGGGTCGCTCGGTGGGTGCTAGGCGCGTGCAGTACAAGGGGTAACGCTACTTCGTGGTGAGCGTACTTAACCAGGTGATCGGCGTCTGGGCGGCCTTGCGCGAGGTCAGCGCAAGTGAGGCGGCGAAGGCCAGCCGCAAAGTGCGTCGCAATTCCTATAGAATCAAGTCGGCGATGCTCGACGGTCTCACGGGTCAGCGCCTCTTTCAACCCTGAACGCAAATCGCGTGAAGTATATTCAAAATGACCGAAATTAGCAAAAACTCGGTGATTCATACACTGATTACCGAGAATGAGGGCGGGCAGCGGCTCGACAATCTCTTGTTCAAGCAGTGCAAGGGCGTCCCCAAGAGCCACGTGTACACCGTCGTACGCAGCGGACAAGTAAGAGTCAACGGAAGACGGGCGGACGTCGCCTACCGCCTGCAGGTCGGCGATGTGCTGCGCATTCCGCCGATGCGCGTGGCCGCCGCCAGTCCCGCACAGGCGGCCACTTCCGGTGCCGAGATGAAGCTGCGTCTGCCCGTCCTCTACGAGGATGAGGCGCTGCTGATCGTCGACAAGCCGGCTGGCGTTGCGGTGCACGGGGGCAGCGGCGAGAGCTTCGGAGTGATCGAAGCGCTTCGCCGGCAGCGCCCGCAGGCGCGCTTTCTCGAGCTGGCGCATCGCCTGGACCGTGAGACGTCAGGCATTCTGCTGCTCGGCAAGAAGCGCTCGGCTCTGCTCGCGCTGCACCGGATGTTCCGCGAGGGTGGGCAGGGCGGTGCTTCCGGCGCCGCCGACAAACGCTATCAGGTGCTGGTCTGCGGGCGTTGGCTGGAGCCGCTGCGGCACGTCCGCCTGCCGCTGGTCAAGTTTCTGCTCAGCTCAGGCGAGCGACGCGTGCGCGTGGCCGACGATGGGCGAGCCGCGCATACGGTATTTCGTCTGCTCGCGCGCTGGGATCGCTTCAGCCTGCTCGAAGCGGAGCTGCGTACCGGCCGCACGCACCAGATTCGCGTTCATCTCGCACATCTCGGCTTTCCCGTGGCCGGCGATGAGAAGTACGGCGATTTCGCGGCAAACCGTGCATTAGCGCGCGAAGGGCTGAAGCGCATGTTCCTGCATGCCTGGCAGATCGGTTTTCCGCATCCGGTCGATGGCCGCCGGATGGCCGTGCAGGCGCCGCTCCCTGCCGCTCTGGCGCGCTTTCTCGAACTGCTGTCGACGCCCGAAAGTCTGGCCTATGGGCGCTCGGTTTGATCTGCTGGTCTTCGACTGGGACGGCACGCTGCTCGACTCGGCGGGGGCGATCGTACGGGCAATTCAGTCCGCGAGTCGTGATCTGGGCTTGCCTGTGCCGTCGGAAGAGCGCGCTCGGCACGTGATTGGCCTGGGCTTGCGCGATGCGCTGCAACATGTCTTGCCCGACTTGCCGCCAGCGCGCTACCCGCAACTGGTTGAGCGCTATCGCCAGCACTATCTGGCGCGCGACCACGAACTGCGGCTGTTTGACGGGGTGCCGGAACTGATCGGCGCGCTCGCCGAGGCGGGTTTCCTCCTTGCGGTGGCGACCGGCAAGAGCCGCTTGGGACTGCAGCGGGCGTTTGAGCACAGCGGGATCGGTCAGTGCTTCCACGCTTCCCGCTGTGCCGACGAGTGTTTCTCCAAGCCGCACCCGCAGATGCTGTGTGAATTGATGGACGAACTCGCGGTGGGCGCCGAGCGGACGTTGATGATCGGCGATACCACGCATGATCTGCAGATGGCGCGCAACGCCGGAGTTGCCGCACTGGCGGTCAGCTACGGCGCGCACCCGGCCGCGGCGCTTGACGCGCTGGCGCCTTTGGCGCGCCTGCAGGCGATCGAAGAACTGGCCAAATGGCTCAGTGACAACGCCTGAGCGTTCATTTTACGGCGCTTCCGGGCTATACTGCGCTCGCGCGATGCCCCTTGATCAGCGGGCAGATGGCGCGCAGTCCGATGTTGCACTCGGGCGGGCGGCGAAACGCTGCCCATGGCGAGGCGTCAGGCAGGGTGACTGCCGTGACAGCGACTGCGCGCCAGGCATGGCGCCACCCACTCTACCGAGAAGCGAGCAGATGCCTTGAATACGCCTGAGAACGAGCCCGGATGGGAACGACAATTGCTGGAAAAGATCGCTTTTGCGTCGCTGCAGGAGCAGCGGGCGAAGCGCCGCTGGGGAATTTTCTTCAAGCTTGCCGGGCTGGCCTATCTGGTCGCCGTTCTCCTGATGCTGGTTGACTGGGGTAGCTCCGAGCAACTCAGCGACGGCCGGCACACGGCGGTGATCCACGTGCACGGCACGATCGAGAGTAGCGGTGAAGGCAGCGCGCAGAGCATCGGCGAGGCGCTGCGCTCGGCTTTTGCCGACAAGGGAACCGCCGGTGTCATCCTGCGCGTGAATACCCCGGGTGGCAGCCCGGTACAGGCCGGAATCGTGCACGATGAGATCCGCCGCCTGCGCAGCAAGCATCCACAGATTCCGCTGCATGTCGTGGTCGAAGACCTGTGTGCTTCCGGCGGTTACTACATCGCCGTTGCCGCCGACCAGATCTTCGTCGACAAGGCAAGCATCCTCGGCTCGATCGGTGTCCTGATGGACGGCTTTGGTTTCACCGGCGCGATGGACAAGCTGGGCGTCGAGCGTCGCCTGTTGACCGCCGGCGAGAACAAGGGCTTTCTCGACCCGTTCTCGCCGCAGGACGTGAAGCAGAAGGAGCACGCCCGGGTACTCCTGCGCGAGATCCATCAGCAGTTCATCGAGGTCGTCCGGCGCGGGCGCGGCCAGCGTCTGAAGGAGACGCCGGACATGTTCAGTGGCCTGATGTGGACCGGGAGCCAGAGCATCCAGCTCGGTCTTGCCGACGGTTTCGGCACGGTGGGTTCGGTCGCGCGCGACATCATCAAGGCAGAAAGGGTGGTCGACTTCACGATCAAGGAAAACATTGCCGAGCGCTTTGCGAAACGCCTGCGTGCGGAAGGCGCCGGCCTTCGCGCCCTGTTCAGCAACGATCGCTTCCTGCTGCGCTAGCTGCGCAGCGCGCTGCCGGCGGCGATCAGGCGAGGAGAAGGAAAACCGTCGGCCGGCGGTTGATTGCGGGCAGCGCGTGCTTTCGCCAGTCGCCCACCGGACGCATCGTGATTTCTTCGCTGGGCAGCGTCAGATCGCTCGCCACGCAGACGCGCGTCGCTGGCGCGCAGACGGCGAGCAGCGAGGCGAGGAACTGTTCATTGCGGTATGGCGTTTCGATGAAGATCTGCGTCTGGCGGTGTTGGCGCGATTCCTTCTCCCGTTCGCGCAACCGCTGTTCACGTTCCTCCCGGCCACTCGGCAGGTAGCCGTGAAACGCGAAACGCTGGCCGTCGAGGCCGGAAGCCATCAGGGCGAGGAGGATCGACGACGGGCCGACCAGCGGGACGACCTGGATTCCCGCGCGGTGGGCCAGCGCGACGAGCGCCGCGCCGGGGTCGGCGACCGCCGGGCAGCCGCTTTCTGAAAGCAGCCCGACATCGCGGCCGGCGAGCAGAGGGGCGAGCAACGCGGGGAGCTGCGTTGCCGGCGTGTGCTCGTCGAGCTGGCTGATCGCGATCTGTTGCAGAGGGGCGTCAGTCGGCAGGGTTTTCAGCACGGCACGTGCGCTGCGGGCGCTTTCGGCAACGAAATGAGTCAAGCGCCGGGCGCAGGCGAGCGTTGCTGGCGGCAGGGCAGCGGCGCCAGCTAGCGGGCCAAGAGGAACCGGAATCAGATAAAGCTTGCCGCGACTCATCGTCGCGTGCAGGCCTGCCGATCCGGCAAGTGTCTGCTCAGACAATGCTGACGTGCTCGTTGCGCAACAGCGTGCAGAGCGCGATCAGCGGTAGTCCGATCAAAGCGTTGGGGTCGTCGCCCTCGATTCGTTCGAGGAGGACGATCCCCAGCCCTTCCGACTTGGCGCTGCCGGCGCAGTTGTAGGGTTGTTCGCGCTCCAGATAGCGCTCGATTTCTTCGTCAGTCAGTCCGCGGAAGGTGACCCGTGTGGGAACGCTGCGCGTCTGCACCCGACCGGTGGGCGCGTCGAGCAGACAAACGGCGGTGATGAAACTGACGCTGCGCCCGCGCAGCGCGCGTAACTGATCGACCGCCGCCGGGTGCGTGCCGGGCTTGCCGAAGATCCTGCCGTCCAGGCAGGCGACCTGATCACTACCGATGATCAAGGCGCTTGGGTGGTCGCCGGTGACCGCTCGCGCTTTCGCCTCGGCCAGTCGCAAGGCGGTTGCCGCAGGCTTTTCGCCAACGAGCGGCGTTTCGTCGACCTTCGGATTGGCGGTGACGAAGGGTAGACCGAGGCGGCCAAGCAGTTCTCGCCGGTAGGGCGAGGTCGAGGCAAGAACGAGAGGGCGGGTGGGCATCGGGCGCTCGGCCAGGCGGAGCAGGGCGAAAGGGACGGTGGTACAGGGAAGCGATGCGCGGGCGGGCGGCGACGCAGCGCTCACTGTGCCGCAGGCGCTTTGACTTCAAAAGCCGAAAATAATATCATGCGCGCCTTATGTCGCGACGAGTACTGATTGACACTCTGGCTTTTGGACGAGAGAGAGGGGTGCTGGACGGCGACCTCGCCGTTTCGTCGTTGACTCGATTGCACGACTTGCTGGCCGAACGCAGTGGTACGCTGGTCTACCATGCCGCGGGCGGCGTCGGGTCCGACGGGCGCAGCCAGTTGTCGCTGGCCATCGAAGGTCGGTTGTTCCTGTGCTGCCAGCGCTGTCTGGAGGCTCTGGATTATCCTGTGGACCTGCACAGTCTGCTCGAATTCGTCGATGACGAGCATGATCTGACGCAGGAGGAGCTGGAGGATGATTCGCGGGACTTCCTGCCCAATCAGCAGGACCTGGATGTCGTGGAACTGATCGAGGACGAAATTCTTCTCGCCCTGCCGACGGTCGCGCGGCATGACGATTGTCGTCTGCCGGCGGCCGTTGCCGCGACCGACGACAAAGTGTCACCATTTTCAGCCCTGGCTGCCGCGCGCAGTCGGGCTTGACAAGTTTGATCTCAGGAGTTTGTCATGGCTGTTCAACAGAACAAGAAGTCCCCCTCAAAGCGCGGCATGCATCGCTCGCACGATTCGCTGAACAGCTTGCCGCTGGCGGTCGACCCGACGAATGGTGAGGTTCACCTGCGTCACCATATCAGCCCAAGCGGCTTTTATCGCGGCAAGAAGGTGCTCAAGGGCAGTGCCGAGTGAGTCTTAGTGACCAGGCAGGCAACTTCCGGTGACGGTGGGTTGCCTGCCTTTTCTTTTGCCTGCTGTGGCCGATGACCGTTAGCGTTGCGATCGACTGTATGGGCGGGGACCACGGACCCCGGGTTACCGTGCCAGCGGCGCTCGAGCTTGTGCGTAGGGATGCCGACGTCCGCGTGATTCTCGTCGGCCGTCAGGCGGACATCCAGCCGCTGCTCGGCGAAGGCGGCCAGGCGCGGGTAAGCGTCCGGCATGCGAATGAAGTGGTGGCGATGGACGAGTCGCCGTCGCTTGCCTTGCGCACCAAGAAAGACTGCTCGATGCGGGTGGCGGTCGATCTGGTCAAGCAGGGCGAGGCCGACGCCTGCGTTTCGGCGGGCAATACCGGCGCCCTGATGGCGATCTCGCGCTTTGTCCTGAAAATGCTGCCGGGGATCGATCGGCCGGCGATCTGCGCTGCACTGCCGACGCTCACCGGGCATACTCACTTGCTGGACCTCGGCGCCAACGTGGACTGCAGTCCGGAACACCTGTTACAGTTCGGGATCATGGGCGCTTCGCTGGTTGCCGCAGTCGAGCACCGCGACCGGCCGAGCGTCGGTATCCTGAACATCGGCGAAGAAGAAATCAAGGGGAACGATGTGGTCAAGCGGGCTGCCGAACTGCTTGCGGGTTCGGGGCTGAATTTCGTTGGCAACGTCGAAGGGGACGGCGTCTACAAGGGCGAGGCCGATGTCATCGTCTGCGACGGCTTCGTCGGTAACGTGGCGCTGAAGACCTCTGAGGGGCTGGCGCAAGTGCTCGCCACTTTTCTGCGCGAGGAATTCAAGCGCAATCTGTTCACTCGCTTGACTGCACTGGTCGCACTCCCGGTCGTCAAACGGTTCAAGAGTCGGGTCGATCACCGCCGTTACAATGGCGCCAGCCTGCTCGGCCTGCGCGGAATCGTCGTCAAGAGCCATGGTTCGGCCGATTCCTTTGCCTTCGGCTACGCGCTACGGCGGGCTGCAGAGGAAGCGAGGAGTGGTTTGCTGGCGCGAATCAGCGAGCGCATCGCCGCGCAACAGCCGATACAGGAGACCGCCTGACATGTACTCTCAGATTACGGGTATCGGCAGCTATCTGCCCGGTCCGCCGGTCGCCAATGATGAGCTTGCACGGCGCGGCATCGACACCAGCGACGAGTGGATCGCCAGCCGGACCGGCATCAGATTTCGCCATCTGGCTGAGAACGGCGAAACCTCGAGCGATCTTGCCCTGCATGCCAGTCGGCAGGCGCTGGCAGCAGCCGGCTGCGCGGCATCCGCTATCGATCTGATCATCGTTGCCACTTCGACGCCGGATTTCATTTTCCCGAGCACCGCCTGCCTGCTGCAGGCCAAACTCGGCAACCAGGGCGCCACGGCTTTCGACGTACAGGCGGTGTGCAGCGGGTTCGTCTATGCGCTGACGGTGGCCGACAAGTTTATCCGTTCGGGCAGTCATCGGCGTGCCTTGGTCGTCGGGGCGGAGGTCTTTTCGCATATCCTCGACTGGTCGGATCGAACGACCTGCGTTCTTTTCGGAGACGGTGCCGGCGCCGTAGTCCTCGAAGCGAGCGACAAGCCGGGCATTCTGGCCAGTACCTTGCATGCCGACGGTGCGCATCACGCGATTCTCTCGGTACCGGGCAGCGTCTGCAAGGGTGTAGTGACCGGCGATCCTTTTCTGCGCATGGATGGGCAGGCGGTTTTCAAGTTTGCCGTGCGCGTCCTGGCCGAGGCTGCCGACGAGTGCTGCCGGATCGCCGCAGTTTCGCCGTCGACAATCGACTGGCTGATTCCGCATCAGGCGAACGTCCGCATACTCGAAGCGACTGCGCGGAAGATGAGAATTCCGCTTGACAAGGTCGTCATCAGCGTCGACCGCCATGGCAATACCTCGGCGGCCTCGGTGCCGCTGGCACTCGACGAAGCAGTGCGCGCCGGACGCATACGCAGCGGGCAAAGAATCATGCTCGAAGGCGTCGGCGGCGGATTCACCTGGGGCGCCGTACTGCTCGACATCTGACAGGACAAAGCATGACTTTTGCATTCGTTTTCCCCGGCCAGGGGTCGCAAGCGGTGGGCATGATGGCGGCCTATGGGGATTCATCCGTCGTTCGCTCGACTTTCGACGAGGCGTCCGCAGCACTCGCCCAGGACTTGTGGCAACTGGTCGCCGATGGCCCGGCGGAGGCGCTGGCGCAGACGGTCAATACCCAGCCGGTGATGCTGACGGCGGGCATCGCGGCTTATCGGCTGTGGCTCGATAAAGGCGGGCGGCAGCCGGCGGTCGTTGCCGGGCATAGTCTGGGGGAATATTCGGCGCTCGTTGCGGCTGGTGTTCTTGCCTTTTCCGATGCGGTGCAACTCGTTCGCCTGCGCGCTGCCGCGATGCAGGACGCGGTGCCCGTCGGCGCCGGCGCGATGGCGGCGATTCTTGGCCTCGACGACGACAAGATAGGCGAAGCTTGCGCGGAGGCGGTGGCCGAGCTGGGTGGCAATGCTGTTGCCGAAGCGGTCAACTTCAACGGGCCCGGACAGACGGTGATCGCCGGTAGCAAGGCGGCGGTCGAGCGTGCCTGCGCAGCGTGCAAGGCGCGTGGCGCCAAGCGCGCCATGCCCTTGCCGGTTTCGGCGCCTTTCCACTCCTCGCTGATCCGCCCGGCAGCCGACCGGCTGGCTGCGCGGCTGGCCGAACTGAACTTCGCCGTACCCCGGATACTGCTTATCAATAATGTGGACGTGGCGGTCGAGTCGGATCCCGAACGAATCAAGGACGCTTTGGTCCGCCAGGCCTACTCGCCCGTGCGCTGGGTCGAGACCATCCGCGCGATTGCCGCGATGGGCGTCGGCAGCGTCGCCGAGTGCGGGCCGGGCAAAGTGCTTGCCGGCCTGACCAGGCGCTGTGCCGAGACGCTGCAGAGCGTCGCGCTGGCTGACCTGGCGGCGATTGAAGCGGCCGTCGCCAATCTGGAGTAGACAGCATGCTGAGTGGACAGACAGCGCTCGTCACGGGCGCATCGCGTGGTATCGGCCAGGCTATCGCGCTCGAACTGGGTCGCCTTGGCGCGGTGGTCGTGGGCACAGCGACCAGTTCGCAAGGCGCGGCAGCAATCTCGGAATACTTGGCAGCCGCTGGCTGCCGCGGTGAAGGTCAGGTGCTCGAGGTGCGCGATGCACAGCGCGTCGACGCGCTGATTGACCAGATTCAGAAGACCTGGGGTGCCGTCTCGATCCTCGTCAACAACGCGGGCATCACGCGCGACAATCTTGCCTTGCGCATCAAGGATGACGCATGGGATGCGGTGCTTGATACTGATCTGAAAGCGGTTTTCTCGCTCTCGCAAGCGGTGATGCGGGGGATGATGAAGGCACGCTACGGCCGCATCATCAACGTGACTTCGGTCGTCGGACACATTGGCAACGGCGGACAGGCCAACTACTGCGCTGCCAAGGCGGGCGTCGCGGGAATGAGCCGCGCGCTGGCGCGTGAGCTGGGCAGTCGCAACATTACCGTCAATTGCGTCGCGCCCGGTCTGATCGATACCGACATGACGCGGGCGCTTGACGAGGCGCAAAAGGCAGCAGCACTGGGCAGTATCCCGCTGGGTCGTCTGGGTTCACCGCAGGACGTGGCGGCGGCGGTGGCATTCCTTGCTTCGCAGGGGGCGAGTTACGTTACTGGTACGACGATTCACGTCAACGGCGGCATGTTCATGAACTGAAGTCGCCGGCTGAAGGCGCCGGGCGTTTGCCCCGCGCTGCGCCGGCTGGCAACTTCTGGTCATTTTGTTAGAATGGCGCACTTTTCTTTTACACCCGAACCGTGGGAAGGAG
>NZ_JAVMKF010000005.1:0-10331 GCF_031732815.1 Accumulibacter sp. | reverse complement strand
AATCGTGCCCACATTCACGTGCGGCTTCGTACGTTCGAATTTTCCCTTGGCCATTTAGCGTTTCCTCACTAACAATCCTATTTCTTGTTGATCACCGCTTCAGCGACGTTCTTCGGTGCCTCGGCATAATGCTTGAATTCCATCGAATACGTGGCGCGCCCTTGGGACAAGGAACGCAGCGTCGTCGCGTAACCAAACATCTCGGCAAGCGGCACCTCGGCCTTGATCGCCTTCATGTTGCCGGGCAGGTCTTCCATTCCCTGGACCATGCCACGGCGGCTGGACAGATCGCCCATGACGTTGCCCATGTAGTCCTCCGGAGTCTCGACCTCGACTGCCATCATCGGTTCGAGCAGCGTCGGGGAGGCGCGTCGCATGCCCTCCTTGAAGGCGATCGCGGCGGCCATCCGGAAAGCATTCTCGTTCGAGTCCACGTCGTGGTACGAACCCTCGAAGAGGGTGAACTTGACATCGACCACCGGGAAGCCAGCCAGAACACCACTGGTGATGGCATCCTGCAAGCCCTTGTCGACCGCCGGGATGTATTCACGCGGCACCGTTCCGCCCTTGATTGCATCGACGAATTCGTAGCCCTTGCCGGCCTCGTTGGGTTCGATCTTCAGCCAGACGTGCCCATACTGGCCGCGTCCGCCCGATTGCTTGACGAACTTTCCTTCTTGCTCGACAGCCTTCTTGATGCATTCGCGGTAGGCAACCTGCGGCGCGCCAACGTTGGCGTCTACACCGAACTCGCGCTTCAGGCGGTCGACGATGATTTCCAGGTGCAGTTCCCCCATGCCGGAAATGATCGTCTGACCCGACTCTTCATCGGTACGCACGCGGAAAGACGGGTCCTCCTGTGCCAGCCGACCGAGCGCGACGCTCATTTTCTCCTGGTCCTGCTTGGTCTTCGGCTCGACTGCGACGTGTATCACCGGCTCCGGGAAGATCATCCGTTCGAGCGTAATCGTTGCTGCCGGATCGCACAGCGTTTCGCCGGTGGTCACTTCCTTCAGGCCGACGCAGGCGGCAATATCGCCAGCCAGGACCTCCTTGATTTCCTCACGGTTATTGGCGTGCATCTGGAGGAGGCGACCGATCCGCTCGCGCTTGCCCTTGGTCGGGTTGTACACCGTGTCGCCCGACTTGAGCGCACCGGAATAGACGCGGATGAACGTGAGCTGGCCAACGTAGGGATCGGTCATCAGCTTGAAAGCGAGCGCCGAGAACTTGGCGTCGTCGGCCGCTTCACGCGTCGTCGAGCTTCCGTCATCCTTTTCGCCAACGACCGGCGGAATGTCTACTGGTGAAGGCAGGAGGTCGATCACCGCATCGAGCATCCGCTGCACGCCCTTGTTCTTGAACGCCGTGCCACACAAGGCGGGCTGAATCTCGCAGGCGATTGTCCGCCGGCGCAGGCCTTCGATGATTTCGGCTTCGCTCAGATCACCTTCCTCGAGGTACTTGTCCATCAACTCTTCGCTCGATTCGGCCGCCGCCTCGACCATCTTGCCGCGCCACTCGTCGGCCTCGGCACGCAGTTGGGCCGGCACCTCACGATAGTCGAACTTCATCCCAAGCGAGGCTTCGTCCCAATAGATGGCCTTCATCTTGATCAGATCGACGACGCCTTCGAAGCGCTCTTCCCGCCCGATCGGGATGACGATCGGCACTGGGTTCGCCTTCAGACGGAGCTTCATCTGCTCGACGACCTTGAAGAAATCGGCCCCCTGACGGTCCATCTTGTTGACGAAGGCAAGCCGCGGAACCTTGTACTTGGTCGCTTGCCGCCAGACCGTTTCAGACTGCGGCTGAACCCCGCCGACGGCGCAGTAGATCATGCACGCGCCGTCCAGAACGCGCATCGAGCGCTCGACTTCGATCGTGAAGTCGACGTGCCCGGGCGTATCGATGATGTTGATTCTGTGCTCGGGACGGTCGAGCTGCATGCCCTTCCAGAAGCAGGTCGTCGCCGCCGAGGTGATCGTGATCCCACGCTCCTGCTCTTGCGCCATCCAGTCCATCGTCGCCGCACCGTCGTGGACTTCACCAATCTTGTGGTTGATCCCGGTGTAGAAGAGGATACGCTCAGTTGCCGTGGTCTTGCCGGCATCAATGTGCGCGCTGATACCGATGTTCCGGTAACGCTCAATAGGGGTTTTGCGTGCCACAGTATAAGCCTTGAATGATAAAGAACGATCAACGGCAGCCGTAGAGGCGCCGCGAGTGATGCCTTATGGTCCGCCTTAGAACCGGAAGTGTGCGAACGCCTTGTTGGCTTCGGCCATGCGATGGACCTCGTCGCGCTTCTTCACCGCGCCACCGCGACTTTCCGACGCGTCCAGCATCTCGGCCGCCAAGCGCTGCCCCATCGACTTTTCGGAACGCTTGCGTGCCGACTCGCGCAGCCAGCGCATCGCCAACGCCATGCGGCGGCTTGGCCGGACTTCGACAGGCACCTGGTAGTTGGCGCCACCGACACGGCGACTCTTGACCTCGACCAAGGGCTTGATGTTGCCAAGCGCGAGGCCGAACACCTCGAGCGGATCCTTGCCGCTCTTGCTGACGATCTGGTCGAAGGCGCCATAGACGATCCGTTCGGCAACGGATTTCTTGCCGCTTTTCATGATCGTATTGACGAACTTCGAAACGTCGACGCTACCGAACTTCGGGTCCGGCAGAATATCGCGTTTGGGCACTTCACGGCGACGTGGCATAAGAACCTCTCTCAATTACATTTCAATCGAAGGGGAACGCGCACGCCCCCCTCCCGGCCACGCGTTGAGCGCGGCCTTCGCGCAAACAGCCGCTAAAACAGTGACTCAAGCCGCCTTCGGGCGCTTGGTACCGTACTTCGAACGACCTTGCTTGCGTTTCTTCACGCCCTGAGTATCCAGGGAGCCGCGCACCGTGTGGTAACGAACGCCCGGCAAATCCTTGACACGACCACCACGGATCAGGACCACCGAGTGCTCCTGCAGATTGTGGCCTTCGCCGCCAATATACGAGATCACCTCGAAGCCATTCGTCAAACGCACCTTGCACACCTTGCGCAGAGCCGAGTTCGGCTTCTTCGGCGTGGTCGTGTAGACGCGGGTACACACGCCACGTTTCTGCGGACAATTGCCCAGGGCCGGCACTTTGCTCTTGCTGCGTACCGCTTCCCGAGGTTTGCGCACGAGCTGGTTAATAGTTGGCATTCTTCCACCCCAATTTTCGATGCAGCCACCGGCAGAACACTAAAGCGGCACCTGCAGGAGACCAGCGCAGCCAACAGACCACCCTGGCAGTAGACATGATCCGCGTCCGCGCGCGACAACCCGGCGACCGCGACAAAGACCGGAGATTCTATGTGCTCTGCGGCCGCAAGTCAAGCAATGGCTTTCATCGTGTCATTGGCAGCGCAATCGAAAGCGCGGGCGACGCCCAGGCGAGCTGGTGGCCGCAGGCACTCTGCAGCGGAAATCCGAGGCGAGACGATGCAAGTGGGCATGAGGCACCTCGCGCTCTAAGAAGTCGTTGGAAATGGAGGGGAGCCAGGCAAACTGAGAGGTAAGCGGCACATGCTCTGGCGCTGCGTGCTTGCCGTGCCAGAGAGATGGACAGAAGGGGAACAACCAACAGCGGCCCGAACGTGCTCGCGCTGCTCCATTCCCTGCCGGACTCCCACTGGCGCACAGCGACCTGTCGTCAATTGCACCAGCGGCAAAATGGCGCAATAATTCATTGACGAGCGCCTCGCGCTCCGCTTACTGGGAGCCTGATGGCAACAATCCTCATCGTCGATGACACGCCCGAGAACCTGGCGGTTCTGAGCGGCGTGCTGAGCCCGCAGCACCGCGTACGGGCGGTCAACTCGGGGCGCCGGGCGTTGCAGGTGGCCAACAGCCGGCCGCCACCCGACCTTATCCTGCTTGATGTCATGATGCCCGAGATGGATGGCTACGGCGTTCTCGCCGAACTGCACGCCAACCCGGCCACCGCCGACATCCCGGTCATCTTCGTCACGGCCCTGGAAAGCAGCGACGACGAGGAGCGCGGTCTGACCCTGGGCGCCGTCGATTACATCACCAAGCCGATCAGGCCGGCGATCGTCGTCGCCCGCGTGCGAACGCAGCTCGAACTGAAGGCAGCCCGCGACCTGCTGCAAGACCGCAACCGCGGACTGGAGGCCGAAGTCGCCCGGCGCATGGCGGAAAACCTGCGCATCCAGGACGTCAGTATTCATGCGCTGGCGCGCCTGGCCGAGGTGCGCGACCCGGAAACCGGCAACCATCTGCGCCGCACGCAGGCCTACGTGCATACATTGGCCCAGCAACTGAGCACTCACCCGCGCTTTGCCGCCTTTCTGACGCCGCCCAATATCGAGGTCCTGGTCAAGTCTGCTCCGCTGCACGACATCGGCAAGGTCGGTATTCCGGACAGCATTCTCCTCAAGCCCGGCAAGTTAACTGCCGATGAATGGGAGATCATGAAAACGCATTGTCGCCTCGGCTATCTGGCGATCGAGCAGGCGGAACTGGACGCCGAGCGGCCGGTCGCCTTCCTCGCCATGGCCAAGGAAATCACCCATCATCATCACGAGCGCTGGGACGGCTCAGGCTACCCGGACGGGCTGGCCGGCGACGCCATTCCGATCTCCGCCCGCTTGATGGCGCTTGCCGACGTTTTCGACGCGCTGATCGTTCAGCGCAGCTACAAGAAACCCTTTCCGGTCGAGGAAGCGCTACGGATCATTCGTGACGGGCAAGGCAGCCACTTCGACCCGGATGTCGTTGACGCT
The DNA here is from genome assembly GCF_031732815.1 of Accumulibacter sp. Lineage (GTDB taxonomy): Bacteria > Pseudomonadota > Gammaproteobacteria > Burkholderiales > Rhodocyclaceae > Accumulibacter. Next base: position 5,548 of record NZ_JAVMKF010000005.1, on the reverse strand, counting down.
TTCTTTGCCCGAGTCGACGAGTTCCTCCGCATCGCCGCCGCCTACGCCGATGCCGAAAGTGGCGCGGCGACCGACTGACCCACCCGCGCAAACCCCTATTCTGACCCCACGGGAGACCACGATGAATCCGAATCGCAAGCACTGGTGGCTGCTCGTTCTTCTCCTCGACTTGCTCGCTGCAGCACCGACCAGCCTCGCGCAGACGCTTTCGGTGGGCGGCACGGGCTCCTCCGAACCGATCATTCGCGTGCTCTTCGAAGAATTCCGCAAGGACGTCCCGGGCGCGACGCTGAACCAGTTGTCGCCACCGCTCGGTTCCGGTGGCGCGCTCAAGGCGCTGGCCGCCAAGCGGATCAGCCTGGCGGTCATTGGTCGGCCCGTCAAAGCGGAGGAGGCCAAGCTCGTTGGACAAAGCTTCCTGCTGGCGGAAACTCCGTTCGTCCTTGCCTCGCGTGACACGCGGCAGAAAGAGGGCTTCACACTCGATCAACTGGCGCGCATCTTCACTGGCGAGACGACCACCTGGCGCGACGGTTCGCCGATCAGGCTGATTCTGCGGCCCAGGTTTGAAAGCGACTCGGCGCTGCTCAAGAACATGTCTCCGGCGATGGAGAAGGCGGTAGACGCGGCTACCCAACGGCCCGGTATGGTCACTGCCGACAACGATCTCGAAGCCGTGAAACTGATCAACGAAACGCCCGGCTCGCTGGGTTCGACCACCCTCGGCCTGCTCACGACAAGCAAGGCGCGCGCCGTTCCCCTGGCGATCAACAGCGTCGCGCCCAGCTTGGCGACGCTGAAGAACGGATCGTATCCCTGGCGCAAGCCGCTGGTCGTTGCCCTGCCGCCGGAGCCGGACGCGCTCGCCGAACGCTTCGCCGTCTTCCTGCGCAGCAGCAAGGCGCGCAGCATCCTGCAACGCCAGGACTACCTGCCAGCGGCTCCATGAAGGCTCCGGCTCACCAGCCACTGGTAGCGCTGCTCACCCGCCTGACCGGCGTTCTGGCGCTCGCCGTTGCGTTGCTGCCCAACGTCGCCTACCTGTTGCACGTACGCGCCAGCGCCGTCCGTCAGATCGACGAGGCGCTGCGCGTCCAGGCGCGCGTTCTCGAGGAGTTCATCGCCATACAGCCCGAGCAATGGGACCTCGTCTCCGACCGCATGCACAGCCTGCTCGAACGCCATCTGGCAGCCGAAACGCGTTATCACGTCTTCAACGCCGCCGGCGAAATGCTCATCGAATCGCCCCCGCTCGACGCCCCGACGCTCAGCCGCAGCCGTCCGCTGCACGCCTTTGGCGAACCGGTCGGCCGCCTCACTTTCGAAAAACAGATCCGCAGCGAGTTGATCGGCGTACTACCGCTGTTCATCGGCAGCCTGCTGCTGGCCGGGCTGATCTGGTTTCCGCTGCGCCGGCTGCCGCTGCGCGCGCTGGCACGCGCCGACGAGGCGCTGCGCGTTCGCGATCAGTATCAACGCGCCCTGCTCGACAACTTTCCGTTTCTCGTCTGGCTGAAGGATACCGAAGGCCGCTTCCTGGCGGTCAACGCGCGCTTTGCCGATGCCTTCGGAAAGCCTTCGGTCGACTGGTTGCTCGGCAAGACTGACGAAGATGTCGTACCGCTCGAATTGGCCAGAGCGTACCGCGCCTCCGAGTTGGCCGTTCTTGCCGGCGGCCAGCCGCAGCGCAGCGAGGAACTGATCGAGATCGGCGGCGAGCGGCGCTGGTTCGAAACGTACCGCTCGCCGGTCACGCTGCGCGGAACGGTTGCTGGCACGGTCGGCTACGCAGTCGACATCACCGAGCGCCAGCGTGCCGCCGCCGAACTCGAGCAATACCGCCACCACCTGGAAGAACTCGTCGCCGAAAGGACCATCGAACTGGCCGCAGCCAAGGAGGCCGCGGAAGCTGCCAGCCGCGCGAAAAGCACCTTCCTGGCCAACATGAGCCACGAGATCAGAACGCCGATGAACGCGATCATCGGCCTCACCCACCTGCTGCAGGCCGAGGTCACACCGCCCAGGCAGCGCGCCCATCTGGCCAAGGTGAGCGATGCCGCGCAGCACCTGCTCGGCATCATCAACGACATCCTCGACTTCTCGAAGATCGAGGTCGGCCGGGTAAGCATAGACGAAAGCGACTTCTCGCTGCGCCGTGTCATCGACCACACGCTGAGCATGCTCGGCGAACGCAGCAAGGCGAAGGGGCTGCACCTGGTCCCCGAGATCGACCCAGCGATTCCTCAGCTTCTGCGCGGCGATCCCTTGCGCCTTGGACAAGTCCTGCTCAATTTCGTCGCCAACGCGATCAAGTTCTCGGAACGCGGACAGATCACGATCCGCGCCCGGCTGACCGAACAGCGCGCGACGACATTCTGCCTGCGCCTGGAAGTCGAGGACCAGGGAATCGGCCTCACGCCGGCGCAGCAGGAGCGCCTTTTCCAGGCCTTTTCGCAGGCCGACGAATCGACCACGCGCCGGTTCGGCGGCACCGGTCTTGGCCTGGCCATCTGCAAGCGGCTGGTCACGATGATGGGCGGCGAGATCGGCGTCGATAGCCGACCCGAGGTTGGCAGCACTTTCTGGGTGACGGTCGCCCTCGGCCAGGCGCTCGGTGACGGTCAGGCCCCGGCGCTCGACGCGCCCGTGCCAGCGCCACCAGTATCGGCGGCGGAGCAGTTGCGTGCCTACGAGTTCCGTGGCAGGCACGTGCTGCTCGTCGAGGATGATCCGGTCAACCAGGAAGTGGCTGGCGAGTTGCTGCGTGCCGTCGGTTTGCAGGTCGATGTCGTCGGCGACGGCCACCAGGCGCTCTTGCGCCTGTGCACGGCTGAACAACCGATCGGCGACGACTACGCACTCGTCCTGATGGACATGCAGATGCCGGTCATGGATGGCCTCGAAGCGACCCGACTGATTCGCCAGTTGCCGGGCAGAGAGTCCTTGCCCATCGTCGCGATGACCGCCAATGCTTTCGCCGAAGATCGCCAGCGCTGCCTCGCGGCAGGAATGAACGACCATCTGGCGAAACCGGTGAATCCGAAAGCGCTGTACGCAGCGCTGTTGCGCTGGCTTCCGACATCCGCCACCAGCACCCCGGAGCTGCGCGAAGAGGCCGGCAGCGACGACGAAAGACTACCCGCCTCACCGCGCCTGGCGGCGATTGCCGGGCTGGACAGCGAAGGCGGCAAACGCATGGTCGGTGGCGATCCCGAGTTCTACTTGCGCCTGCTGCACATGTTTGCCGAGAACCACGGCAACGACGCGAGCCGGATACGCAGCCTGCTCGCAGCCGGCGACCTGACCGCTGCGCAGCGCATGGCGCACAGTCTGAAGGGAGTGGCCGCAACGATCGCCGCCGAAAAGCTGCGCGCGACATCGTTCGTCGCGGAAACGGCCCTGCACGACAAAGCGCCAAGCGAGCAGATAGAAGCAGCGATCAATGCGCTGGAAGCCGAGCTGCTGCCGCTCGTTTCAGCGATCCGCCAGCTCAACGACGACAATGCCGTGCCGGCCGCAGCCGAAGCAAAACACGGCGACCAGCAAAGAGTGCGCCAACTCATCGAAGAACTCGACCACCTGCTTGCCGAAGACGATACCCGGGCCATTGATCTGTGGTGCGATTCGGCAGCCGATCTCGCGCCGGCGCTTGGCCCCCTCGCCAGCCGGCTCGGCGAGGAGATCGGCAACTTCACGTTCGACAAGGCCTTGTCGACGCTGCGCCAAGCGCTGGCCGACGGGCGCTTTGCACTGCCCGCGGCAGCCCACGAAGCGACCTGAGCGAACTCGCGCGGACGCATCGGCGCACTCGCCGCAGGCTCGCCGCCACACTCCCGCCAACCTGCTTGGCATACCGATGACCGGCGTTGCAGTGCACCATCGGGGCGGCGTTTGCTTTAGAATCGCGCCCTCCACCAGCCGCCGGCGACCGTGCCAGAGAAGAGACGATGAGTCTGCAGAGCAAACCCAATACCGACGATGTGCGCATCCGGGAAATCAAGGAACTGGTCCCGCCAGCGCATGTCTTTCGTGAGTTTCCGGTGGGCGTGCGCGCTGCGCTGACCACCTACAACGCGCGCCAGAGCATCCATCGAATTCTGCATGGCGCCGACAACCGCCTGCTCGTCATCCTCGGTCCCTGCTCGATTCACGATGTCGATTCGGCGCTTGAATACGCCAGACGACTGACCACAGAAGCATCGCGCTTTGCTGACGACCTGTTGCTGGTGATGCGCGTCTATTTCGAAAAGCCGCGCACGACGGTCGGTTGGAAGGGTCTGATCAACGATCCGCGGCTCGACAACAGCTTCCGGATCAACGAAGGACTGCGCCTGGCACGCGGCTTGCTGCTTGAAATCAACGACCTCGGCCTGCCCTGCGCGACCGAGTTCCTGGATACGATTACGCCGCAGTACACGGCTGACCTGATCGCCTGGGGAGCGATCGGCGCCCGCACGACCGAATCGCAGGTCCATCGTGAACTGGCGTCCGGGCTGTCTTGCCCAGTCGGATTCAAGAACGGCACAGACGGCAACATCCGCATCGCCATCGATGCCATCCGCGCCGCCCAGTCGCCGCACCACTTTCTCTCGGTAACCAAGGCGGGCCATTCGGCAATCGTCTCGACTGCCGGCAACGAGGACTGCCACGTCATCCTGCGCGGTGGCGATCGGCCGAATTGCGACGCCGCCTCGGTCGACGCGGCCTGCCGGCAAATCGCCGGCGCCAGCTTGGCCGCACGCCTGATGATCGACTTCTCGCACGCCAACAGCAACAAGCGCTACAAGCAACAGATGGAGGTGGCAAAGGATGTGGCTGCGCAACTGGCCGCGGGTGACGAGCGGATCATCGGCGTGATGATCGAATCGCACCTGGTCGAAGGCCGGCAGGACCTGATTCCTGGGCAAACGCTCGAATACGGCAAGAGTGTCACCGATGCCTGCCTGGGCTGGGATGACTCGATAGCAGTTCTGGAAACGCTGGCGCGGGCCGTGCGTGCACGCCGCCTGGTCGGCGCGGCACAATAGGGCCGAGGATAGGATTCCGGAGCGCAAACGGAGAAAAAGAAGAGAAGGGGCCAGAGCGGCGCGCGGAGGAAATCGTCCCCCTTTTTTCCGCGCTCAAGCTGCTCTGGATCGCGGCTGTTCAGGCAGGGGCGTCCAGGCGAGCGCGCGCTGGCCGATCTCGCTGGCCGTTGCGCAACCCGCCTTGCACCCCCTCTCCTCCTACCTAAGCTTTATCTCTTTGTAGATGACGTGCTTGCGTGCCTTGGGATCGTATTTTCTGATCTCCATCTTGCCTGGCATCGTCTTCTTGTTTTTTGTCGTCGTGTAGAAGTGGCCGGTGCCTGCCGTGGACTCGAGCTTGATCTTGTCGCGCATGCTTGCTCTCCTGATCAGATCTCGCCGCGCGCGCGCAAATCGGCGAGCACGGCATCAATGCCATTCTTGTCAATCGTTCGCAATCCGGCGTTCGACACACGCAGGCGAACCCAGCGGTTTTCGCTCTCAATCCAGAAGCGTCGATACTGCAGATTGGGCAGGAAGCG
>NZ_JAVMKF010000004.1:39172-56314 GCF_031732815.1 Accumulibacter sp. | reverse complement strand
GAGCGACAGATTAGCCCCGAAGTTGCACCGCGGCGCGCCTTCCTGATGGTGCCAGTGGTGCGCTTGCGGCGTGATCAGCACCCAGGCGAGCAGGCGATTGGCGGTCGCGAGCGTGGCCGGCCAGCGAACCGAACTATGGCGCCAGAGATCGAGGCTGGCGGTGAGCATGGCGCCGGCGAAGTACGCTGCCTTGTCGTGGCAGACGAGCGCGAGCAGCGCGCTGGGGACGAGATAGACGAAGAGCGGGTGGGCGAGCAGCGAATTGCGTGCGCAAGCCCACGCGGCCAGTCGCCGGGCGCCGTGGTGCGCCCGGTGCACTGGCCAGCCTTGGCCATGGAACCAGCGATGCTGCCAGTAGTAGAGCAGGTCGAGCAGGCAGAAGCTGGTCAGGAAAGCGAGGGTCGAGCCTGGCAGCATGCCGTCGATCGGCTGCATCCATTGGCCGAGGGAATCGCCGATCGCCAGTGAAGCGAGCGGGATCACAGTGCCCTGGATGAGCAGCCCGCTGCCGTTCAGGATCCAGTCGTCGCGCGACCAGGCGCAGCCCGGCCGCGGCCACCAGGCTTCCAGCAGTGTCAGCACGGCGAACGTGAGAGCGGGCGTCGCCGCCCAGAACAGAAAGTGGGTATCGTTCATCGAGCAACGGGCTCGTCCATCGGGGTTGTGCCATTCCGGCAGGCAGGTGTGCATACTACAATGCGCCGCAGATGAACGCATTCAGGAAATACTGGTATGTCGTCGCGCAGTCGGACGACTTGCGCGACGCTCCGCTGGCAGCCGTCGTTCTCGGCGAGTCGATCGTCGTCTGGCGCCAGCACGACGGCCAGCCGGTGGCCATGGCGGATCGCTGCCTGCACCGGCTGGCGCGCCTGTCGAGCGGTCGGAGCAGCGACGGTGTACTGCAGTGTGGCTATCACGGCTGGTGCTACGACGGCAGCGGGCGGGTCTGCCGCGTTCCTTCGGCAGGAAGCGACGAAGGGCGCCGCCGGCCACGGTGCTCGCCGCCCTTTGCCTCGTGCGAGTGCGACGGCTACGTTTATGTGCGGCTCGACCCGGAAAGCGGCGCACTCGGCGACGCTGCCCCGCTACCGATGCCGCACTGGAACGAGCCCGGCTGGGGGCACGTCCGGCTGGTAAACCGCTTTGCCGGCAACGTCGCCGACTGCATCGAGAATTTCATCGACGTTCCGCATACGGCTTTCGTGCATCGTGGCGTCTTCCGTGACAGCCGGGGCGAGAGAATCCAGGCGACCGTCGTGCGCAGCGCCGGACGTGTGCATGTGCGCTATCGTGGCGAACAGAGCAACCTCGGGCCATGGACGTGGTTTCTCAACCCGCGGCGGACACCCGTCGAGCACGAGGACAACTACATTCGGCCGAACATCACTTGCGTGCGCTACCGGCTGGGCAACGGCTATGGCTTCGTCATCACCTCGCAGGCGGTGCCGATCGACGAACGTAATACGCTGGTCTACACCGATCTGGCCTATCGCTTTGGCTGCTTCACGCGCTTGGCCGCGCCCTTCGTACGCCGCGCCGGCCAGAAAGTGATCGATCAGGATCTGGCCATCCTCGCCGAGCAGGGGGAAGTCATCGCCGCGCACGGGCGGCGTTTCAGCGTCTCACCGCCCGATCTGATCCACCGTTGCGTAGACGACATCCGGCGCGCGATTGCGCGTGGCGACGACCCGCACGGTCTGCCCGACAAGACCTTCGACATCGAGTTCTTCGTATGACGCTGCGCAGCCGCCTGTTCGCCTGCTTCCCGGCGCTCTTCGTTGCCGGCGCAATCGCGCTCGTCGTCTGGCTGATGCTTGCGCCGGGCTGGGCGCGTGGCGCGGCGCTGTTCGCTCACCTGTACGTCGTGCCGGTGGCCTGCTACCGTCTGCACCAGGCGCTCTGGCCCATTGCCGAAGGCTGCGCACGCCTCGATCAGCCGGACGTGTACGTTCCCTGGTGGGGTGGTCACATGTTCCAGTTGCCTTACGCTGCCTTTCCGCAACTGGAGTCCGCGCTACGCCTGATTCCCGGGCTCTACGGCGTCTGGTTGCGGGCATGGGGAGCGCGGGTCGGCAAGGGCGTCCATTGGACGCCGCAGGTCGACATCAGCGACCGGGGCTTCGTCGACATCGGCGATCACGCGGTGATCGGGCACCGCGTCGGCCTCTACGCCCATGTCGTCGCGCGGCGTCCGGGCGGCGAACTGCGCGTTCTGCTGCGGCGCGTCCGTATCGGGCCAGGCGCGCTGGTCGGCGCCTACTCGCGCTGCGGTCCGGGCGCCGAGGTGGCGCCGGGCGAGCAGTTGCCGGTGTGCAGCGAGCGCTGGGCGGGCGGAGCGCGCCCGCGCGACGACGCGTGAGCTGGCTGCTGCGGGGCGCCTTGAGCCTGTTGCGCGGGCTCGCCGGCCCGGCCTGGCGGTCGTTCCAGGAGAGTCTGGACGACCCGGCCGCGGCGCAGGAGCGGACCCTGCGTCGCCTCCTCGCGCGCTCGGCGCGTAGCCGCTTCGGGCAGTCGCAAGGGCTGGCCGGGGCGGCGCCGGAGACTGCCTTCGAGCGCCTCCAGCCGACCGACTACGCCAGTCTGCGCGCCTTGATCGAAAGCGACATCGCCACTGGCAGCCATCATTTCTCCCCTGAGCGACCGCGTTTGTACGAGCGAACCTCGGGCAGCGGTGGGCCGGCGAAATACATTCCCTACGACACGGCGGTGCGCGCGGCTTGCGACCGAATGTTCCGCATCTGGGCCTACGATCTCCTGCAATCGGGGCTGCGTCTGCACAGCGGGCGCGCCTTCATGAGCGTCTCGCCGCCATTGCTCGGGCAGCGTCGCGCCGGCGGCGGCGTGCCACTCGGTGTGGCGCTCGATACCGACTATCTGGCAACGCACGTCGGCCTGCTTCTCCGCCCCTTTCTCGCCGTGCCGGCGCGGGTACTAGCCTTGTCGGGAGCCGACGATTTCAAGGATGTCGTCGTCGCCCATCTGTTGGCGGCGAGCGATCTCGAAGTCGTTTCGGTATGGAATCCGACCTACTGGCTCGTCCTGCTCGAGCACGCCAGCCGCCATCTGGCACGCCTGACCGGCGAATTGCGTGCGGGCGAAATCAGCCGGGCCGGCCTCCGCTTTCGCTTTCGACCGCTCGCCGCGCAGCGTATCGGACGCGTGGCGTGTGCCGCGGAGCAGGGTTGGCATACTGTCTGGCCGCACCTGGCGCTGATCTCGTGCTGGACCGACGCAGAAGCGGCTGGCCCCGCGGCCGGGCTGGGTCGACTCTTTCCGCGTGTCTGGGTGCAGGGCAAGGGCCTGTTGGCGACCGAGGCAGCCATCACCGTGCCAATCGTCGGTGCGCCTGCACCGGTGCCGCTGGTCGACGACGTCTACCTCGAATTGCTTCAGCCCGACGGACGCCTGTTGCCATTGGCGCAGTGGCGCCTCGGCGATCAAGGCGAACTGGTGGTGACGCAGGCCGGCGGCTTCCTGCGCTACCGCATGCACGACCAGGTTGTCGTGGCCGGATTTTTTCGCGCGACGCCGTGCCTGCGCTTCCAGGGGCGAAGCGGTGGCGTTGTCGATCTGGTCGGCGAAAAGCTCTCCGAAGAACTGGTACGCAGCGCTCTGCAGGGCCTGCGAACGGACCACCGGCTGCTTGCGCTCTGCCCGGTGGCGAGCGCTGATCCGCCGTTCTACGCGCTCTTCTGCGATGCACCGACGCCGCACATGGCGGACGCCGTCGACGCGTTTCTGTACTGCTCACCGCATTATCGGGTCGCGCGCGAACTGCACCAACTGGCTCCGATCCGGCTCGTCGCCCGGCCAGGACTGCTCAAGGACTGGCAGCAAGCGATGGCTGGCGCCGGAATCGCCGAGGGCAACGTCAAGGCAACGTCGCTGGTGGTCAACCGTGAACTCGCCGCGCGTCTGTGGGCAGCGCTCACTCAGCGCAGCGCGTAGAAGCGCAGAGTCCGTGTCGTCTCCGTTTCACGCCCTTATTTCAGATCCTGTCCGCGCGACAACCGGTCTGACACAGAGGGACCGGCAGGCGTCTCTCTCGCCGCCTGCCTTCGTCGGACGACCATCCCCAAGGAGTGTCCGCTGTGCCGGGTGCGTTCCCGAACCCAAGCGCCGCAGCGGGTTTGCAGATTGGCTGGAAGGACCCGGTACTGCACGTGCTGTTGTCAGCTATTCTCAGACTGTTGTGCTGCAGACAATGCGTCGTTACTGCGCTATCCTTACGCTTTATCGGAGAAACGCCGTTTTCGGGGGGAGTGCGGTCCGATTAACCAGGGAGACAGTCGGACGCGTATCGTGCGCGCAGCGAGGGGTGGCGCGCAGAGTGTACCCGGAAGGCGCGCTCTGTGCGCGAGCCGCCCAACTGGCCGACCTCCGGCAACCGGCATCGCGCATGCTTTCATTCTCCGAGTGGGAGTTGGCGCGTCAGGCGGTGCGTAGCCCGATGCGCAGCCATCCAGTCACCTGGTACAACGCAAGGAGGAACGCATGCGCTTTTTCGTTCGTGCATTTCAGAAATTCGCTGATTTCAAGGGCCGCGCCTCACGCGGTGAGTATTGGTACTTCCTGCTTTTCAGCATCCTCATCATTGTGCTTCTGACCGTCCTGGACGTCATGCTGGGCATCTGGAACGAGGAAAGCGGGCTGGGCGTTCTTGGGGCAATCTGGGGCCTGATTATTCTCGTGCCATCCCTCTCGGTTGGAGCCAGGCGCTTGCACGACACGAATCGCTCTGGCTGGTGGCAGCTCATCAACTTCGTTCCGTGGGTTGGCCCGATCGTTCTCCTCGTCTTGCTGGCCCTCGAGGGCACAGACGGCGACAATCGGTTTGGTCCTCCCCCTGCCGTCGCCTAGCACGCCTTTGTACCGGCCACGCGACGACCAGCGGCCTCGGCTGTTCGCAGCTGTCTCCTTGCGTCTTCCGCCGCACAGCAAAGGCCGAACGTCGCGCCGCGGCGGCTGACTCCAGGCGAACAAAGGGGAGCCATCCTGGTCTCCCCGCGCTTCTTGGATCTCAGTCTGCAGAGCCGGATCTTCGTTGGGTCGGCGAGCGCCACGCGAGCGCTGGCGCCTGGCCAGAACTCGTCTGCTCGCCCATTTGCGCACACCCCTCGCGTCAACTAACTGAGTGGTAGCGGCACGCTGCCGTGGCGGTGCGTCTGCGAATGATCTACGGGAGTCGCCTGCTGCGGTGGCATGCCGCTGCTTCTCCGGTTGAACGCCAAGTGGGCCATCATCCAGGCAAGGTTTTCCAAAATGGCCGCAATGAAGCGTAGAATCCTTTGACGATTTCGTCGGTAAAGCAGTGCGCCATGACGTCCCTCAGTTTGCTCGTCTGGATTATCCTCGGCATTGCGGTGCAGTTGGGGCTGTTCCTCGGCGTCAGCTTCTGGCGGCACTGGCAGGACTACCGACGGCTTGTGCAAGGGATGCCGGAAGCCGTCGAATTGGCGCCGGCGGTCGGTCTGCCCGACGAGAACAGTGCGGGCTGGTCAGGTTTTCGCAGCTTCCGGGTCGCGCGACGCACGACCGAAGACGCTGGCGGACAGATTTGCTCGTTCTATCTCGAGCCGGCAGACGGCCAGCCGCTGCCGTCATACCTGCCCGGTCAGTTCCTGACTTTCCGTCTCGATCTGACCAAGGCGGAGGGTTGCGGCAGCGCGTCGATCACCCGCTGCTACTCGCTCTCCGATGCCCCTGCGAGCGACTACTACCGCATTTCAATCAAGCGCGTGCCGGCGCCGCCGGGGAGCGCTTATCCGGCCGGGCGCTCGTCGAATTTTTTCCACGATGATGTGCAGGTCGGCGCGACATTGCAGGTGCGTGCTCCGTCGGGGCACTTCTACCTTGCTGCGGGTAGTGCTCCGGTCGTTCTGGTTTCTGGTGGAATCGGGATCACGCCCCTGCTCAGCATGCTCAATTGGTGTCGGATACACCAGCCCGAGCGCGAGATCCGGTTTTTCCATGGGCTGCGCAACAGCCGGGAAGGCGCTTTCCTGGCCGATCTGCGTGCTGCGGCAGCGGCCGCGCCAAGTGTTCATCTGTACCTGTGTTTCAGCGATCCGCTGCCCGAGGATCAACTCGGGAGAGACTTTCATCACCACGGGCGGGTCGGGGTGAATCTGTTCCGCATGGAACTGCCGTTGAAGCCTTACCACTACTACATCTGCGGTCCCGCACCGATGATGGAAACCTTGCTGCCGGCGCTGGCGGATTGGGGCGTGCCGGATTCGCGCATCCACTTCGAGGCTTTTGGCCCGGCTTCCGGCCTGCGGCGTCGGGCGGAACCCGCCGCGCTGGCCGAGCATGCCTTGCCCGACCCGGCGAACGAAATCACCGTCACCTTCGCCAAGTCGGGCAAGAAGGCGCAGTGGTCGGCGCAATCGGGAACTCTGCTCGATTTTGCGGAAGCGCAGGGCGTCGTCGTCGACTCGGGCTGCCGCGCCGGAGGTTGCGGTACCTGCCAGACGACCATCGTCTCCGGTGAAGTCTCGTATCGGCAAACTCCCGACTACGATCCGCTGGCCGGCACTTGTCTGCTCTGCGTCTGCACGCCGAAGACGCATCTGACGCTGGAGGCTTGAATGGGTACAGCGGCGAGTGGCTCGCTCTGGCGCAAGCATATTCTTCCGTTCACGCTGCTGGTTACCCTGCTCGGGGTGGCGACGGTTGCCGGCGACTATCTGCTGCACCGCCTCGATCTGGTCTGGGTGGGGCGCTATCTCGGCATTCCTGGCACCCTGTTGATCATCGTGTCGCTGGTCTACTCGCTGCGTAAGCGGAAGGTGATCAACGCGGGTAACGTCAGGGCGTGGCTGAGCATGCACGAGGCCGGCACCTGGTTGGGTTCGCTGATGGTCCTGATTCACGCTGGCATCCATTTCAACGCCATTTTGCCGTGGCTGGCCACCATCGCCATGGGCATCAACGTGATCAGCGGCATGGTCGGCAAGATGCTGCTGCGCCGCGCGCGCGAGCACGTTCAGGCGCAACGCGAGCATTACCAGTTGCGCGGTTTGTCGAAGACCGAGGTCGAGCAGGCGATGTTCTGGGAGTCGGTGACCTTCGACGCGATGACCCGCTGGCGCAAGGTGCACATTCCGATCTTCGTCGTCTTCGTCGTGCTGGCGCTCGGACACATCGTCAGCATTTTCCTGTTCTGGGGGTGGCGATGAGCAAGACCCTCAAGTTCGTTCTGGCGGCCAATCTCATCGCCCTGGCCGTCCTCGCCTTCGTCTATCCGCACCTGATGCTGGCCCCGGGCAAGCTGATTCCCGGTCACAGCAAGCTCGAAGCCGACTGTTTTGCCTGCCACGTACCGCTTCTTGGCGCGACGACCGAGCGCTGCACGGTCTGTCACAAGCCGGCCGAGATCGGCCGTGTCACGACGCTTGGCCAGCCGATTCAGCAGCCGCTGACCAGCGTCGCGTTTCATCAGAAGCTGATGCAGCAGGATTGCCTGGCGTGCCATGGAGACCATGCAGGGGTGAAACGCCTGCCCGGCGCCGGCCGCTTCAAGCACGCCTTGCTGCGCGCAGACGCGCGTCAGGAATGTCAGGCCTGCCATAAGTCGCCGAAGGACGCGCTGCATCAGCAGATCACCGGCAATTGCAGCCAGTGCCATAGCGACGAGAAGTGGGTTCCCGCCTCGTTCGATCACAACAAGTATTTCGTTCTCGATCGCGATCACAATGTGCAATGCGTCACCTGCCACCTGCGCAACGACTATGCCCGCTATACCTGCTATGGCTGCCACGAGCATACTCCCGAGAAGATTCGGCGTGAGCACATCGAAGAGGGAATCCGCGACTTCAGGAACTGCGTCGAATGCCATCGCAGCGCTGACGAGCACGACATCCGGATGCCGGGACGCGAGCGCGAACGCGAACGCGACCGAAAACACGGCCGCAAGCATGACGACGACTGAGCCGCGCGCCATTTGGCGCAGGGCGCTGCCGGCCTTGCTGGCCCTGCTGGCGTTGACTCGCGTGGCGGCAGCACAGCCGCTGGCGAGCGACGGCGAAGTCGTCGCTGCGCTGCGCGCGCATGCCATTCCGGTCGTTCAGGCAGCGGCCGATTACGACGTGCTGCTTGCCTCGATCGGCGACGCGCAGGTGGTGATGCTGGGCGAAGCGACGCATGGCAGCGCCGAGTTCTACGACGAGCGCGCGCGTCTGACGCAGCGCTTGATCACCGAAAAGGGCTTTCGCGCGCTGATTCTGGAGGCGGGATGGGCGTCGGCGACTCGCCTGGACGATTTCGTCCAGGGAAAGCTGGGCGATCTGCCGCCGGCTGAGGCGTTCAGCCGAATGCAGAGTTTTCCGCGCTGGGTGTGGCGCAACCGCGAGTTCGCCGCTTTCCTTGCACGCCTGAAGGCGATCAACGACGCTGCGCCAGCCGGCGAGCCGCGCGTCTCGATTCATGGCATGGACCTGTACGGCGTTCCGGAAGCGGTCGCCGAAGTCGTGCACCACCTGCAACGGCGCGATCCCGCCGAGGCCAGGCGGGCGCGACGCGATTACCGCTGTTTTGCGCCGTACTCGCGCGCGCAGCTCGACCCGCAGCTCTACGGCCGCGATCTGGCGCGCGCGGCGATTCCTTCGTGTGCCCGCCAGGTGGAGCGTCGGCGCGCCGCGATGGAGCGCCGCGCCGAAGGCGATCCGGCGGCTTTCTCGGCGATGATGAGCGCGCGTTCGCTGGTCGCGGCCGAGGCCTACTACCGCCTGCTCTATAGCGAAGGCGCCCTGGTGAGCTGGAATTCGCGCGAGCGCTTTCTCGCTCAAACGCTTCGCCGCCTGCGCGAGCGGCACGGCAAAGTCGTCGTCTGGGCGCACAACACGCATCAGGGCGATGCGCGCGCCAGCGCTCAGGCCGATGTCGGCGAGCTTTCGCTGGGGCAACTGATGCGCGAGGAGTACGGCGAGGACGCGTATCTGGTCGGTCTGACGACCTACCGCGGCAGCGTGCGCGCGGCGACCGGCTGGGCGACGCCGGATCGTCGGCGGACGCTGCGGCCAGCCGTCGCCGGAAGCTGGTCGCACCTCTTGCAGCAAACCGGCATGGCGAATTTTCTGCTCATCTTCCGGCAGAACGAAGAATTGATCGACCAGCTCGACGTGCGCCGGCTCGATCGTGCGGTCGGCGTCAGCTATCTGCCGGAAGCCGAAATCGAAAACCACTATTCGCTGTCCTTGCCTGCGCGCCGCTTTGACGCGCTGATCCACCTGGGGGTGACCCAGGCGGTGACGCCGCTCCCCTGATCGCGCGCCGCGTGCCGGCATGCGGCGCGCTGGTGTCGGCGCTGCGTTCTCGTCCGGCTCGACGGCGGGCGGCAAGCGGTCAGGCGGATTGCCGGTCGGCTATAATCGTCGGCGCTCGTTCGCGCTGTCTTCCTCTCTTCGTCAACGCAGGCTTCGCCGCCCTTTCCCGCCGCCCATCATGGCCTACCTTCTCTTTCTCCGCGGCGCTTCAGCGCTCTCATCGTTCCGTTTGCAGCGCCTGCAGGGCAATGTGCAGGCGGTGGTCGCCCGGGCGCAGGTGGTCAGCGCCGTCCATTGGCACTTCGTCGCCACCCGTCGCCCGCTCGACGATGGGGAGCGCGCGCAACTCGGCGCGCTGCTCGACGAGACCGCCGCGCCGGCGGACGAGCCGGGCGAGCTGTTTCTCGTCACGCCGCGCCTGGGGACGATCTCGCCCTGGTCGTCGAAGGCAACCGACATCGCCTGGAACAGCGGCTTGTCGGCCGTCGAGCGGATCGAGCGCGGCGTCGCGTATCGTGTCGACGGCGGCCGGCGGACGCTGTCGACCGAAGAGCGCGCGGCAATCTCCGGCGTGTTGCACGACCGAATGGTCGAAGCCGTTCTCGCCGCCTTCGCGCAGACCAGCCAGTTGTTCGAACATTTCCCGGCCAAGCCGCTGAGCACCGTCGACCTGCTGGCCGGCGGGCGCGCTGCGCTTGCCCAGGCGAATCTGCGCCTCGGCCTGGCGCTGTCGGAGGACGAGGTCGATTACCTGAACGAGGTCTTCGGAAAGGCGCGACGCAACCCGACCGATGTCGAGCTGATGATGTTCGCGCAGGCCAATTCCGAGCACTGCCGGCACAAGATTTTCAATGCCTCGTGGGTGATCGACGGCGAGGCGCGCAGCGAAACGCTGTTCGGCATGATCCGCGAAACGCATCAGGCGAATCCGGCGGGCACCGTCGTGGCCTATGCGGACAACTCGGCGGTGCTCGAAGGTGCGCTCGTCGAGCGCTTCTACCCGGACGCCGCCGGCGCCTATGCCTATCATCCGGAAGCGACGCACATTCTGGCCAAGGTCGAGACGCACAATCATCCGACGGCGATTTCGCCTTTTCCGGGTGCGGCGACCGGCTCGGGCGGCGAGATTCGCGACGAGGGGGCGGCCGGTCGCGGCTCGAAACCCAAGGCCGGTCTGTGCGGCTTTTCGGTTTCCAATCTCAACCTGCCGGCCGCGCCGCAGCCCTGGGAGGCGGCGACGGCGGCTTACGGACGCCCGCCGCGCATCGCTTCGCCGCTGGCCATCATGCTCGAAGGGCCGATCGGCGCGGCGGCGTTCAACAACGAGTTCGGTCGTCCCAACCTGGCCGGCTATTTCCGCACCTACGAGCAGTTCACCGGCGCCGGTGGCGAGCGCCTGCTGCGCGGCTACCACAAGCCGATCATGCTCGCCGGCGGTCTGGGCAATATTGCCGCCGGCCAGTCGTTGAAGGCTGAGCGCCTGCCGCCGGGCACGCTGCTGATTCAGATCGGCGGGCCGGGGATGCTGATCGGTCTCGGCGGCGGCGCGGCGAGTTCGATGAATACCGGCAGCAACAACGAAGACCTCGACTTCGCTTCGGTACAACGGGGCAACCCGGAGATCCAGCGGCGCGCTCAGGAGGTCATCGACCGCTGCTGGCAGATGGGCGTTCCGCGCGGCGACGGCTCGACGGTCGGCGACGGCAATCCGATTCTCTCGCTGCACGATGTCGGCGCCGGCGGCATCTCGAATGCGCTGCCCGAACTGGCGCATGGCGCCGGCAGTGGGGCGCGCTTCGACCTGCGCGCGGTGCCGATCGAGGAACCCGGCATGTCGCCGGCCGAGATCTGGTGCAACGAAGCGCAGGAGCGCTACGTTCTGGCGATTGCTCCTGCCCGGCTGGCCGAGTTTACGGCGATCTGCCAGCGCGAGCGCTGTCCTTTCGCGGTCGTCGGCGAAACGACGGACGCAGCACGGCTGCTCGTCGAGGATGCCCATTTCGCCAACCGGCCGGTCGACATGGAGATGGCGGCACTGCTCGGCAAGCCGCCACGCATGACGCGTCTGGCGGCGCATACCGCAGCTCTCGGCGTGCCGTTCGACGCCACTGCGGTCGATCTGCGCAGCGCCGCGTACCGTGTGCTGCGCCTGCCGGCAGTGGCCGACAAGACCTTCCTGATCACGATCGGCGATCGCAGCGTCGGCGGGCTGACCGCACGTGACCAGATGGTCGGTCCGTGGCAGGTGCCTTGCGCCGACGTTGCGGTAACCCTGATGAGCTTTCAGGGCTATCGCGGCGAGGCGATGGCGATTGGCGAACGGGCGCCGGTGGCGGTGATCGATGCTCCCGCCGCGGGCCGCATGGCGGTCGGCGAGGCGCTGACCAACATCGTCGCGGCCGACATTGCCACGCTCGCCGAGGTCAAGCTGTCGGCCAACTGGATGGCCGCCGCCGGCTGGCCAGGCGAGGACGCCAGGCTGTTCGATACGGTGCGCGCGGTGGTCGATCTTTGCCGGCAGATCGGCGTCGCGATTCCGGTCGGCAAGGACTCGCTGTCGATGCGTACGCTCTGGCGCGAGCCGGCCATTGCCGGCGAGGAATCGGCGAAACAGGTCGTCGCACCGCTCTCGCTGATCGTCAGCGCCTTTGCCCGCGTACAGGACGCGCGGCGCACGCTGACGCCGCAACTGGTGCTCGACGCCGGTGAGACCGACCTCTTGCTGATCGACCTCGGCGGCGGGCGCGATCGCCTGGGCGGGTCGGCGCTGGCGCAGGTGTTCAATGCCACCGGCAGCGAGGCGCCCGACGTCGACGAAGCCGCGCGCCTGCCTGCCTTCTTCGCGGCGGTGCGTCGGCTGGCCGCCGACGGTCTGCTCCTCGCCTATCACGACCGCGCCGACGGCGGACTCTTCGCGACCGTTTGTGAGATGGCTTTTGCCGCGCGTTGCGGCGTCTCGATCGACACCGACGGCTTGTGTTACGACGCACTGATCAATGACGTCGACGGCAACGAGAAGCGGCCGAACCTGCTCGGTGGTCGTTCATTCGAAAAGCTGATGTGCGCCTTGTTCAACGAGGAACTCGGCGCCGTCGTGCAGATTAGCCGGGCTGAACGCAGTCAGGTAATGGGCGTCCTGCGCGGCTGCGGACTCGGTGCGTGCACGCACTTCATCGGCGCGCCGAACGCGACTGGTCGCGTCCGCCTGATCCGCAACGCGCGCGCGGTGTTCGACGAGGCCCGGGTCGATCTACAGCGCGCCTGGTCGGAAACCAGTTTTCGCATGCAGCAACTGCGCGACGATCCCGTCTGCGCGCAGGAGGAATACGACCGCATTCTCGATACCGCCGATCCGGGGCTGTCGGTCAGCCTGCGCTTCGATCCGGCAGACGACGTGGCGGCGCCCTTGCTCAATCGCGGCGCGCGTCCGCGCGTGGCCATCCTGCGCGAACAGGGCGTGAACGGGCACGTCGAAATGGCGGCGGCTTTCGATCGCGCCGGTTTCGCCGCAATCGACGTGCACATGAGCGACATTCTGGCCGGGCGCGTGGCACTCGCCGACTTTGCCGGCCTGGCGGCTTGCGGTGGCTTTTCCTATGGCGACGTGCTCGGTGCCGGGCGCGGCTGGGCGAAGACCATCCTCTTCAACGAGCGCGCGCGCAGCGCTTTCGGCGAATTCTTTGCCCGTCCGGATACCTTTGCCCTGGGCGTCTGCAACGGTTGCCAGATGCTCAGCGCGCTCAAGGATCTGATTCCCGGCGCCGCCGCGTGGCCGGCTTTTGGACGCAATCGCAGCGAGCAGTTCGAGGCGCGCTTCTCGCTTGTCGAGGTGCTCGATTCACCGTCGCTCTTCCTTTCCGGGATGGCCGGCAGCCGCCTGCCGGTCGTCGTTTCGCACGGCGAGGGAAGGGCGGTGTTTTCGCCGGGCGAGCAGGGCGAGCGGGCGCTCGTCGCTTTGCGCTACATCGATCACCAGGGCGAGGCGAGCGAAGTCTACCCGTACAACCCGAACGGTTCGCCCGGCGGCATCACCGGCCTGACGACGCCAGACGGTCGGTGCACGATCATGATGCCGCATCCGGAAAGGGTCTTCCGCAGCGTCCAGATGTCGTGGCAGCCGGCCGACTGGCAGGCGCGCGGCTGGCACGATTCGCCCTGGCTGCGCATGTTTCGCAACGCGCGCGCCTGGCTCGGTTGACGCCCGCCGCCGGGCGCGGCGGCAACCGATGTCCCCGTCCGGCCCGGCCGGGCGCTGCGGCGGACATGGTAGAATAGGCTTTTGTCGGCTTGTGAGGCGTGCGATGTTTTCGGCTAAAGATACCCTGGCGAAAGTGGACCCCGAGATCTGGGGGGCGATCGAGAACGAGAATCGCCGGCAGGAAGACCACCTCGAACTGATCGCTTCGGAGAACTACGTCAGCCACGCGGTAATGGCTGCGCAGGGTTCGCAATTGACCAACAAGTACGCCGAAGGCTATCCCGGCAAGCGCTACTACGGCGGCTGCGAACACGTCGACGTCGCCGAGCAATTGGCCATCGATCGGCTGAAAAGGCTGTTTTCGGCCGAGGCGGCGAACGTTCAGCCGAACTCGGGATCGCAGGCGAATCAGGCTGTACTGATGGCTTTCGCCAAACCCGGCGATACGATCATGGGCATGAGCCTGGCCGAAGGCGGCCACCTGACGCACGGTATGCCGCTCAACATGTCCGGCAAGTGGTTCAACGTGGTCGCCTATGGGCTCGACAGCAAGGAAGCGATCGATTACGCGCGGATGGAAGCGCTGGCACATGAGCACAAGCCGCGCATCCTGATCGCCGGTGCTTCGGCCTACGCGCTGCGCATCGATTTTGAGCGCTTTGCCAAGGTCGCGCGCGACATCGGCGCCATTTTCATGGTCGACATGGCGCATTATGCCGGTCTGATTGCCGCCGGTTGCTACCCCAACCCGGTGCCGCATGCCGACGTGGTCACCTCGACCACGCACAAGACGCTGCGCGGTCCGCGTGGTGGCGTCATTCTGATGAAGGCGGAACACGAAAAGGCAATCAATTCGGCGGTCTTCCCGGGTTTGCAGGGCGGCCCGCTGATGCACGTCATCGCCGCCAAAGCGGTGTCCTTCAAGGAAGCGCTGTCGCCGGGTTTTCGCAAGTACCAGGAGCAGGTGGTCGCCAATGCGCGCGTTCTCGCGCGTGTCCTGGCCGAGCAGCGCGGCCTGCGCATCGTTTCCGGACGTACCGAGTCGCACGTCTTTCTGGTCGACCTGCGCAGCAAGGGGCTGACCGGCAAGGAAGCGGAAGCCGCCTTGGGTGCTGCTCACATCACGGTCAACAAGAACGCGATCCCGAACGATCCGCAGAAACCTTTCGTCACTTCCGGCATCCGCGTCGGATCGCCGGCGATGACCACGCGCGGTTTCAGCGAGATCGAGTCCGAACTGGTGGCGCACCTGATTGCCGATGTGCTCGACGCGCCGAACGATGCCGACATGCTGAGGCGCGTGCGCAATGAAGTTTCCGCGCTCTGCCGGCGCTTTCCGGTTTATGGCGGAGAGCGCAGCGGATGAGGTGTCCGTTCTGCGGTGCCGACGAAACGATAGTCGCCGATACGCGCATCAACGACGACGGGGATTTGGTTCGGCGCCGGCGCCGCTGCCTGAAGTGTGAGAAACGCTTCACCACTTTCGAGCGGGCCGAAGTGCGCGTGCCACAAGTGATCAAGAAGAACGGTTCGCGCGTCGAATACGACCGTGAGAAGCTTACCGCCAGCTTCCGGCTGGCGTTGCGCAAGCGGCCGATCGGCAGCCAGGCGGTTGACGCAGCCGTCGGGCGTATCGAAGAGGCGCTGCTCGCTCTCGGTGAGCGCGAAGTGGGCTCGGAAGTCATCGGCGAAATGGTCATGCGCGAGTTGCAGAAACTCGACAAGATTGCCTATGTCCGTTTCGCTTCGGTCTACCGTAACTTCGAGGACGTCGACGAGTTCTCGCAGGTCGTACGCGAAGTCTCACACTCGTCGCAGGTGCTCGGCCACTGATGCAGGCGGAGTTTAGCGCCGCCGACCATGACTTCATGGCGCGCGCGCTGCGCCTTGCCGAACGCGGTCTGCAGACGACGACCCCCAACCCGCGCGTCGGCTGTGTCCTGGTGCGCGCGGGCGAGGTCGTTGGCGAAGGCTGGCATGCGCGTGCTGGCGAAGCGCATGCCGAAGCGCTTGCTCTGGCGGCAGCCGGCGGCGCAGCGCGTGCGGCGACCGCCTATGTCACGCTTGAGCCCTGCGCGCATCATGGTCGCACGCCGCCGTGCGCGGAAGCCTTGCTGGCCGCCGGTGTCGAGCGCGTCGTCGCAGCGATGCAGGACCCCAACCCGCTCGTCGCGGGACGCGGCCTGGCGCGTCTGCAGGCGGCCGGCGTGCGTACCGAATGGGGTTTGCTGGCCAGTCAGGCGGCCGAGTTGAACGTTGGCTTCGTCGCCCGGATGCAGCGTTCGCGCCCGTGGGTTCGTCTCAAGCTGGCGGCCAGCCTGGACGGCAAGACGGCTTTGCGCAATGGCAGCAGCCAGTGGCTGACTGGTGCCGAGGCGCGGCGCGACGGCCATCGCTGGCGCGCGCGCGCCTGTGCGATCCTGACCGGGATTGGTACGGTACGCGCGGATGATCCGCAGCTTACCGTGCGCGACCTCGCGCCGGCGACGGAAGCGCTTCGCCAGCCGCTGAAAGTCGTGGTCGACAGTCGGCTGCAACTGCCCCTGAGCGCCAGGCTTTTGCGCCAAGGGCGCTTGTTGCTGGCCGTGGCGGTTGCCGATCCGCAGCGGGTTGCAGCGGTCGAGCAGGCCGGCGTCGAGGTCGTCGTACTGCCCGGGCTCGACGGCCGGGTCGACCTGCCGCGACTTCTCGGCGAACTTGCGCGGCGCGAAATCAACGAGCTTCACGTCGAAGCAGGCAGCCGGCTGAGCGGCGCTCTGCTGCGCGCCGGCCTGGTCGATGAACTGCTGCTTTATCTCGCACCGTGTCTGGTCGGCGATGCGGCGTACGGCATGTTCGACCTGCCGCCGCTCGTTTCCTTGCTCGACAAGCACAAGCTGATCGTGCGCGACCTGCGCCAGATTGGCGACGACCTGCGGCTTATCGCGCGCCTGGCCTGAGCGCGCTGCCCGCGCAGACGGCACACTGCGGGTCGCGGGTGAACCTGACGCTGCGCCAGTCGAGCGTCAGCGCGTCGAACAGGAGCAGGCGGCCGACCGCCGGGTCGCCGCTGTCGGCGAGCAGCTTGAGCGCTTCTGCGGCCTGCAGCGCGCCGATGATTCCGGTCAAGGGGGCAAAGACGCCAGTCACTGCGCAACGCAGTTCGTCAACGTCGTCACCTTCGGGAAACAGACAGTTGTAGCACGGCGCATCGTCACGTCGGCTGTCGAAGACGCTGAGTTGCCCGGCAAAGCGGACCGCGGCGCCGGATACCAGCGGCGTTCGTTGCTGCACGCAGGCCTGATTGACCGCGTGCCGCGTGGCGAAGTTGTCGCAGCAGTCGAGGACGACATCGGCACGCGCGACCAGTTGTGTGAGCTGCCCGATGCCGAGGCGGGCTACGATCGCTTCGACTTCGACCTCGGGGTTGATCGAGGCCAGCGTCGTTCTGCCGGAGACCGCTTTCGCTGACCCGATACTCTCCTGCCGATGAAGGATCTGGCGCTGCAGGTTGCTCAGGTCTACCGTGTCGCTGTCGGCCAGGATGATCGTGCCGACGCCAGCCGACGCCAGATAGAGCGCGGCTGGCGAGCCCAGGCCGCCAGCGCCGACGACCAGCGCGGTTGCCGCGAGCAGGCGCTGCTGGCCCTCGATGCCGATCTCGTCGAGCAGAATGTGCCGACTGTAGCGCAGCAGTTG
>NZ_JAVMKF010000004.1:18677-39072 GCF_031732815.1 Accumulibacter sp. | reverse complement strand
GTATCGTCGTGATCGCCGTGCGGATGCCGCTCCCAGGCGTGCGTGTAGGCTTCCGATTGCGATCGCTTGAGCGGCCGATGCGGCGTGTCGAGATTGTGCAACTGGGTCTCCTCGACGTAGTAGATCAGCGCTCGCATCATTTTGCTCATCAGTGTGTTGTCGAGGTGGTAACCCTGGTCTTCGAGGGCGCTCTCGAGCTCTTCCAGCGTGTGGTCGCGCAGGTCGTAGGCGACGCCGACGACGCGCTCCTGCGTCGGCGTGCTGACCGCCAGGCGATCGACTGTGGTGAGAAAGTCGTGCGCCTCGGGAACCTGCCCGGGCGGAAACCTCGCGAACAGGATAGCCCTCTGCTTGCGGATCGGCGCCACTTCGGGGACTCGTGTTGCCGCTCGTTTCACGTCGTTTCTCCCAGCGCCGAACCCTAGCGGGGACTTTGCATGATCTGCATGCCCTTGAGCAGGTTGAGCGCCTGTGTCAGTTGATAGTCCTTCTTCGAGGCAAGTTCACGGCTTGGCAGCTCCGCTGCTTCGTCGGCGTCGTCCTTCTGGCTGCTGGGCTTCGGCTTGGCGGGACTCTTCGCCGGAGCTGGCTTGGCGGGCGTTTCCTTGGCCGGCGGCGTGTCCTTGCTGGCGTCCAGGTGATGTTCGAGGTTGGCCTCGCGTACGCGCTGCGCCGATCCGCCGTTGGCGGATTCTTCGACAACGATGTCGGGAACGATTCCCTTGGCCTGGATCGAACGGCCAGAAGGTGTGAAGTAGCGCGCCGTGGTCAGCTTGATCGCGGTATTGCCGGGCAGGGGTAGAACCGTCTGCACCGAGCCCTTGCCGAAGGTCGTCGTACCCAGGACGATGGCGCGCTTGTGATCCTGCAGCGCACCGGCAACGATTTCGGACGCCGAGGCCGACCCGCCGTTGACCAGGACGACCATCGATACCTTGCGCGCTTCCGGCGGCAAGGCCTTCAGGTAATCGTCGCGGCCGCCGCGCAGATAGTCGGTTGGCGATGCGTAGTAGCGATGCTTGGCGTCCGGCGTGCGCCCGTCGGTCGAAGTGACGAGCGTATCAGGCGGCAGGAAAGCGGCCGACACGCCGACAGCGTTGTTCAGCAGGCCGCCCGGATCGTTGCGCAGATCGAGTACCAGGCCCTTCAGCGGACCCGGTTTGAACAAATCGTTCAGGTGTTTGACGACGGCTGCGCCGGTGTTCTCCTGGAAAGACGTGATGCGCAGATAGCCATAGCCGTCTTCCACCAGTTTCGACTTGACGCTCTGCACCTTGATGACCTCGCGCGTCAGCGTCACCTCGATCGGTTTGGCTTCGCCCTTGCGCATGATTGACAGTCTGATCTGCGATTTCGGCTTGCCGCGCATGCGCTTGACTGCCTCGTTCAAGGTCAGGCCCTTGACCAGCGTATCGTCGATCTTGAAGATCAGGTCACCGCTCTTGACGCCAGCGCGATAGGCCGGCGTGTCCTCGATCGGCGAGACGACCTTGACCAGGCCATCCTCCATGCCGACTTCGATGCCGATGCCGCCAAACTCACCTTGCGTGCCCACCTGCAGGTCCTTGAACGCGTCGGCGTCAAGGTAGCTCGAGTGCGGGTCGAGATTCGAAACCATCCCGCTGATTGCATGCGTGATCAGCTTCTTGTCTTCCACCGGTTCGACATAGCCGGTCTTGATCGCATTGAAGACTTCGGCAAAGGTGCGCAGTTCTTCGACGGGCAGTGCAGCGCGGGTTTCCTTTTCGGCGAGCGCCGAAAACTGCAGGCTGATCAGCACACCACCGACCACTCCGGCGCACACCAGCCCGACCTGTCTCAACTTGCCCATTGGTCTCACTCCATTGCGTCCGCTACTTCAGGTTGACCCAGCTCAGCGGGTCGAGCGGCTTTCCCTGATGACGAAGCTCAAAGTATAAACCGGATTCCGGGTTGCCACCGCTGTTGCCGACGGTCGCGATCGCCTCGCCCGGCCGCACGTCGTCGCCCACCTGTTTGAGCAAGGCGTGGTTGTTGGCATAGACCGAAAGGTAGGCGCTGCCGTGATCGACGATCAGCAGGTTGCCGAAACCGCGCATCCATTCGGCGAAAACGACGCGTCCGCCAGCGATGCTGCGCACCTCGCTGCCGCTGCCAGCGCGGATGAAGACGCCCTTCCAGGTACTGCCTTCGTGTCGGCTGGCGCCGAATCGATTGACCACGACGCCACTTGCTGGCGCGCGCAGTTCGCCCTTCAAGCGCGCCAGGCCGCTGCCGCTTGCCGGGACAGCGACCTCGGCGGCGCTTGCTCTGGCCTTTGCCGGCGCCGGGGCCTGGCCGGCGGTGGACTCGTCCGGTGCGACTGACTCGGCCGCAGGCGTCTGGTCGCGGTGCCCTGCAGCCCCTGGCACACGGCTGCTGCTGGTCGCTTCGGCCGCTGGGCGCCGCTTGGCGGTGACCGCCTCTGCCGCCTGGCGGCGTGCCATCGCTTCTGCCGCCTGGCGGCGTGCCATCGCTTCTGCCGCCTGGCGGCGGGCTGTCGCTTCGGCCGCCTGTCGCCGGGCCGCCGCCTGGCGTGCCGCCAGTTCCTCGGCGGCCTGCGCGGCAATGATCTTCGACAGACGATCGATCAGTTCGCTCATGCGCTTTTCGTCGCGTTGCAGATTGCCGATTTCCTGCCGCTGTGCGGCCAGTTGCTCGGCAATTCTGCTCAACACGATACGCCGCTGCTCACGCTGCGCGAGCAGGCGGTCATGCGCTTCCTGTTGTCGGCTGAGGGCGAGCGACAACTCGTCGGTCTGCTGGCGGGTGGCGGTGGCGAGCGCCTGCTTGTCATGCAAGGTTGCTGCCATTGCGACGAGCACTTGCGATCGCGCGCGACCGATCGCTTCCAGGTAGTACAGGTCGCGCGCCAGTTGATTCGGATCGTTGCCGTTGAGCAGCAGGCGCAGGGGATCGGGATTGCCGCGTTGATACTGACGGTGGAGCAGCTTCTCAAGTTGCCCCTGCTGTCCCTTCAGGCGTCGCTCGAGTTCGCGCGAGTGCTCGTCGTGTTCCTTGAGATCGCGCTTCAATTCATTGATCCGGGACGATAATTCGTGCAGGCCACGCTGCGTTTGGGAGATCGTCCGATCGACGTCCTGCAGGTCATCGGCGGAGTTGCGGTGCGACTGCTCGGCGCTGAGCAGCGCGCGGCGCAGTCTTTCGATCTGTGCCCGCAGCGCGTTCAGTTCGTTCTGGCGGCCAGCGACCTCGCTCGCCGTCGCGCCAGGCGCATCCTTGCCCGCCAGGCTGACGGCCGTCGCCACGCCTGGGTTGAGCGCAATTGTGCTCAGCAGGCCGGCGAGCAGCCATCGTATACGTGTTCGGGCGCGGGAGATCACACCCTCAGCCGACGCCCGGCGGCGCCATCGGCCGGCTGCAAGAAGAACGCCTGCAAGGGCGGACACGCGTGCATTCAAGATCTGGTTTATAATCGACAATTATATGATAATCGGCAACTATCACCTACCGTGCCCATTCCGAACAATATCATCGACAAGCAGGAGCATATCGAGCAGGCGGCGCGGGCGCTGAAGTCGATTTCGCACCCGCTACGGCTGAAGATCCTGTGCGTCGTTGGCGATCAGGATGTCTGCGTGCAGCAGATTGTCAGCGCGGTCGGTACGTCGCAGAGCAATATCTCGCAACACCTTGCGATCCTGCGCGAAAAGGGCGTCTTGCTGGCCCGCAAGGAGGCCAACCGGGTCTATTACCGGGTCGGCGATGCGCGTACGCTGCAATTGATCGGTATGATGCGCGAGGTCTTTTGCGGTGACAGCTAGGCCGGTCAAGGTCGCGCGCGGTGATCGTGCCGAAGTTTTCTCGATGCCTGTCAGTTTCTGGAGTTGCGCTTGGAATTCATACAGCAGAATATCCTCCTGGTTGCCGTCGCCATGGTCAGCGGCTCCTTGCTTCTCGCGCTTTCACTGCGACGGCCGGGCGGTGCGCGTGGCGTCACACCGGCACAGGCAACCATGTTGATCAACCGCGAAAACGCGGTGCTGATCGACGTGCGCGAGGCGAATGAATACGCTGGCGGGCATCTTTCGGCCGCCCGCAACATTCCTGCCGGGGCGCTGGCCGAGCGGGCCAGCGAACTCGAACAGTTCAAGGACAAGCCGGTGATTCTGGTCTGCCAGACCGGTGCACGTTCGTCGGCAGCGTGCTCTTCACTGGTCAAACTCGGTTTTTCGCGCGTCCACACGCTGGAAGGCGGGATCGGTGCGTGGACCGAGGCGGGTCTGCCATTGAAGAAGGGGACTCGCCGATGAGCGAACGGCCACGCGTCCTGATGTATGCGACGGCGGTTTGCCCCTATTGTCTGCGCGCCGAGCAGATCCTGCGCGCGCGCGGCGCCGAGGCGATCGAAAAGGTGCGTATCGATCTCGACCCCGGCCGGCGCGACGAGATGCTCGGTCGCACTGCCCGGCGGACCGTGCCGCAGATCTTCATCGGCGATTTCCATGTCGGTGGCTGCGACGACCTCATTGCCCTCGACCGCGCGGGCAAGCTGTTGCCTCTGCTGGCGGGCGACGCTGCGTGACGCCGGCAGTTCGCATTTCCCCCCGGCGGCGCGCCAACCCCGCCGGAACGTCCTGTTTTGTTTCCCGCCAACTCACTAACCTGGTGAAATAGCTGACCATGAGCGAACAAGAAAACCCCGTATTTGCCATCGAGAAGATTTACGTCAAGGACCTCTCGGTGGAAGTGCCGAACGCGCCGCAGATCTATCTGGAACGTGAAGCCCCGAAGATCGGCATCCAGTTGCAGAGCAATGCCCAGGGCATCGGCGAGGGGCTGTTTGAAGTGACCTTGACGACCACGGTGACTTCCAAGATCGAAGAGAAGACGGTCTTCCTCGTAGAAGTCGGGCAAGCCGGCATCTTCCGCGTGCAGAATGTACCGGACGAGAACATGGAGCCGCTGCTGGCGATTGCTTGTCCGAACATTCTGTTTCCCTATGCGCGCGAAGTCGTCTCGGACGCGGTCACCCGCGCCGGTTTTGCGCCGGTGATGCTGCAGCCGGTGAATTTCGAGGCGCTTTACGTCGCCCGCCTGCAGCAGCAGGCTGGTGAGGCGGAGACCGCCAGTGCAGCGACGGCGCAGTAATTTGCCGCCGGCGATGCGCCTGCTTGGCGTTCTCGCCTGGGCGGTGGCGGCCGGCTCCGCGCTGGCCGCCGAGTACCGCACGGTGGAGGCGGCTTCAGTGCTCTACGATGCGCCGTCGCAGAAGGGGACCAAGCTCTTCGTCATTCGCCGCGGAACGCCGGTCGAGGTCGTCGTCCGACTCGAGGGATGGTCGAAAGTGCGCGACGCCGATGGCGGCTTGGCGTGGATCGAAGCCCGATCCCTGGCCAACCGGCGTAGCGTGCTGGTGACAGCGGCACGCGCCGTCATCCGACAAAACGCCGACGAATCGGCGCCGGTCGTTTTCGAGGCCGAGAAGAGCGTTTCGCTCGACTATCTTGATACAACGCCTGGCGGCTGGGTGAAAGTGCGCCATCGTGACGGCCAGACGGGTTACGTTCGGGCCAATCAGGTCTGGGGCATCTGATTTTCAAGCCATGAAGATTGCCGTTCTCGGTGCTGGCGCCTGGGGGACTGCGCTGGCCATCGCTTTCAGCCGTCAGCACACGGTCAGCCTGTGGGCGCGCCAGGCGAGCGAGCGACAAGCTTTGCGCGCCGAGCGCGAGAACCGGAGCCGGTTGCCCGGCCACCGCTTGCCCGACGAGCTGGCGATTGCCGACGATTTCTCGGAACTCGTCGCGAGCGCCGATCTGGTGCTGGTAGCGACGCCGCTTGCCGGTCTGCGACCCTGCCTGCGCCGCATGCGCGAGGATGGTCTGGCGCGGCCAGTGGTCTGGGCGTGCAAGGGACTCGAGGCCGAAACCGGGCGTCTGCCGCATCAGATCGTGGCCGAAGAACTCGGCGCCGAGGCGTTGTGTGGTGCGCTGTCCGGGCCCAGTTTCGCGGCCGAGGTCGCGCGCGGCTTGCCGGCAGCGGTCACGCTGGCGGCCAATGACGCTGATTTTGGTCATTGCATCGCGCGCACTTTGCACAGCGCCCACTTTCGCGTTTATGCGAACGACGACCTGACCGGTGTCGAGGTCGGCGGTGGCGTCAAGAACATCATGGCGATTGCCACCGGTGTGTGCGATGGACTCGGGCTGGGGCTCAATGCTCGCGCCGCACTGATCACGCGCGGGCTGGCCGAAATCGCTCGTTTCGGCGTGGCGCTGGGTGCACACCCGCAAACCTTCATGGGGCTGGCCGGGATGGGCGACCTGATTCTGACCTGTACCGGCGATCTGTCGCGCAATCGCAGCGTCGGTCTGGCGCTGGCAGCAGGGCGCCGGCTGCCGCAGATCCTGGACGAACTGGGACACGTCGCCGAGGGTGTCAGCACGACCCGGGAAGTGGCGCGGATGGCCGAGCGGCTGGAGATCGACATGCCGATCACGCGCGCGGTCGACGCCATTCTCTATCATGACGAGCCGGCCGCGCAGGCGGTCGACAAACTCCTGCGGCGCGATCCGAAGATCGAAGCGAGTTGATCCCTGGCGCGTGCCTCAGGGCGTGCCGAGGAACAGGTAGAGATTGGCGTAGCCGCCGCTCGATCCGGCGTTGGAATAGCCGTAGCCGAGGTAAATCGGACCCAGCGGGGTTTCGCCGCCGATGTAGATCGCGCCCGAGGTGATCCAGCCGCGCAGACGGGTTTCAGTCGCCGGCCGGCCAACCTTGGCGGTCTCGATGGCCGCTCCCAGGCGCAGGTCGCCGCGCAGCCCCAGCGGCAGGCGGCCGACGATTCTTTCTGCGCGCAGGTGGCCGTAGCGGATATCGTCGCCCTTCAGTTGACCGGGCGAGAACGCGGTCATGTTGAGCATTCCACCGAGATTCCCGATGTCATGAAACGGGCGCTGCCCTTGCGGTGAACCCTGGTACGACAGCCGGCTGCTCAGCACCCAGTCGGCGATCCGGGCGTGGCCGGTCGCGCCGGCGTCGAGCGTGCTGTAACTGTCGCTGCGCGAGGCGAAGTAGTGCAGGTGCGTCGACCAGCCGCTGGTCGGAAAGTAGAGCCGATCAGTCTGATCCATGTCGAGCGCCGCCGTCCAGCCGCCGTGGTGCAGCGACAGCTCAGGAAAGATGGGCAGCCCGGTGTCCCTTTCGGCGCTGTACCAGGTTTCCTTCCAGCCTGCCCGCACCTGGCCGAGCAGGCCGAGGTTGCGGCCGACGCCCAGGCGGAAAGTCTTCTCGGTGATCTTGTAGTCGGCGAGCCTTTGATCGTCGAGATAGATGCCGCTCAGGCGGCTGCCAATCTTTACGCTGCTTTCGGCGAAGTAGCGCTGCGCAGCGTCGAGCGGCTGGTAGTAGTCGAGCGTGATGCCCGGCTGCGAACCGATTTCTGCCTGGCCGATGAATTCGCCGCCCAGGCTGTTGAGCCAGGTCTTATGATAGGCGACGCGCAAGCCGTAGCTCGAATTGGCCGAAAAGTTGGTATCGAGGTTGATACCGTAACGCAGGTAGTCCGGTCCCCAGCTCTTTTCCAGCGGCGAGATGCGCAGGATGTTTCTTCCGCGCAGGCTGCGGGTCAGTGCGTAGTCGACCTGTTCGTAGTAGCCGTCGCCATAGGCGCGCAGCAACTGCGAGTTGACCGCCGCCGGGTCCATCCGGTCGCCCGGTCGGACTTCCAGGTGGCGCTCGACCGCCGCCGGGTTGACCAGCTTCAGTCCGGCGATTTCGATCTGATCGATGCGCGGAGCGTCGCGCCGGGCGATTTGCAAGCCTTGTGACCAGGCGGTGTAGCTGGCCTGGTCGACGGCCAGCGCGCGCAGGCGGTCGGCCGCCGCGCGGGCGGCCAGCGCGCCGCGATCCGCCGTTTCGCCGGTGCGCTGGAAGTCGGCGGCGGTGATTCCCTTCAGATCCGGTTTGAGGTAGATGTCGCCGGCGGTCAGTCTGGCCAGCGAGCGGGTGACGTTCTGCTCGGTCAACAGGTTGACCATCTGGGCCGAAACGCTGACCAGGCCGCTGATTTCTTCGGCGGTCAACAGGGGCGAGCCGACGTTGACGGCGATCACGACATCGGCCTGACAGCGTGCGCGTACCTCCTCGATCGGCACGTTGTCGACCAGACCGCCGTCGACGAGCTTCCTCCCGTCGACCGCGACCGGCGACATCAGGCCGGGAACCGACATGCTGGCGCGCATCGCCGAGGTCAGGCTGCCGCTGCGCATGACCACGCGCTCGCCCTTGACGATGTCGGTGGCGATGATCGACAGCGGCAGCGGCAGCGTTTCGATCATTCGTTCGCCCAGGTCGGAATGGACCAGTTGGTTGAAGAACAGTTTGATCTTCTGACCGGAAATGATTCCGGTCTGATACTTTACGCCGTGCGCGCCGACCCCCGTCTCCGACGCCGGGAGAAAGCGCTTGTCGGCGGTTTTGCGCCGATAGCTCTGCTCGTAGAACGCGGGATCGTCGCGGAACAGGTCGTCCCAATCCGCCTTCGCGAGTTCGGCGCGCATCTGTGCCGGCGTCAGGCCGGCGGCAAACGCGCCGGCGACGAGTGCTCCCATGCTTGTTCCGGCGACGCAGTCAACGGGAACGCGCAGTTGTTCGAGCACTTCGAGGACGCCGATATGCGCCGCGCCGCGCGCGCCACCGCCGCCGAGGACGAGACCGACGCGCGGTCGCGGCGAATCGGCGGCGCTGGTGAGACCGGCGTGGGCGAGAAGGGTGATGAGGAACAGGTGGAGGAACAGGCGGAGGAACAGGTTCGTTTTCATGTTGACCGTTCAGCCGGTGGGCGCAGCCCGCGCCGGGCGCCGACGAGCGGACGCCGACTGGCGCGCCGGCTGCCCCAGCTTGCGCCGTCTGCGCACTTCAGGAACTGCACGAGAGCATCGAACACCCGGCGCGATGCCGCGCCCAGTCGGGTCGTTTGGCGCTGAACGCCTGGCGTCCGGGCTGTTCGTCGTAGGGTTGGCGAAGAACCTCGAGCAACTCGTGGATCATCTGCTCGTCGCCCTGTTCGGCGCGGTCGATCGCCTGCTGCGCCAGGTAGTTACGCAGTACGTAGCGCGGGTTGACGCGATTCATCGCGGCCGCGCGCTGCGCTGCCGGCTGCCCATCCTGGCGTGCGCGCGCAGCGTAACGTGTGAGCCAGCGCGACAGATCGCCGGCGAAGCGTCGCGCCAGGTCGGCGCGATAGAACGCGGCCTGCAGCGTCGCGCTGTCCGGGCGCTCGAGGTCGACTTGCGCCAGGTCGCGGAAGAATTCGGTCATGTCGATCTCGGCCAGGCGCATCAGCTCGAACAGGTCCTCGAGCAGTTCGCCATCGTCATGCTGCCAGGCGCGCAGACCCAGTTTGGCGGCAAAGGCGGCGCAGAACTCGCGCGCATAGACCTGATCATAGCGCTCGAGGGCGGCTGCCAGATCGCTGGCGGCGGGCGTCAGCGTGCTCAGTGCGTCGGCCAGACGTTCGAGATTCCAGTGTGCGATCGCTGGCTGACGGGCAAAGCAGTAGCGCCGAGTGGCGGCGTCGGTCGTATTTGGCGTCCAGCCAGGATCGAAATTGTCGACCCAACCGTACGGGCCATAGTCTATCGTCAGGCCGATGATCGACATGTTGTCGGTATTCATGACGCCATGCACGAAACCGACGCGCATCCAGTGCGCGAGCAGGCGCGCAGTGCGCTGGCAAATCTCGGCAAACCAGGTGACGAGGCGCTCCTCCGGGCGTCCAGCGGACAACTCGGGGAAATCGCGGGCGATCGTGAAATCGACCATGCGCTGCAGCAGTGCCTGATCGCCGCGCGCGGCAAGGAGTTCGAAGTGTCCGAAACGCGTGAACGACGGGGCTACGCGGCAGACGATGGCGCCCGGCTCGTCCACCGGGTGGCCGTCGTAGAACATGTCGCGGACGACCGTCTCGCCGGTTGCGACGAGGCTGAGCGCGCGCGTCGTCGGTATTCCGAGATGGTGCATCGCCTCGCTGCACAGGAATTCACGGATCGATGAACGCAGGACGGCGCGACCATCGGCGCGGCGCGAGTAGGGTGTTGGTCCGGCGCCCTTCAGTTGCAGTTCGAAGCGCTCGCCGCGTCGATTGATCGCTTCGCCCAGGAGAATCGCGCGTCCGTCGCCGAGCTGGCCGACCCAGTGGCCGAACTGGTGGCCGCCATAACAACTGGCGTACGTCGCCATGCCCGGCAGCAACGCGTTGCCGGCGAGCGCGGCGACCAGCTCCGGCCGGCTGAGCAGGTCGTCGTTGAGGTCGAGGGCAGCGGCCACCTCGCGCGAATGTGCGATCAGGCGCGGTGCGGCGACCGGCGTCGGGTCGACCGGCGACCAGCACGCGCCATGCACCTGGCGCGGCTCGTTGCGCCGGTCGGCGTCGCCGGGCAGTTCGCGCAGGAAGCGATTGTCGAAAACCAGCATTCGGCTGTCAGTTCTGCCTGACCAACTGGACGATCTGCGCTGCATCGAGCGAACGCGCTCGCGTCTGCATTTCGGGCAGGTAGCGCGCCTGCAGTCCGCGCGCCTCACCGAGCATGTCGTCGAACGACTGGCGCAGCATCTGCGTCGTCAGACTGCGCCCGCCGGCGTAGTAGCGTCGTGCGACATGGCCCAGCGCATAGGTGCTGGCGAAGCTCATTCCCGAACTGACGGCCTGTTTGCCCAGTCCGCCAAGCAGTCCGCCGCCGAGCTTGCCGAGCAGGCCGCCGAGCAGTTTGCGGCCGGCCTGTTCGAGATACTGCGAGGTCAGACCGACGCCGAGCGTCGCCAGAAAGTCCTTGACATGCCCGCGGTCCAGCTCGAAGCCGTGCGCCTGGCCAAGGCGGTAGACCAGCTTCATCTGCAGCGGGATGATCGCCATCGTGGACAGCGATTCGGGCAGCAGTTCAAGCGCGCCGTTGAGAATCGCCGCGTCGAGGATCAGTTTGTCGATCTCGGTCGGGCTCAGCGTCGCCGCGTGCATGACCGGCTGCTCGCCGGTCGCCGCCGCTGCACTGGCCGACGCGCCGGCGGCACCGGCAGCAGCCAGCGGCGCGCCAGCGATCGTCTCGGCCTGGCGGGCGTAGGCGGTCGACATCTCGGCATCGAGCCCCAGCGCCCGGCGCAGCTCGGCCAGGTAGGCTTGCTCCGGCGCCGACTGAACACCGTCGGCGTTGCAGACGCAGACGGCCATTTCAAAGGCAAGCTGGCGCGTTTCGGGCGTGCTCAGGACGCTCGCTGCCGAGGCCAGCGAAACGCGCTTGAGCAGCACGTCCTGATAAAGCGCAGCCAGGTTGATCGTTCCTTCGCCCGCCAGTGCATCGGCGATGCGCTTGATTTCGGCACGTTCTGCTTCATCCTTGGCGCCGTCGGCAAAAGCCGCCATCAGGCTCAAGGTGAGAATGGCTTGCTGCTCGTTTTCGTTCATGCGTGTCTTTCTCCCGGTGGATGGGTCTCATGGCACAGGGGAGTATCCACGAGTTCCCGGTCGCCGGCAACTAAACTTGCCGTGCCGTCGGCGGGCGCGCCTACTCGCCCTGTCGGCCGGAGCCGCGCGCGGCGCGCTGCAGGCGATCGGCTATCGCCGCCCACGCTGGCGCTGCCGGTGGCGCCTCGACGATGATCAGATCGGCCGCCAGATTGTCGAGACGACGCAGCGCCGAATAAAGTCCTTCGGCGTACTCGGCGGGCTGGTCGGACAGGCGCTGGCTGATGCTTGCTGCTGCGGTGTCGGGCAGGTGGCTGTGGCAAAGGACGGCGCAGCGCCGGCCGCTGGCGCGTGCTTCGTCGATCGCCTGCTGTACTTGCGGCGTCGACACCAGACGCAGCGGCGTGTGCGGCGCGTAGTGTGCGGCGAGCGATCCGGAAACCCGCGGCGGCGCGGCGCTGCCGGGCGCCACGTCGGGCAGCGCACCGCTTACCGCGGCGATCTGATCCGGCGTGATGTGCCCGGGACGCAGCACGCGCGCGCCGACCGACGCCAGGCGCGAGAGGTCGAGAATGGTCGATTCGATGCCGATCGTGCAAGGTCCGCCGTCGAGGATCAAGGGTACGCGTTCGCCCAGCTCGGCGCGCACGTGCGCCGCCTCGGTCGGGCTGATCCGCCCGAAGCGATTGGCCGAAGGCGCGGCAATTCCGCACTTTCCGCCAGCTCCGCCGCCGGCGCGGGCAAAGGCGTGCAACAGCGCGAGCGCCAGCGGATGCGCCGGCACGCGCAGGCCGATCGTCGGCTGGCCGCCGGTGACGGCGAGCGGCACCCACGCTGCGCGTTTCAGGATCAGCGTCAGCGGGCCCGGCCAGAAGGCTGCAGCAAGCTTGTGGGCGAGTTCGGGAACCTCGATCGCCCATTGCTCGAGGTCGTCGGCGCTGGCCAGATGGACGATCAGCGGGTGATCGGCCGGCCGGCCTTTGGCCGCGAAGATCTTGCCGACGGCCGCCGGGCGGGCGGCGTCGGCGCCCAGGCCGTAGACCGTCTCGGTCGGAAAAGCGACGATTTCGCCGGTCTGCAGCAGGCTCACCGCATGCGCCAGGGCGGCTGGCTCAATCGACATCGCCGATACCGATTGCCGCGCGCGCCTGCATGGCGAGCCGGCCGGCGTTTTGCGGGTCGTCGTCAAGCAGCGTGAAGTGCCCCATCTTGCGCCCGGGCCGCGCGTGGTGCTTGCCGTAGAGGTGCAGCTTGAGCGTCGGAAAGGCATACAGCGCGGCCCAGTCGGGTTCGCGATAGCGGGTTCCGGCAGGTGTGCTTTCGTACCAGAGATCGCCGAGCAGATTGACCATTGCCGCCGCCGAATGCGCGCGGGTTGAGGCAAGTGGCAGGCCGCACAAGGCGCGCACCTGTTGTTCAAATTGGCTGCAATGGCAGGCGTCGAGCGTGTAATGACCGCTGTTGTGCGGTCGCGGCGCCATTTCGTTGACCACCAGGCGGCCATCGACGACGAAGAACTCGACCGCCAGCGTGCCGATGTAAACCAGGCGCTCGGCGATCGTGGCGGCGATCGCGGCCGCGTCGTGGCTCAGTTGCGGCGCGATTGCGGCGGGCGCCAGCGAAACGTCGAGTATGCCTTGCCGGTGGCGGTTGCCGGCAGCCGGAAAGCTTGCCACCAGCCCGTTCTCGTCGCGCACCAGGACGATCGACAGCTCGTCATCCAGGCGCAGTTTCTTTTCGAGCACGCAGCTTTCGCTGCGCAAGTGTTGAAACGCGGCAAGCGCCTGCTCGCGGTCGGCGACGATGGCCTGTCCCTTGCCATCGTAACCGAAGCGGGAGACCTTGAGAATGGCCGGGAAAAGCCCGGGATCTGCGGTGCGCAGGTCGTTCTCGCTGTGGATGGCGGCGAAAGGTCCGTGCGGTAGCTGATGCTCGCGCAGAAAGCTTTTTTCGGCGATGCGGTTCTGGCAGACGGCGACCGCCGCCGCCGAAGGGCGGACGACGACGAACTTGGCCAGGTAGTCCAGGGTTCCGGCGGGGACGTTCTCAAACTCGGTAGTGACTGCTGCGCAGGTTTCGGCCAACTGGTCGAGCGCGGCATAGTCATCGTAGGCAGCGACCAGATGGCGGTCGGCCAGCAGTCCGGCCGGGCTGTGCGGGTCAGGGTCGAGGACCCAGACGCGATAACCCATTTCGTGCGCGGCACCGACGAAGAAGCGGCCGAGCTGGCCGCCGCCGAGCATGCCGAGTGTGGCCGGGGGAAGAATCATCGCAGGCGACAGGGCTTGACGCGCAGCCTCACACTTCGGGCAGTTTCATCGCCATCACCTTGTCCGCCTGCGCGCGGCGAAAATCGCTCAGCCGCTGCGCCAG
The DNA here is from genome assembly GCF_031732815.1 of Accumulibacter sp. Lineage (GTDB taxonomy): Bacteria > Pseudomonadota > Gammaproteobacteria > Burkholderiales > Rhodocyclaceae > Accumulibacter. Next base: position 25,256 of record NZ_JAVMKF010000004.1, on the reverse strand, counting down.
TTCGGCGTCGCCGCTGGCCAGCATGGCGACCGCGAAGAGTGCGGCATTGGCGGCACCGGCTTCGCCGATGGCAAAAGTGGCGACCGGAATTCCTTTCGGCATCTGGACGATCGACAGCAGCGAATCCTGGCCGGCGAGTGCTTTCGACTGCACCGGGACGCCGAGCACGGGAACGATACTCTTGGCGGCGAGCATTCCCGGCAAGTGCGCGGCACCGCCAGCGCCGGCGATGATCGCGCGCAGGCCGCGCGGCGCGGCACTCGCGGCGTAGGCAAAGAGCAGGTCGGGCGTGCGGTGCGCCGAGACGACGCGCGTCTCGAAAGGCACGCCGAATTCCTTGAGCAGCACGGCTGCCGCCTGCATTGTCGGCCAGTCGGAGTCGGAGCCCATGACGACGCCGACCAAGGGCGTTCCTTCAGCCATCGTGGCCAACCTTTCTTTCGGCGGCTTCCAGCGTGTTGGCGAGGAGCATCGTGATCGTCATCGGACCGACTCCGCCGGGTACCGGGGTGATCGCCGAAGCGATCTGACTCACCGCCGGAAAGTCGACGTCGCCGCAAAGCTTTCCATCCGGCAGACGGTTGATTCCGACATCGATGACGACAGCGCCCGGCTTCACCATGTCGGCGGTGACAAAGCGCGCCTTGCCCAGCGCGGCGATCACGATGTCGGCGCGGCGCGTATGGAAGGCGAGGTCGCGCGTCTGCGAATGGCAGACGGTGACCGTCGCGTTCGCCTGCATCAGGAGCATCGCCATCGGTTTGCCGACGATGTTCGAGCGCCCGAGAACGACGGCCTCCTTGCCCTTCAATTCGATTCCCGCTTCGCCAAAGAACTTCATCACGCCGTAGGGCGTGCAGGGAATGAAGCGCGCATGGCCCTGCATCAGTGCGCCGACGTTCTCGGCGTGAAAACCGTCGACGTCCTTATCCGGACAAATGGCGGCAAGCACCGCGTCGCTGTCGAAGTGCCTGGGCAGCGGGAGCTGGACAAGGATGCCGTGAATGGTCGGGTCGGCGTTGAGTTCGGCGACGCGCGTCAGGACGCGTTGCGGCTCGACATCCGCCGGGTAGGTGATTTTCTCCGAGCGCAGCCCGGCCTGCGCGCAGGCGTTCACCTTGTTGCGCACATAAACCTGCGAAGCGGCGTCTTCGCCGACCAGAATGACCGCCAGGCCAGGCTGCGCGCCGCGCGCGGTCAGCGCGTCGGCGCGTGTCTTGAAGTCGGCGCGCAGCTTCTGGGCCAGCGCGTTTCCGTCGAGGATCAGGGCGGTCATCTGGGCTATTCCTGAGACGAGAGAGGGAAGGGAGGGAAGGGAGCGGAGAGCGGGAAGCTGCAGCGGCGCCGGCTGCCGGTGTCGGCCGCAAGGGTGAAGATTCTTTTGGCGGGCATTTCCTGGCTGGCGATCAGGCCGGCGCGGCAGCTTTCTCGGCCTCTTCAGCCGCTTGCCGGCCGGCCGTGAAAGCCTTGCGGTTGAGTTCGACGAGGGCCGGCTTCTTGCTCGCAAAGCGTTGCAGAATGCAGCGCTCGAGGACCTCGGCGGGAAACGGCAGATGGTCGGAAATGGCTCCCAGCATGACCGTGTTGCCGAGCCGGATGTCGCCCAGCTCGAGCGCGATGGCCGAGGCGTCGAAGGAAACGACGTGCGTGCCGGCGGCGCGGATTTCGCCGACCGGGTCGGCCGGATACTCGTAGAGCCCGAGTTCGACGATCGGTGGAACAAGACGGCCGGAATTCATCAGCACCAGCCCGCCCGGGCGCAGCATGTGGCGCCAGCGCATCGCCTCGGCTGCTTCAAAACCGAGGACGACATCGGCTGACCCCGGCGTGACCTGTGGCGAGAGCACCTTGCGGCCAAAGCGCAGGTGCGAGGAGACGACCCCGCCGCGCTGCGCCATGCCGGCAACTTCGGTCTTCTTGACGTCGTGGCCGAGCGCGATTGCCGCTTCGGCGAGGATTTCGGTCGCGGTCATCACGCCCTGACCACCGGTTCCGACGACGAGGATGTTGGTGGTCGCGAAGTGGCCTTCTTCAGACATCGGATTACACTCTCTTCCCACAAGGGCAGGCGCGCCGAGCGTTACCGCAGCGTGCCGGGTTTCAGCTTGTCCTGACGATCTTGATCGGCATCGCCAGCGTGTCGACATGCACGATTGCGTCCGGTGCACAGGGCTTCAGGCAGAGCCCGCAACCAGTGCACGCGGCGCTCTCGATGCGCACGAAAGCGAGGTCGACCTCGCGCCCGCTCGCCTTCCTGACCCGGTCGCGGCGCGTGACGTGGATCGCCGGGCAGCCGACATCAACGCAGTTGCCGCAACCGGTGCACTTGTCTTCGATCACCGTATAAGGCTTCAGCGCGTGGTAGTCCTTGATCAGCACGCAGGGCTGACTGGTGATGATCACCGACGGCTCGGGGATCTTGGTTTCTTCGCGCAGCGTGCGCAGCAACACCGGCAGCTCGTAGGCATTGACCAGGTGGACGCGCTCGTCGCGTACGCCGAGAGCCTTGACCAGGCGAACGAAATCGACTCGCGGCGCGTCCTCGCCGTGGATGTCGCGCCCGCTGCCCGGGTTGTCCTGGCCGCCGGTCATGCCGACCGCGCGGTTGTCGAGGAGCAGGACGGTGACGTTGCCGCGGTTGTAGACGATGTCGAGCAAACCCTGCATTCCCATATGCAGGAAAGTCGAGTCACCGATGACGGCGACGATCTTCTGGCCCTGTTCGGCGTCGCTGCGCCCTTTATCGAGGCCGAGCGCCATGCCCATCGAGGCGCCCATCGAAATGCACGCGTCGAGTGCGTTCCATGGCTGGCCGAAGCCGAGCGTGTAGCAGCCGATATCGCCCGAAATGGTGACGTTGCGCAATTGCGAGAGCGTGTAGTACACGCCGAGATGCGGGCAGGCGACGCACATCGTCGGCGGTCGCGGAAAAACGGGCAAGGCGGGGGTGGGCGCCGCCGGCGGCTCGGGTTCGCCGAGCAGGCGGGCAATCGCCGGTTTCAGTATCTGCGGCGACAATTCGCCCGAAAGGGGCAGGATGTCCTTGCCAATGACGGCGATTCCCTGTGCCTTCAGCTCGCTTTCGATCAGCGGCTCGACTTCCTCCACGACGACGATTCGTTCGCACTGTTCGGCAAAGGCGCGCAGGCGAGCGAAAGGCAGCGGATACGAGAAGCCCAGCTTGAACACGGGGGCCGCTGGAAAGCTTTCGCGCACGTGCATGTACGCCGGCCCGCTGGTGATGAAGCCGACCCGCCGGTCGCTGCCCATCTCCGTGCAGTTCAGCTCGGAGGTCTCGGCTGCGCTGCGCAGGTTGCGCTCGCGTTCAAACATCAGCGGCAGGCGGCGGCCGGCCGCGCTCGGCACCATCACCCAGCGCCCGACATCCTTGCGGAATCCGGCGACCGCCGGCTCGCTGCGCTCACCCACCGTCACCAGTCCCTTGACGTGGCAGATGCGCGTCGTCAGGCGGAGAATGACCGGCACCTCGAAACGCTCGGAGAGGGCGAAGGCAGCCAGCGTGAACGCGTGCGCTTCCTGCGAATCCGCCGGTTCAAGCAGCGGCACGTGCGCGAAGCGGCCCCAGAAACGCGAATCCTGCTCGTTCTGTGACGACGACAGGCCGACATCGTCGGCAATCGCGATCACCAGGCCGCCGACGACGCCGGTCAGGGTCATCGTCATCAGCGCGTCCGAAGCGACATTCATGCCGACATGCTTCATCGCGCAGAAGCTGCGCGAGCCGGCCATGGCGGCGCCGAGCGCGACTTCCAGCGAGACTTTTTCGTTGACCGACCACTCGCTGTAGATGTCGGGGTAGGTGGCCAGGGCTTCCAGGATTTCGGTCGATGGCGTTCCCGGATACGCCGCAGCGACGCGCGCACCCGCTTCCCAGACGGCACGTGCGACCGCCTCGTTGCCCGACATGAGAAGGCGGCTGGCTGCCGCTGGCCGCCGGGTGCTTACTGACGCTGCCGTGCTCATCGCCTCTCCTAGCGAAGGTCTTCACGCAAAAACAATGGGCTAGCTTGCGCTAACCCATGTTCTTATGGCACGCCCGGAGCGATTCGAACGCCCGACCCCTTGGTTCGTAGCCAAGTACTCTATCCAGCTGAGCTACGGGCGCGTTGCCATGGGTCGCCATTGTACACAGGCCGCCGGCGCGGCTCAAGCGCTATCTCGTCAGGCAAGCGCGGCCTGCCATGCGGGGTGGGGCATTTCCTTGCCGCCGTCCGGCTTGCCGCGTGCCCGATCCTACTCGTCGGCGCCGACCAGTTCGACGGCAAGTTCGCCGATTCCCGTGACGCCAGCGGTGAGCACGTCGCCGCGCAGCACGGTCGACACGCCGGCCGGTGTCCCGGTGAAGATCAGGTCGCCGGCGGCGAGCCTGACATAGGTCGACAGATTGGCGATGATTTCAGCGATCTTCCACGACATCTGCGCCAGATCGCCCTGTTGGCGGACCTGACCATTGACCGCCAGCCAGATCGCACCGCTCGCCGGGTGACCGACCCGCGTTGCCGGCTGAATGGCGCCGAGCGGTGCGCTTTCGTCGAAGCCCTTGCTCATGTCCCACGGGTGGCCCTTGTCCTTCGCCCGCTTCTGCAAGTCGCGGCGGGTCAGGTCGATGCCCACCGCGTAGCCATGGACGAGTTCGAGCGCGCGTGCCGGCGCGATGTCGGAACCGCCACCGGCCAGCGCGACGACCAGTTCGACTTCGTGCTGGAGATCGCGGGTGGCCGGCGGATAGCGTACTTTGCCGCCGCCGGGGACGATCGCGTCCGCCGGTTTGCTGAAGAAGAACGGTGGTTCGCGCGTGTCGGCGCCCATTTCGGCGGCATGGTCGGCATAGTTGCGGCCGACGCAATAGACGCGGCGGACCGGAAACAGCGCGTCGCTGCCGGCGATCGGGACGGCCGGCAGCGCTGGCGGGGGGAAAGCGTAGGACATGCGTTCTCCTGTTCGGGAAAGGGGGTCAGACGGGATTGTCAAGATCGACGAACTCGCAGTGCAGGCCGCAGTGTTCGGCCAGGTGTTCGGCCAGCGCGCGGACGCCGTAGCGTTCGCTGGCATGGTGCCCGGCGGCGATGAAGGCGGTGCCCGATTCGCGCGCCAGGTGCACGGTCTGCTCCGAGATCTCGCCGCTCAGATAGGCGTCGACGCCGAGGCCAATCGCCTGCTCGAAGAGATTCTGCGCGGCGCCCGAGCACCAGGCGACTCGGCTGATCGTGCGACTCGCCTCGCCGATGACCAGCGGTGCCCGCTGCAGGCGGCTGCTAACGTGCTTGGCCAGCTCGCCGAGCGTCGTCGGGACGGCGAGATGGCCGGACCAGCCGATGTCCTGCTCGCCGAAGCGGCTATCAACCAGCCAGTCGAGCTGGCCGGCGAGCTGCGCGTTGTTGCCCAGTTCGGCGTGGCTGTCGAGCGGCAAGTGGTAAGCAATCAGGTTGATCTCGTGCGCCAGAAGCAAGTGCAGCCGCTTGCGCCGGATGCCGACGATGCGCGCGTCTTCGCCACGCCAGAACCACCCGTGATGAACCAGGATGGCATCGGCATTTCGCTCGATGGCCGCCTCGATGAGCGCGGCACTCGCGCTGACCCCGGCGACGACGCGCTCGATTTCGGGCCGTCCTTCCACTTGCAGGCCGTTTGGGCAATAATCGCGCCAGCGTCCTGCGTCCAGCAGGCCATCCAGATAGCGTGTCAGTTCGTCGCGCTTCATTTTTCGGCTCCCCATTTGCCCATGCGCAGGCTCTGGCTGATTTTTGCACAAACGGTGACGATTGGTTTAGCCATTCTTTTCGTCATCACGACGCTCAAGCCCGAGTGGCTGGGAAAAGAGACGAGCGATAGCCGTCCCGAGCCTGTTCAGCTACCCGCGCCGACGCGCGTCGAGCCGGCGCTTGCCGCCACCTCGTACCGGCAGGCGGCGCAGAAGGCGCTGCCGTCGGTGGTCCACATCTTCACTGCGCAGAAGATCAAGGAGCGTCGCCATCCTTTTCTCGACGACCCGATTTTCCGCCATTTCTTCGGTGATGGCGGTGGCGGTGGCGGTGGCGAAAGCCCGCGCACCTCCGGCCTGGGCTCGGGCGTCATCGTCAGCGCAAGCGGTTACGTGCTGACCAACCTGCATGTCGTCGAGGCCGCTGATCAGATCGAAATTGCCCTGAGCGATGGGCGCAACCTCGATGCTCGTCTGGTCGGCAGCGATCCTGAATCCGATCTGGCGGTGCTGCAGATTACCGAACGTAACGGCAAGGAACTCGTCCTGCCGGCAATCTCCTTGGGCAAGATGGACGACATCGGCGTCGGCGATGTTGCGCTGGCGATCGGCAATCCCTTCGGCGTTGGACAGACCGTGACCATGGGGATCATTTCAGCGCTCGGGCGTTCGCATCTGGGAATCAATACCTTCGAGAATTTCATCCAGACCGATGCGGCGATCAATCCCGGAAACTCGGGCGGTGCGCTGGTCGACAGCGAGGGCAGGCTGATCGGCATCAATACCGCGATCTATTCGCGTTCGGGCGGTTCGCTCGGCATTGGTTTTGCCATCCCGATTTCGATTGCCCAGGACGT
>NZ_JAVMKF010000004.1:0-18577 GCF_031732815.1 Accumulibacter sp. | reverse complement strand
CGGGCGGTTCGCTCGGCATTGGTTTTGCCATCCCGATTTCGATTGCCCAGGACGTGATGCAGCAGATCATCCAGACCGGCAGCGTGACACGTGGCTGGATTGGCGTCGAGGCGCAGGAGATTACCCTCGACCTGGCAGAATCCTTTGGTCTGCCGGATACGAATGGGGCACTGATCGCCGGTGTCCTGCGGGGCAGTCCGGCGGATGCCGGCGGGATCAAGCCGGGCGACATTCTGCTCACGGTCGCGGGCAGGGTGGTCCGCGACCCGCAGGGAATGCTTGACCTGATTGCCGGTCAGAAGCCGGGGGAAACGGTAGCCTTTACCTTGCGCCGCCAGAAGAACGTCGTCGAAACGACGGTGCGCATCGGCAAGCGGGCGCCACAGCGGCGCGCGCGCGAGTAGGGCAGCGAGAGGGCGCTACCGTGTGCCAGTTGCTCGGCATGAACTGCAATGTTCCGACCGACATCTGCTTCTCTTTTGCCGGTTTCCAGGTGCGTGGCGGCGCTACCGACGTGCATGGCGACGGTTGGGGAATTGCCTTTTTCGAAGAGCGCGGTTGCCGCGTATTCCTCGATCCACAGCGTTCCTGCGCGTCGCCGGTAGCCGAACTGGTGCGCAGTTATCCAATCCACTCGAAGAACGTCGTCGCGCACATCCGCAAGGCGACGCAGGGCGTCGTCGCACTTGAAAACACGCACCCCTTCATGCGCGAGCTGTGGGGGCGTTACTGGATTTTTGCCCACAACGGCAACCTGCCCGAGTTCTCTCCCGCGCTTGACGGCAGCTTTACGCCGGTTGGCCAGACCGACAGCGAACTCGCCTTCTGTTGGCTGCTGCAGTGCTTGCGCGAGCGTTTTGGCTGTCGGCCACCCGATCAGGCGACGCTCTTTTCGGCGGTGCACGAGTTTACGCTCGAGCTTGGCGCTCGCGGTTCGTTCAATTACCTGCTGTCGAACGGCGATTGCCTGTTCGCGCACTGTTCGACCCAGCTCAGCCACATCGTTCGCCAAGCGCCATTCGCTGTGGCGCACCTGAGCGATCAGGATCTGAGCATCGATTTCAGCGCGGTGACGACCCCCGACGACCGCGTTGCGGTGATTGCGACGCTGCCGCTCACCGACAACGAATGCTGGACAACGATGCCGCCCGGAAGTCTTTGGCTGTTCGTCGACGGGGCGCCGGTACGCCAACGGCTGACCGTTCCGGGGCCGGCGCGAGCGGTCGAGGTCTGATCGGGCAGCGGCGACCAGGAGTCGCTGTCAGGCGACAGGGGGCTTGATTTTCGGGGTGTGGGTAAGCCCGCCACACCACCTTGCGCTGCCTGGCTGGGGGCTTTCCCGGCCAGGCAGCGGTCGCTTTGAGCGTGCGCGGCCCGCGCAGTTCCCTACTCGTTGGCCAGTTCGCGCCACGAGACGCGACGGGGTACCGGCGGTGGCGCTCCCTCAGGTTGCGGATCGGTCCGGACGGCGGGAATATCAAGGCCGCTGTCGCCGATCAGGCGACCATCCGCGGACCTCACCAGACGCACGCCGCTGGCCAGCGCATCGCCCAGTTTTCGGGCGACCATGCCCATTGTCGTTTCAAGCGCGCCGCCCGTACGGTAGTCGAGTGAATATTGGTAGCTGACGGCAACCGGTACGCATCCACCGCCTTCCAGAGGACGATTCGTGTTGAAAACCAGTATTCCGCTGGCCAGGACAGGATCCGTGTTGGCTTGCTCGCCATCTGCGGGAAAGTCGAGGTACCAGCCGTCGTTGTAGGCGCCAAAAGCTTGGCGCAGTGTTGCCTGCCGCGTCTGCTGCTGGCGTAAGGCGTAGGCCTCGTCGGTTTCGCCGGTCAGGCGCGGCAGAGCAGCCACCTGGACAATGGGGTCACCTGCCCGGCAGAGCCGGTTTCCGGTCTGACAGGTGCCGGTGGCGAGAACCCAGGGCGTGAAATTGCTTACCTGGGTCGTCGTTGTACCGGTGCCCGTGGGCTGCTCAACCGTCGTCGTGCGTGGGTTGCCGAAATCGGTGTCGGTAAGCCTGTCCTTGATGGCATAGAACGACTGTGGTTGGAAGCGCGGCGACGACGCGCGGATCGGCTGGAAGTCGTTGCCGCCAAGCAGCTTTCCAGTGCCGACGAAGACGACAGGATGATAAGCGATGCGGCCGAGTTCCGGCCTGGTGGTAATCGGTTGCGGACTACCCGTGGCATCCCTCAAGCTAGCCAGGCGCTGCGCGTCGTACACAGGTGGGTCAGCGGTCTGCGGGATTTCTCCGTTGATGTCGAAGCGCCACAGATTTCCTTCCAGGTCTCCCCCGTAGACTCGCTCGGCGGTGTTATTGAGATCAGGAAAGTTGGCCCAGGCGGAGATCTTCGCCAGGCCGCTTGGCGAGTCGACGCTACCCACTCCCGTGCTGATCGATCCGCCATTGATCGAGGCGACGAGTGCACCGGTGTTGGCGTTGACGATGAACAGTCGTCCTTGGCCGTCACCGGGTGTGATGTTGTTGTAACCCGAGGCGAAGAGAACAACCCAGGTACCGTCGCGCAGTTTGGTGATCACCGGATTGCCGAAGCTGTATCCGAGATTGTCGTGGGTGAACTCCCACAGTGCCTTCGGGTGCTCCGGGTCGGTGATGTCAAGCGCGTAGTAGCCGCGCCCACCGTGGTTCAGGCCGCCGACCAGAATCGTTTTCCACAAGGCGGGAGTAGTGGCTGCCCGGCAGTTGGCTGGCGTGTCGGCGCAGATATCGCCCATCACCGGGGTGCCATCGACAGTATATTGGTGGCTCGTTGGGTACCGCTTGTCGGCCAGGCGTGCCAGTCTGGGGAACACGAGTCGCGGGACGTAGGCCCAGGCTTCGTCGCCGCCAACGATTCCCGCGCCCGCGTCGGCCGCATAGAACGCATGCAGCATGCCATCATTCGCGCCGACGTAGATCATTGCCTTGCGGTTGCTCTGGCTTTCGCGAAACTCTTCGTACTGCTGGTCGACGTAGATCCACGGTGGCGCTTGAACATAAACCGGCTCAGAACCAGCGATGTCGCCGAGCGGCCGATGCACATCGCTGCCGCTTGTCGTTCGCTTGCGGTAAAGCGCGGTCCGGTTGTCGACGGTGCCTTCGTTCGTCGCATCGCCGCGCAGGAAGTTGACCAGTGTTTCGCCGCCGGCGTTTGCCCGCACGCTTGGGTCAAGGCAGACCGCATCGCTGTCGCTGGTGCACACCGTTTGCGACGGAGGCTCGGCACCGGTCCATGGTGACTGCAGATAAGCCTTTTCGCTAGTGGAAAGGTTGCCCCAGAGGAAGAGCTTGAGTTGGTCGCCAGCACCGGTCGCGCTTTCGCCGCCGGGGTTGAAGGTATAGATCGTCCGCCGCCGGTGGTCCGCCGCCGCAGCGCCCTCGTTGGTCAGTTTGCGGCGCAAACGCTCCTGGGCCGACCACTCGATGTTGGTCGAAATCGCGCCGCTAGCTCCGTTGACACTTCTCCTGATCACATCGCCCGCCCAGACGCCGACTTCGAAAGACGATTGGAAAACGGCATTTCCGTTCCCCGCGACCAGATTTGGCGAAGTCAGGGTCACCGCGGCGAGCGAACCGCGCGCTGAACCAATGTCGGCCAAGGCGGCGCCGATCGCATTCGCCAGACCGGTCGGGTCGCGTGCGCTGAAGTAGGTGCCGCGGCCATTGACCGCCGCGTGCCAGAGGTCGTCGATGTTTGCCTGCGACATCGGTGCCGGTTCCGGCCAGTTACACTCGCCAGCCGTCTGCCACGAGCAAATCCCGATGGCCGGGGCGGCCATGGTCGTCCATTTGATGCTGGCAAAATCGCTCCCGTCACCCTGGCGGGCTTCCTGGTAGCGGCTGTCGTACTGCATCAGACCGGAGGCGCCAAGGCCCAGCGTGTAGGTGTGCATGCGCTGCACCTCGGCATCGCTTCCGCTGCCCTCCGGGCCTTGGCAGACGTTGCGCGTCGTGTCCCCGTTGGCATAGCAGTTCCCCAGGGTCGACGTCCGCAGGTCGGTCATGTAATAGTACTGGGCGACGTCGGCCAGCGTGTTCGGCGTTGCGCCGACTGAGCGCGCACTGCACTCGACCCTTTGGCAGCGTTCACGCTGCGACACTTCTGCCGGACAGTTCTGCGGCTCTCTTGGCGTGCAGCTTTCCACACGCGCTGGAACAGTTCGAGTCGTTTCGTAGGTCGTGGCCACGCCGCCGTTGGCATCCGATGCAGGCTCATCGACCGGCGGCGTACAGGTTGCGCTGCTGTCAGGTGGGCAGCCCGCTACATATTGACTGGTGACTGGCGGGACCACCGCCGTACAGCTGATGGTTTCACCGTTGCTGGTGCCTGGCGTACAACTCTCCACGTCGTGCCAGTCCTGTCCGACGATCGTTCGGCATTCCCTTCCGTTAGTCGAGTAAGCAGGGCCATTCTGCCGTTCCACCGGGGTGCATTCCGCGGCGTTCACCCACTCCCCTTCGACATAGCTGCATCTCCGGGTGCTTCCGTCGTCGGTACAGCTCGTCGCGTCTTGCCATGCTCCCCATCTGGTTGAGCAGATCTTGGCGACAGGCACCGTGTAGTTCGGACCGGTAGACGGGGCCGCTGCCGAGTCGGGACAGCCAGGGTCGTCGGCGGGTTGTGTTTCGGCGGCGTATCGGCATTCACGGGCGGGGCCGACATAGTCATTGCCGTTCCTGCCAGCGACGGTGCAGCCTTCGTTGGCAGTTGTCCAGTCGCTCCAATTCGAATCGCTCGATTCAAACATATAGCTGCACTCAGACGCCAAAGCCACGGTGTAGGGCGACGATCCAGACGGTGCGACGTTGGTGCAGGTGGTGATGTCGCGGACAGCATTTACGGCCTGATAGAAACAAGTGCGGGCGATTGGTACCGTGTAGGGGGAACTGGCTGATGCGACTGCACTCGTGCAACTATCGACTGGGTTGTCGACTCTGTCCGGATGGTAGCGACATTCTCTAACGTCGGCTTGCACCGTGCACGAATCGGTGTTCGACCAGTCAGTCCAGTCCGTGCCGCAAATGGTGTTCGCGTTTGGTGTGCATGCGCCGCTTGCCACGATGGGTGTCGTCCATGCGTACGAGCAGGTCTTGGCCTGCGTAACCGAAAAGGTTGGCCCCGTCGATTTGGCGATCGCCGAACCGGGACACGTGGCGTCATCGACGGCCGCAGTCGGCGGGGCGTATCGGCATTCGGTTGTTCCCGCGGCGGCAACGCAGGCCTGGTTCGTATCTGCCCAGTCGGTCCACGTCTGCCTGCACTCGGATGTGGCGGTGAGGACCGTGTAAGGCGAACTCGTCGACGGCGCCTGTACGACACACGGCGGCGATGCCGTGTCCGCCCAGTCCGAATAGTCGCTGTAACGGCATTCCTGGGCGGTTACGACGGAGTAGTTGGTCGGATCCTCGGGCCTGGCCGTACATGTGCCACTGGCGTCCCACCAGTTGTTCCAGAAGCCGGTGTAGGCACATTGCCTGGCCTGCACGACGCTGTAGGTGGCGAGGTCCTGGGGGTGTGGGGTGCACGCTTCGTTTGCATAGGTCCACGGGCCGAAGTCGCTATAGCGGCACTCGGTCGCACTGAGTACTGTGTACGGCGAAGCTGTGGAACGTGCTTGCGGGGTGCACGCTGCCGTGGCGTCCGACCAGCCGCTGTTGACGTACTCGCAGTCGCGGGCGGTCAGGACGGTGTAGGGACTTCCGCCTGAACGCTCGACCCGGGTGCACGCTCCGGTTGCGGCTGCCCAATTTCCGGCGATGTATCGGCACTCCGTCGCCGGCCCATGGAAGACCGAACCCTCACCCGAATCGGCGGATTGTTCGCGGGCAGTGCAGGCGGCCGTCGCATTCTGGAAGCCGCTTGCGCTGCCATAGGCGCACGAGGAACCCGTCACCCAGAGCTGAGTCTGACTGTCTGTTCCGCCGTAGATCATCTCGCCTGCAACAGCGACACTGACCCTGCATTCGCTTACTTCGCGCGTCACGGTCGGCAGCATTCGGCATTGCCGGAGGGTGGCGCCCCTGGTGTCCTCTTCGCAGCGGTCGGCATCCTGCCATTGACTCCACGACTCGCCGCCGTTGCTTGATGTCCGTGCCTGTACCTGGCGCAGCGTTTGCAGCAGTGGGCTGGTCTGCACCTGCAGCGTGTAGGTCAGCGTCTGCAGCGTTGCCGTCTGTTTCTGCAGGGCAGACGTTTTCGTCAGCAAATACGATTCCCTGTACTGGAGCCTGGCCGTCCTGCCTTGCCATTTGTTCAGCGTACGCTTCTGCAATTGCTCGATACTCGATTGTGGTCGATCTCGCGTGCTGATCGTCGGCAGAGTCTTGGTGCGTTGCTGGAGGTGGTTGGTTCCTTCCCAAAGGCGGTAGTCAATGCGTCGCAGCGCCGATGTTCTCGTCTCGAGCTTGCGTGTGGTTGATTGCGCAACTGTCGTCTGTTCCTGGATCTGCCATGTCTTGCTTTGCAACTGTTCCGAGCGCATCTGGACTTGCGTCGGGCGCGTCGGTGTGCGCGTCTGCAGCGTCCAACTGGTGCTCTCCAGCGCAATCCCGGCGCCGCCGTCGTACTGCGGTCGCGGGACTGCGTCATCCTGGTGGCCAACAGGAGCACCGCTAAGCGTGAAGCCTTGCTCCCGATTCCAGTAGCCGTCGGTCGACAGTATGGTGAAGTTTTTCTGGCAGTAGTACTGCATCGGATCGACCACCGTCTCACCATTGAACTGCTGGCCGTTCTTCAGGCCGGCGTAGATATGGCCGGCGTTGGAAAGTGCCTGGCGCAGCGGCGTATCCGTTTCTTTCGCCGGGACCGCGGAGAAGAGCTTGTTGTACCAGGCGTTCTTGTTCGCCGGACTGAACTCCTGGATATTCCGGAAGTCGCTGCGGCTGTTGTTGTTGATCGTCATGTAGCCGACTCGGCGTTGCTCACCGACACTCGCAAACGCCAGACTGGTCGCCGTCTTCATCGTCTGCATGCGGGTACGGTAATAAGCCCACCAGTTTGCGTAGTTGGTCATCTCCTCATCGTAGGTGCAGGTCGTGTCGCTGCTGGTCCCACAGTCGAGGCGGCTTGCCGCTTTCGGGTAGGTAGCTCGGGTTTCGGTGATGACGTTCAGGACGACATCTCCCGGCGCCTGGTTTTCGCCCTCGGTTGTCGAGCGGCCGAAGGGGGTTACCTGGAAAGTCCCCTGGCCTTGAACCGTCGGCTCGGTCGGGGCGGCGAAAGCTGCCGGTGCGCTGATCGTCACAACGTTTCCGGAAGCTGACGCCCGATAGCCGACGGTCTCGCACTTGCCCTGAATGCCGAACGAACATTCGTTGATCTGTTGGGCGATGCTGGTCGCCAAGGTTTCGGCACTGCTCAGCGGGATCGTCACCGGGAGGATTTTCTGGTTGTTGACAGTGATGTTTTCAACCGAACCACCGACGCTGATCGTCAGTTTGCTGGTGTGCGGTTCAGGCATTCGCGGATACTTGTAGTCGTTTTCCGTATAGAGTGCGCGGCACGAATTCTCCGGGGGCGTGGCGGCGAGCGACGCGGCCAGGCTGTTGCACCAACGCAGCGTCGCGGGAACAGAGTGGTTGGTACTCGGCGCATTCGCCGCGACACAGTTGCGCAGCGTGCGATCGGTGCAGTACTCACCGATGACCGTCGTATAGTAGTACGCACTGCGCGTCAGGTTGCTTTTGCCGGTGGGTCCGACATCGGCACGGTGCTGGACGCTATACCCGTCGTCAGTGACGTCCGTCCAGCCGCTGGTCACTGTGCGCGTCCTGCTTGGGTAAGTCGTCGTGTCGGGCGCACCCGTTGTCGAGTAATAAGCGGGCGGAACGTAGCGCGTTGCCGGGTTGTACGTGATTCCGTTGAAACCCGGGTTGCGCACCAGGTGCAGCGGTGTGACGTTGGCCCAGTCGGGTAGCGCCTCGTCGTTCATGCTGTACGAGTCGTCGAGGACGAACAGGATGTTCGGGTAGACCTGGATCTCTGATGCTCCGGAGAGCGGCGCCGTAGCCAGTTGGGTGGTTGCCGCCTGAACGCCGGCGGCCAGCGCGAACAGAGCGGCAATCAGCGAGCAGGCTCGACCGGTCGGTGGGCAGACAGCGTGCATGGCGAACTCCTTGAAACGGGTGCAGCGTGTTACGACGCGCCTAGATGGCGACGATGGTCTGTACAAAGCTGATGGTATTGCGCGGCCCGACGATGCGCGTCGTGATGCGGTAGTAAACCTGTTTCGGTGGGCTGGGTCGGCCGCTGCCGGAACTGAAGCTCTCGCCCGAGGTCGCCGCGGGCGGCGCCTGCGTGCAGGGATTGGTTGCCGTGTGCGCGGGACCGTTGTTCGCGCACAGCCTCTGGATGATGTACTGGACCGTGTTGCCGGCTGCATCGGGTGCCGGAGTGGTCGAGCAGCCGGCAGCGTCCGGCGCTGCGATGCACGCGCGCAGGTCTGCGTTTTCACTCAGCAGACGAGTCCAGAAGGCCTCCCAGGACTCGTGGTTGGCCCGGTTCGGGTCGCTGCGTGTGGCCAGATAACCGTTGGCCAACGTCTGTTCGTCGGTCGTCGTGATCTGGCGGGTAAGCGCCTGCTCGGTGCTGCGCTCGCCGGCGTTGGTGGCCGATTGCTGAAAAGCCATGTTTCCTGCAATGACGTTTGCCGTGTCGACCGAGCGGACCAGGGCGACGCCGGCGAGTGTCATGGCAACCAGAATGATCAGTGCGACGAGCAGGACAACGCCGCTTTGGCGATGATATGGACTGTCGGCGCGCCGGCCGCCAGCGCGAGAACTCAGGAACATCTTGCCATCCAGGGTAAGTTGCGGATTGGTATGACTGTCTCAAAGACCTTGTAGCGGTAATTGCGCCAGTTATTTCTTGCCGTCTCGTTGCGCAGCAGAGGTGCAGCACCTGCCCAGGTCACGCTGGCCTGGCTGGTCGGTAGCAAAGCGTTGCGATCAACCTGGCTGTTGCGCGCCAACAGGGCAATACGCACGGCCGGCGCCCGGATCCACTGGCAGGCGTTGTCCAACAGAGCGGCGGGCCGCGCCGCGTTCCAGGTATCGACGGTACCGTCCATCGTCCCTGCTCTCGTGTCCCAGCCATGCTCGGCGCGCAAACCGACGATGTTGCTGGCGATCGGGACCCAGATCGCCGGGTCGTTGACGCTGCCATCCGCAGCGCAGTCATTCTGAACGAAGTCACAGGCGGTGAGATTGCCGCCGCGAACGGCGTAGGCGCGGATCGTTGGGGAGCCGCCGAGGTTGAACAACAACTGTCCGCTGACTGCTCCGCTGTTGCCGATCGTGACGACATTGCCGGCAATGGCGGCCACCCCGTCGAGAACGAGTACCGGGCAGGGGCTTGTTTCTATGGCGGGGGCGACGATCACCCGGTCACCAACCGCGAAATTTGTCGGTGTCTGCATCGACAGCGCGGCGCCGTTGGCGAGGACGATCGCATCGCCTTCCGAGGATCCCGGGCTGGAACCGTAAGCGACCAGCAGCGTGTCGGTGTCGGCGTCGCCAGCCGGTATTCCGACCGGGTTGATCAGCGTCGGGGCGAAGACTGGCACCTGCCGTGCGGCAGCGGTCGACGGCGGCGGGGGGAGAATGCGCAGCGTGCAGTTGAGCACGCTGGTCGAATTGAAGCCGTAACCGCTCTGCCGGATCGCTCCCTGCAGTTCATAGAGCGCCAGCGCACCGCTGCTTTGCGCGTCGCCGGTACCGGTGGTTGTCCGCTTCTGCGCTTCGGCCGTAGCAAAAACCTGCATCATGACGATGATGCCGATCATGCCGATAACCATCGCCACCAGGATTTCGACCAGCGTGAAGCCGCCAGGGCGCGTTGTCACTTGTCGGGAACCTGATCTCATGGCCTAGGGTGTGTTCCGCGAAATCTGTGAAACAATCGTGTGGCAGTGCCTTGAAACGCGGCAGGAAGTCGGCTGATTCGCCGGCTCGCCGCTACGTGGCATTTCCGGTGTGCGCCAGAACAAGGTGATTACCACCTGCCCGGCAGTTGCGCCGGCGGTCGCATCGACGCTGACCAGCGGCAGTGTCGAGTCTACGCCGTCGGCGGCCGCGCCGACGCCAGGCAGACCATCGCGACTGGCGACGATATTCTTCCAGGTGTCGTAGCCCGCTCCGCCGCTCTCGAAATTCGCCTTGAGTTGCGCCAGATCGAGGCCACTCGCCCACATTTCGCCGAGCAGTCGGTTGGCCAGCAGGCTGGCGTCGGTCCGGTACCTGGCGTCGCTGGTCAACTGGATTGCCGTTGCCTGCAGCGCGACGAGCGAGAGGATGCCGAGCGAAAAGATCAGGATGGCGATCAGCGCTTCGAGCAGCATCACGCCGTCCTGGCGGGCAGCGAGCGCCCGTGGGCGCTTTTCCCGGTTCACTTTGTGCGCGTTCATCAGCATGCCTGCGTATTGCCGCTGGGCAACGACGGATCGCACATGCGCACCTGCCCGCCGAGCGAGGCGATAACGCGCAGGCAGCGCACCGGTCCGGGCGGCGAATCCGTCCTGCAGTTCAGGCCGTCGGAACTCGACAGGGTGATCGTTCCGCCGGACGCCGGGGCTGCCGTCAGGCGGCCCAGGCCGTTGAAGACGAAGCTGTGTTGCCCGGCAGCCAGGGTCGTGCCTGCCGAGCCCTCGCGCATGCTGCGCAACTGGATGATGCGTGGTGCCGTGTCGTCCGAGGGGGCGCTCGCACAGCGGTTGTCGGGGGCATCCATACCAACGATCCAGTGCGGACCGGAGGAACTGCGCGCGCAGTTGTTGTCGGTGGTGTTGACCAGGTAGAACCCGACCAGCGTGTTGCGCCGTACGGCCTCTGACCGGGCCAGGAGCAGACCGTTCTGCACAGCGTCGGCGGCACCGCGCACGCGCGCGTTACGCAGCCACTCGGTGAAGCCGGGGATGCCGATCGCCATCAGGATGCCGAGAATGACCACGCCGACGATCAGTTCGATCAGGCTGAAGCCGTGCGCCCTGTTCAACAGCTTGCTCCCTTGCTGGTGATCCAGCACGTGTTCGAGGTCGACCAGCCGCTCTGTACGGCCGTTGTCGCCTTGAGGTTCGCCTGGTTGATGGTATAAGTGAAACCGGTCATCGGACCCTTGCCGGTTGCCATCAGCGTGTAGGTCGTCGCCGTCGGGTTAGGGCAACTGAAGTCGAAATACTGGCTGGCCGTGCTGTCATTCGCGCAGGCAGGCGAACTGATCGCCGGGTTGGCGACCGGATCGGCGCCGGCGGCCTGATAGTAGGTATGGTTGTCCTGGAAAAACTGCTCCATGCGCGCTCGTCGTTCGGCCAGCCCCGCGGTCGCCTGGGCAATGCGTGAGCGCGTGATGTGCTCGGTGTAGTTCGGAATGGCGATAGCCGCCAGGATGCCGATGATGATGATCACGATCATGACCTCGATCAGCGTGAAACCTGCCCCTTTTTTCACGAAATTGGCCTCCTCCCCTGAGCTTTTGGCGGGCGCCCGGCGGTCGACGGTACGCAAGTGCATCTTAGCCGGTGCGGTGGCGCACGCCAACCGTGCAGCGACAGACGGCATGCGGCGGCGGATGAGCGGCGGCTGTTGCCGTGCCGCGAGCGGTAGAATCGCGCTTTCCTCGACTCCCGCCGCGTGTGCTTAGAGAGCGTGTTTTCCCAGATATTGCCGCTGAACGGCCGCGCCACCATCCGGGAAGAGTGGCGAAGCTTGCTCGTGGCGCTCGCCCTGTCGCTGGTTGTGCACCTGCTGGCGCTGGTCATGCTCGGCCGGGCGGCCAATAACCCGGGCGAGGGGACGCCCGGTCGGGGAACGCTGATTGAGCGCGCAGCGCTTAGCGTGCGGGTCGTTCAGCACGCGCAGCGCGCGCTGCCAGGCGAGCCGGTGCCGCTCGCGGCGCCCGAAGGCGATCCGGCTTTATCCGATGTGCAGCCGCTGCCGCCGGCCGCCGATGAAAGTCTTGTCGCGGTCAGGCTTGGGCATCGGCGGCTCGCCGAGTACCTGCCGCCCTACTTGGCGCAAACGCCGGTGTTCGAGGTACCGCCGGGTGGCTGGTACCTGCCGCGGGCGCAGTTGTCGGTTCAGCCGCGACTGCTCGATGAACCGGCGCTTAATTTCCCGGACAGCGTTGCCGGCGGCGCGCCGCGTGCTGGCAAGCTCGTCTTGCGGATCTTCATTGCCGCTGGCGGGGCAGTCGATCGCGTCGAGATCAGCCAGAGTTCATTGCCGAGCGAGTATGAAGAGGCGGCAGCGGCGGCTTTCGCCGCCGTGCGCTTCCGTCCGGGCGAACTGGAAGGCGTGCCGGTCAACAGCGAAATCCGTTTCGAGGTTGTTCTCGACGCGAATGCAAGCAGCAGCCACCAGACCGGTGTCTTGCGGATTCCGGCTCTGGCGGAGCCTGCCGCGGTCGCGCGTTCGCCTGCCGGGGCCAGGTTCTAGGCCAGTGGCCGGCGCCGCGCGCGGTCGTGGCGGGCTCAGCCCTTCAGGACTGTAGTTGGCGCGGCAGCGCGAAAGTCACGTTTTCGTCGACGCCGGCAAGCTCGCTGACTTGTGTCGGATCGCCGCCGCTGACTTGCTCGATGACTTGTTGGACGAGGACCTCGGGCGCCGAGGCGCCCGCGGTGACGCCGACCCGGGTGGCACCGGCCAGCCAGGCGGGATCGATCTGACCGGCATGGTCGACCAGGTAGGCCGAGCGGCCAAAGATCTCGGCGACTTCGCGCAGGCGGTTAGAGTTCGAGCTCGACTTGCTGCCGACGACGATTACCACCTGACTCGTTTTTGCCAACTCCTTCACCGCGTCCTGCCGGTTCTGCGTGGCATAGCAGATGTCGTCCCTGCGCGGGCCGACGATTTGCGGGAAGCGCTGTTGCAGCGCGCCGACGATCTGCTGCGCGTCGTCGACCGAGAGTGTCGTCTGCGTGACGTAGGCCAGCCTTGCCGGATCGCTCACGCACAAGTGCCCGACATCGGCGACGGTTTCGACCAGGTACATGCCGTCGCTGCTCTGGCCCATCGTTCCTTCGACTTCGGGGTGCCCCTTATGCCCGATCATGACGATTTCGCGACCCTCCTGGCGCATCCGGGCGACCTCGGCATGTACTTTGGTGACCAGCGGGCAGGTGGCATCGAAGACATTCAGCCGGCGTGCCGCGGCCTCCTCGCGGACCGCGCGCGAGACACCGTGCGCACTGAAGATGACGGTGCTGCCGGGCGGTGCCTCGGCGAGCTGGTCGATGAAGATGGCGCCTTTCGCGCGCAGATCGTCACAGACGAACTTGTTATGGACGACTTCATGGCGAACGTAGATCGGTGCGCCCAGTTTCTCGATGGCCCGCTCGACGATGGCGATGGCGCGGTCTACTCCGGCACAGAAGCCGCGGGGTTTGGCGAGAATGATCTGCATCTGCGGGCCTACATGATGGCGATAATTTCGACCTCAAAGCGGATCGCCTTGCCGGCCAGGGGGTGGTTGAAGTCGACCAGCGCGCGCTGCTCGCTCAACTCACGCAGGAAGCCGGCAAAGCTCGTCTGGCCGTCCGGCGAAGTGAATTCGATCAGCGAGTTCACCGCAAGTTCCAGGTCAGGTGGCAAGGCGCTGCGTGCGATGCGCTCGAGCAATTCGGGGTTGTGCTCGCCGAAAGCGTCGGCCGGGGCGAGCAGGAAGACATGGCGTTCGCCCGCCGAGAGACCGATCAGGCAGCGTTCGAGCGTCGGTGCGAGCTGCCCACTGCCCATTTGCAGCGTCGCCGGCGACCAGCCGAAAGTGCTGACGTATTCCGTCCCGTCTTGGTCAGAGAGGCTGTAGTGCAAGGTGAGGAAGCTGTCCTCACGCACCTGCGTGCGATCTGCCGTGGGCAAAAGAGTTTCCATCAGGCGGCGGGCGGGCGCGGGCTGTCGCTGTGCGTGCGGCCGCTTGTCCCTGCTCGCCGCGTCACGAGCGCTGCCCGTCGTCGATCTGGCGGGGTGGCGCAGCCTGCCGCGGGCTGGTCAACTGATCCCACACAAGCAGCAGTGCACCCAGCGTGATCGCCGAGTCGGCGACGTTGAACGCGGGCCAGTAGAAACCGGCGGCGTGCCACTGGATGAAGTCGACGACGGCGCCGAAGCGCAGGCGATCAATGGCGTTGCCAAGGGCGCCGCCGAGAATCAGCGTCAGCCCCAGCGACAGGCGGAATTCGCCGCTGTGGCGGGGCAGAATGCTGACGATCCAGATCGCGATGGCGAGTGCCAGGCCGGTGAAGAACCAGCGTTGCCAACCGCCGGCATCGGATAGAAAGCTGAACGCTGCGCCCGGGTTGTAGGTCAGGACCCAGTTGAAGAAGGGGGCGACATAGACCGAGTCGCCGGGTTGCAGGCGGGCGAGGACGAGCCACTTGCTGAGCTGGTCGAGGACGATGACCATGCCGGCCAGCCAGAGCCAGCGGTCGATCTTACGCGCAGGCACGCGCTTCCCCTTCGCCAAAAAGATTGCTCAGGCAGCGGCCGCACAGGCCGGGGTGCGCCGGGTCGCTACCGATGTCGTCGCGTACGTGCCAACAGCGCTCGCACTTGCTGTGTGGCAGCGGGAAACAGACGAGGGTGTCGGTCGTGTCGCTGATCACTTCGGCGTGCGAGCAGATGAAGACGAAGCGCAGGTCGTCGGCTAGCGAACTGAGGGTGGCATACTTTTCTCCGCTGCAGTGCAGGCGGACGGCGGCTTGCAGCGGCGAGCCGATTTTCCCGCTGCTGCGCAGCTCTTCCAGCGCACGCATCACTTCGCCGCGATAGCCGCGCAGTCGCTGCCACTTGTCGAGCAACGCTTCTTCGTCGGCCGGTGCCGGCAACGCCTGCCAAGTCTGCAGCATGATCGATTGATCGTTGCCGTTGATCAGTGGCCAGATTTCCTCGCCGGTGAACGAGAGGATCGGCGCCATCAGTTTGACGAAACATTGCAGAATGTGCCACAAGGCGTTCTGCGCCGAGCGGCGCACACGGGAAGTGGCGGCTGTCGTGTACAAGCGGTCCTTCAGGATGTCGAGATAGAAGCCACCGAGATCCTCCGAGCAGAAAGTCTGCAGCGCCTGGACGACACGGTGAAACTCGAAGCGGGCGTAGTCCGACTCGCACTGCGCCTGCAGCCGGCGGGTGATGGCGAGCGCGTAGCGGTCGATTTCCAGCCACTCGGCGACTGCCAGGTGGTCGCGGTTGGGGTCGAAGTCGGCCGTGTTGGCGAGCAGGAAACGCAGGGTGTTGCGGATTCGGCGATAGGACTCGACGACGCGCTTGAGGATTTCGTCGGAAATCGACAATTCGCCCGAGTAGTCGGTCGCGGCAACCCATAGGCGAAGGATTTCCGCGCCCAGCGTGTCGGCGATCTTCTGCGGGGCAATCACATTGCCGCGCGACTTGGACATCTTGAGGCCCTTGCCATCGACGACGAAACCGTGCGTGAGCAGCGCGTTGTACGGCGCACGACCGTCGAGCGCACAGCCAATGAGCAGCGAACTCTGGAACCAGCCGCGGTGCTGATCGGAACCCTCGAGGTAGAGGTCGGCCGGGTAGGCGAGTTCGGGGCGCTGCCCGTTGCGTAGAACGCTGGCATGCGTCGAGCCGGAATCGAACCAGACGTCGAGCGTATCGCTCATTTTCCGGTAGTGCGCAGCTTCTGCGCCGAGCAACTCGGCAGGATCGAGGGCAAACCAGGCTTCGATACCGGCTTTCTCGACCCGCTGGGCAACCTGTTCGATCAGTTCGCTGGTACGCGGATGGAGCGCGCCAGTCTCGCGGTGCAGGAAGAAGGGCAGCGGGACGCCCCAGTTGCGCTGGCGTGAGACGCACCAGTCGGGACGCGTGCGAATCATCGCTTCGAGGCGGGCGCGGCCCCAGGCCGGGAAGAACTGCGTTTCATCGACCGCCCGTTCGGCGCACCAGCGCAGCGTTGGCGCTTCCTCGCCGGCGTCCGGCGCGCTACCGGCGGCGTGCACGGCACGCTGCTCCATACCGACGAACCATTGCGTCGTCGCCCGAAAGATGATTGGCGTCTTGTGCCGCCAGCAGTGCGGGTAGCTGTGCTGGAGTGGCTCGGTGGCGAGCAGCAGGTTCTGTTCAGCGAGTTCCTGGACGACCAGCGGATTGGCCTCCCAGACGCTGCGGCCGGCCAGCGGGCCGCTCGCCAGGGCGGGTGTTGTCGCGATGAAACAGCCGTCGTCGGCGACCGGGTTGTTCACCGGCAGGCCGTAGACCTTGCCGATCAGGTAATCGTCGGTACCGTGCGCGGGCGCGGTATGGACCAGGCCGGTGCCGGCTTCGAGGGTGACATGGCGACCGCAGATGATCGCCACCTCACGTTTCTGGAAGGGATGTTCGAGCAGAACATGCTCGAGCGCGGCACCCTTCGCCGAGCCGATCGGCTTACCAGTCAGGCCGTAGCGCCGCAGGCAGGTGTCGGCCAGTTCGCGGACGAGAATCAGGTTTCCTTTCGCGGTCTCGATCAGATCGTAATCGAAATCGGGGTGCGCGCTGACCGCTTCGTTGGCCGGCAGGGTCCACGGCGTGGTGGTCCAGATGACCGCAAAAGCGGGCGCACGCAGATGCGTCAGGCCAAAAGCGTGGGCGAGCTTGGCGGCGTGATTGGCATGCACACGGAAGGCGACATCGATCGCCTGCGAGGTCTTGTCTTCGTATTCAACCTCGGCTTCGGCGAGTGCCGAGCGGCAGTCGAGACACCAGTTTACCGGCTTGAGCCCCTGGTAAAGGTAGCCCTGCTCAAGAATTCGGCCCAGCGCCCGGATTTCGTCGGCCTCGGTCTGGAAGTTCATCGTCAGATATGGGCGCTGCCAGTCGCCGAGAACGCCCAGGCGAATGAAGTCGCGCTTCTGGCGCTCGATCTGCTCGCTGGCGAAAGCCCGGCACAACTCGCGCACGCGATCGGCTGGCAGATGCTTGCCGTGCCGCTTTTCGATCTGGTGCTCGATCGGCAGGCCGTGGCAATCCCAACCGGGGATGTAAGGCGCGTCGAAACCAGCGAGCGTCTTGGCGCGCACGATGATGTCCTTGAGAATCTTGTTGACCGCGTGCCCGATGTGAATGTCGCCGTTGGCGTAAGGTGGGCCGTCGTGCAGGATGAAGCGTGGGCGGCCGCGCGCCGCCGAACGAATCTGCGCGTAGAGTTCTTGGTCCTGCCAGGCAGCGACCCACTGCGGTTCGCGTCGGGCGAGGTCGCCGCGCATCGGGAATGGCGTATCGGGTAGATTGAGCGTCTTCTTGTAGTCGGCCATGGTGGTCTTCAAGACTGAAAATAGGCTTTTGCCGCGGCGACGTCGAGGGCAATGCGCGTCTTCAGCGCTGCCAGATCGGCAAATTTCATCTCGTCGCGCAACTTGTGCAGGAAGCGCACGTTGAGATGCGCGCCGTAGATGTCGGCTGCGAAATCGAACAGGTGGACTTCGAGCAAAGGACGTGCCGCTTGCCCAGCCGTCGGCCGGTAGCCGAGGTTGGCGGCGCCGCGGTGGGGGCCGCCGGGCAGCCCTTTGACCTCGACGGCAAAGACGCCAAGCAGCGGCGGGCGATCGTGTTTGATCCGGATATTTGCGGTGGCGAAGCCCAGTTGCCGCCCGAGCTGTTCACCGCGCACGACGCGTCCGTCGATCGAGTACGGCCGCCCGAGGAGGGCCGCCGCCAGTTCGAGCCGGCCTTCCTGCAAGGCCTCACGCACGGCTGAACTCGAGGCGCGTGCACAGTCGAGGGTGATGCTCTCCATCGCCTCGACAACGAAGCCGAAGTGCGCGCCGGCGGCGCGCAGCCGGGCGAAATCTCCGGCGCGGCCGGCGCCGAAACGAAAGTCGTCGCCAACGATCAGATGGCGCGCGCGCAGACCGCCGACCAGCACATGCTCGATGAATTCGTCGGCGCTCATGCTGGCGAATGCCGCGTTGAAGCGGCAGACGTAGGCGACATCGATGCCGTCGTCGGAGATCAGTTCAAGTTTCTCGCGCAGCGTGGACAGGCGCGGTGGCGCTGCCTGAGGAGCAAAGAATTCGCGCGGATGCGGCTCGAAAGTGAGCACGGCAGAGGGCAGGCCGACGCTGGCCGCGGTTCTCGTCAGGCGAGCGAGCAGGGCACGATGGCCGATATGAACGCCATCGAAATTGCCTATGGTGAGGACGGTGGCACGGTGCGCCGTCTGGGAGTAACCACGATAGACGAGCATCGGGTGCTGAAGAGGGCGAGAAAAACGTAGAATTATAACTTGCTTTGTGCAAGCCGGGCCGTATCGCGCGGGTTGGCGGTCTTCTTGTCTGAGCAGGACGAATGGGCATTCGGCGCCCGCGCCTTCGCCGCGCGCGGTTCAAGGCGGATGCGCGCAGAGCGCGTGGCGCTTCTCCCGCTTGGCCAGCTTCTTCTTTGGGCAGCCGTGACGAAAACCGAGAATTGTTACCATTGTGGTCAGCCGCTGACGCTTGCCAGTCAATTGGCCGTGCACATCGACGGAGAGGCGCGCGCCATGTGCTGTGGCGGTTGCCAGGCGGTTGCTCAGGCGATCGTCGACAACGGCCTGGTCGACTACTATCGCAAACGCGATGCGCTGCCCGAGGC
>NZ_JAVMKF010000003.1:0-57626 GCF_031732815.1 Accumulibacter sp. | reverse complement strand
GTCCGTACAGCTATCTGCTCGAATCGGTGCATGGTGGCGAACGCTTCGGCCGCTATTCGATTATCGGTCTGGCCAGTCAGACGCGGATTGTCGTCAATGGGCATCAGGTGCTTGTCCTTAACGGCAACCGGATCGCCGAACGCGAGGACGATACCAACCCGCTCGAGTTCATCGGCAAGTTCATGAAGCGCTTTCGGGCCGCGCCGACGACCGGCTTGCCGCGCTTTTGCGGCGGTCTGGTCGGCTGTTTCGGCTACGACACCGTGCGTTACATCGAAACCCGCCTGACGCGCTCGCTGAAGCAGGACGATCTCGGGATTCCGGACATCGTTCTACTGCTCTCGGAAGAGATTGCCGTGGTCGACAATCTGTCCGGCAAGTTGACGCTCGTCGTTTACGCCGAACCCGGCGTACCCGGCGCACAGCAGAAGGCGCAGGCCAGATTGCGTGAGCTGCTGGGTCAGTTGCGCGAGCCGGCGCGCATTCCGCTGGAAACACCGCAATCGTCGCAGCCGGCGGTGTCGATGTTCGGTGAAACGCAGTTCAAGCAGGCGGTGAGCCGGGCCAAGCGCTACATTACGGAAGGCGACATCATGCAGGTGGTGCTGTCGCAACGCATGAGCAAGCCGCTCACCGCCAGTCCGTTGGCGGTCTATCGCTCGCTGCGCTCGCTCAATCCGTCACCCTACATGTTCCTTTTCGATTTCGAGGATTTCCATGTTGTTGGCGCCTCGCCGGAGATCCTCGTTCGTCTCGACGGCGACACGGTGACTGTCCGCCCGATCGCCGGCACGCGTCGGCGTGGCGTCTCCTACGACGAGGATCAGACGCTTGCCGCCGAGCTGCTGGCCGACGAGAAGGAGCGTGCCGAACATGTCCAGTTGCTCGACCTCGGGCGCAACGACGCAGGCCGCGTCGCGCGCGTCGGAACGATCAAGGTCACCGAGCACATGATCGTCGAGCGCTATTCGCACGTCATGCACATCGTGTCGAACGTGGAAGCGCGCTTGCGCCCGGAACTGGGCGCCCTCGACGTACTCAAGGCGACCTTTCCGGCGGGCACCGTGTCCGGTGCGCCGAAGGTGCGCGCGATGGAGATCATCGACGAACTCGAACCGCTCAAGCGCGGGCTGTACGCCGGCGCCGTGGGTTATCTCGGCTTCAACGGTGACATGGATCTGGCGATTGCCATCCGGACGGCGATCATCAAGGATGGACAGTTGCACGTGCAGGCCGGGGCAGGCATCGTGGCCGATTCCGATCCAGCGGCCGAGTGGCAGGAGACGCAGAACAAGGCGCGCGCCGTTCTGCACGCGGCAGAACTCGCCGAGCACGGTCTCGATACGCGCTGTTGAAGCATGGCGCGCGGCTGAGGAAAGTCGACGGTCGTCGAAGGGAAGCACCACCTTGCATGTGTGAGGTTTCCGAATGCTGATCTGGTTCATCGTCATCTACCTGCTGCTTTCGATCGGCATCGGCCTGTATGCGGCAACCCGGGTGCATAGCGCCAAGGATTTCGCCGTTGCCGGCCGCAGCCTGCCGCTGCCCGTGGTGACGGCCACGGTTTTCGCAACCTGGTTCGGCGCTGAAGCGGTCTTCGGTGTGTCGGCGACGTTTGTCAAGGAAGGCTTGCGCGGCGTCGTCGCCGATCCCTTTGGCGCCAGTCTGTGTCTGGTGATCGCCGGCGTCTTCTATGGCACGACGCTCTATCGTCTGAACGTACTCACGCTGGGCGATTTCTTTCGCCTGCGCTACGACCGCAGCGTTGAACTGCTGACCACGCTGTGCATCGTCGCTTCGTATCTCGGTTGGGTATCGGCGCAGATCAAGGCGCTTGGCCTGGTCTTCAATGTTGTCACCGACGGTGCGGTCAGCGCGCACGCCGGAATGATTCTCGGCGCAGCGATCGTACTTACGTACACGACCTTCGGCGGGATGTTCTCGGTGGCCATTCTCGACTTCGTCCAGATGACGGTCGTCATGGGCGGCATGGCCTACATCGGCTACCTGGTTACCGGTATGACCGGTGGCGTCGAGACGGTCGTCCGGCAGGCAGCGCAGGCCGGCAAGCTCGACTTTTTCCCGAGCGGCGGGATCGCCGAATGGCTGGCTTTCCTCGCTGCGTGGATGACGATGATGCTTGGCTCGATTCCGCAACAGGATGTCTTTCAGCGCATTACCTCGGCGCGCAGCGCGCGTATCGCGATCCAGGCCTCGCTGCTCGGCGGGGCGCTCTACTTCTGTTTCACCTTCATCCCGATGTTCATCGCCTACTCGGCGACGCTGATCAATCCCGAACAGTTCAATCGCCTGATCGAGAGCGACTCGCAACTCGTGCTGCCGACGCTCGTCCTTGAGCATACGCCGCTGCTTGCTCAGGCGGTTTTTTTCGGTGCCGTTCTCTCGGCGATCATGAGCTGTTCTTCGGCGACTCTGCTCGCACCGTCGGTCGCGTTTTCAGAAAACGTCGTGCGCGGTTTCTTTCCGGCAGCCGGCGATCATGCTTTCCTGCGCATGATGCGCATCACGCTGGTCTGCTTTACCGGTATTGTCCTCGTCTTTGCGCTCAATTCGGAAGCGTCCATTTTCAAGATGGTGGAGAACGCCTACAAGGTCACCCTGGCCGGCGCTTTCGTTCCTCTGGTGTTCGGTGCCTACTGGCGACGTGCGACGACGCAAGGCGCCTTGGCCGCGATCATCGGTGGCCTGGCCGCCTGGCTGCTCGCCGAGACGCTGCTCGAGCAGCCGCTGGTTCCGGCGCAGCTCATCGGCCTGCTGGTCAGTATCGTCGGCATGCTGAGCGGATCGCTGCTGCCGCAGCGCATTGGCCGGGGAGGCCCGCCAGGCGATCTGCATCACCGTCTGCACCACCACGCCGCCGCGCAAACGCACCATGCCGAAGCGCTGCACGCGCATCGGAAGAAGTAGGCAACCCGCCGCAGCGCGCTGCGTCAGGGGTCACTGAGGCCGGACACGGCGAGTGGGTGGCTGCGCCGACTTCGCGGCGAGCGCGAAGCACTACAATGACGACTTTTCTCGCTGCCTGTCTGTCTGATGGCGTTCTCCCGCAGATCACCCGAGACTCCGGCCGACGGCAAGCCTGCTCGCCGCAGCTTGCCGCCGGCGATGCGGCTGCCGCTGGCGCTGGCGCTCGCGTACATCGTCGTGATCAGCTACGCCAGCCTCTATCCACTGAGCGGCTGGCGCCACGTCGGGGTTCCCCCGCTGGCCTTTCTTAGCGCCACCTGGCCGCGCTACTGGACCGTCTTCGATCTGTCGATCAACGTTGTCGCTTACCTTCCGCTCGGTTTTCTTCTCGCGCTTGCCTTGCGCCGCGTGCCCGGCCGGTGGAGCGCGGCGTTGCTCGCCGCGCTCCTCGGCGGCGCGCTCAGCTTCAGTCTGGAGTGTCTGCAGAACTGGTTGCCGGCGCGCGTTCCGTCCAATCTCGATCTCGCCTGCAACAGTGCCGGCGCGGCTGTCGGAGCGATAATTGCCGTCTGGAACGGCAAGCGGATTTTCCGGCGGATCACGCAGATCCAGCAGGACTTGCTGGCGCAGGTTCCCTACGCTGAAGCAGGCCTCGTTCTGATCGGCTTCTGGCTGGTGTCGCAACTGTCGCCGGAAACGCTGCTCTTCGGTACCGGCGACCTGCGCCATGTACTTGGTCTGACACCTGCCCTGCCTTACGCGGCGTCATCCTTCTTCGTTCTCGAAACCGGCGTCATTGCCTGCAACACCATGAGTATCGGTCTCTTCGTCCGCACCATGTTGCTTGACCGCGCGCAGTCGTCGATGGTCCTGCTTGCCTTCTTTCTGCTCGCTCTGGCGATCAGGACCCTCGCTGCGGCCGTCCTGGTGGCACCGGAAGACGCCTTCGCCTGGCTTACCCCGGGTGCCCAGATCGGTTTGCTGGTGGGGAGCGTCCTCCTCGCCATCGTCCTTTTTCTGCCGGCGGGAGTGCGCGTCGCGCTGGCTGGCGTCGCGTTGATGGTGGGCACCGCGCTGGTCAACCTGGCGCCACCCAACCCGTATTCGGAGGCCGCCCTGGCCGCCTGGCGGCAGGGGCATTTCCTCAACTTCAACGGATTGACCCGCTGGGCGGCGAGTCTGTGGCCCTTCCTCGCACTGCCCTATCTGACCGTGCTCGGCCGGCGCTTGTAACGGGAATACGTTACAATCTCCGGTCGTCGCTGGTCGCCATAGCGCGCAAGGAGCATCGGTTCATGAGCCATTTCAAGTATCACGTCTTTTTCTGCTGCAATCAGCGGGGTGAAGGCGAAACTTGCTGCAACGACGCGGGAGCGACCGCGGCGCAGACCTATGCCAAGGACCGGGTGGCCGAGTTGCAACTGAAGGGGGCGGGCAAGGTTCGCATCAACAAGGCGGGCTGCATGGACCGCTGCGACAATGGCCCGGTCGTCGTCATCTATCCGGAAGGCGTCTGGTACAGCTACGTTGATCACGAAGATATTGAAGAAATCATCCAGGAGCATCTGCTGCATGGGCGCGTCGTCGATCGCTTGCGCATCTGACCGCGCTGGCGGCATTGGCTGCCGGACGCTGGAGTCGGCGGCGTCGGGCAAGCGGCCGGCGTCGAGGGCCTTGCCATGAGGCTGGCGGCAGAGCATGTGCTGATCGACGGGCCGGTCGGCAAGATCGAGATCACCGTGGAGAATCCCGGAGCCCCGCGCGGCATTGCGCTGGTGGCGCATCCGCATCCGCTGTTCGGCGGCGGCAATACCAACAAGGTCGTGCAGACTCTGGCCCGTACGTTCAACCACCTCGACTATGTCGCTTTGCGGCCGAATTTTCGTGGCGTCGGACAGACCGCCGGCGAGCACGACGATGGTCATGGCGAGAGCGAGGATCTGCTGGCGGTGATTGCCGAAGCGAAATGTCGCTACGGCAACCTGCCGGTTGCACTCGCCGGCTTTTCCTTTGGCGCCTACGTGCAGACGCGCGTGGCTGAAGCGCTCTGCGCGCTGGGCCACCCCGCGCAGCGCCTGGTTCTCGTCGGTACCGCCTCGGGTTTTGTCGAAGGTGCACGTCTCTACCAGACGCGTACCGTTCCCTCCGACACGATCGTCATCCACGGCTCGGAGGACACTACGGTGCCGTTGGCGAATGTCATCGCCTGGGCGCGGCCGCTTGATCTGCCGGTGGTCGTCGTGCCCGGCGCCGATCACTTCTTCCATCGCCGGCTGCATGTGATTCGCGAGATCGTCAGCCGCGCCTGGCGGCACTGACCTCGATGGCGCAGCAAGGGCAGCGCGTCAGCAGGCGCTCGGGGCAGTCTGTCCGCGCCGCTTCGGATAGCCGGTGCGCAAACGCCGGGGAGTAGAATCGCTCCTGTGACTACCTTGCTCGTTCTGACCAACTTGCCTGACCGATCGGTCGCCGAGGCGCTGGCGCAGGATCTTGTCGCACAACGCCTGGCCGCCTGTGTAAACATCCTCTCCGCGTGCCGGTCGGTCTACCGTTGGCAGGGAACGATCGAGACCAGCGATGAAGTGCCCTTGCTGATCAAGACGACGAGCGAGCGTTACCCGGCGCTGCAAGCTGCGATCCTTGCCCGTCACCCGTACGAACTCCCGGAAGTGATCGCCTGGCCGATTGCGCATGGTTTGCCGGGCTATCTCGCCTGGGTCGCCGACGAAGTGGCGCAGGGCGACTGATTGGTCAAGACTGCCGTGATCCGCTGGCTGTTTTCCTTGCTGCTGTTGGTCGCCCTGAGTGGGCACGCGGATGAGTTTCTCGATCCGGCTGTCGCCTTTCAGCCAACGGCACGCGCCCTCGACGAGCGCACGATAGAAGTCCGCTTTGCCATTGCCAAGGGCTATTACCTGTACCGCGACAAGTTTCGCTTTGCCCTCGAGCCGGCCAGCGTGTCGTTCGATCCGCCGGCATTGCCGCCGGGCAAGACCAAGGATGACGAAACCTTCGGCAGAGTCGAGGTGTACTACGACGAAGTACTTGTTCGGTTGTCGGTCACGCGGACCAGCTCGGGGCCGTTGCCGCTGACCCTGAAGCTCAGCTCGCAAGGCTGTGCCGACGCTGGCGTCTGCTATCCACCGCAGCAGCACAGACTGGCCGTGCAACTGCCGGACGGATCCCTTGGCGGTTCACCCTCGGCTGGCGCCGCCGATCGAGCCCCGCTGAACGACGAGTCAGGCCGCATTGCGCGCCTGTTTCAGCACGCCGGTTTCTGGCTGCTCGCCGCCAGCTTCTTCGGCTTTGGCCTGTTGCTGTCGCTGACCCCCTGTGTTTTCCCGATGATTCCGATCGTTTCGAGCATCATCGTTGGCGCCGGGCGCGATGGGCACGGCGTATCGCATCTGCGCGGCTTTTCCCTGTCGCTCGCCTACGTCGTGGGCATGGCGCTGACCTACGCCGTCGCCGGTGTCCTTGCCGGGCTGAGCGGGACCCTGCTCTCGTCGGCGCTGCAGAACCCATGGATCGTCGGCAGCTTCGCCGGAATCTTCGTCGTTCTCGCCTTATCGATGTTCGGCTTCTTCGAATTGCAACTGCCGACCTTCGTGCAGAGCAAGGTGGCCGACGAGGCGCGTCAGTTGCGCGGTGGTTCGCTCCCTGGCGTGGCCTTGATGGGTGCGCTCTCGGCGGTGATCGTCGGGCCTTGCGTTGCTGCGCCGCTGGCTGGTGCGCTGCTCTACATCGGTCAGACCGGCGATGCCCTGCTCGGTGGCAGCGCGCTTTTTGCGATGGGCCTGGGAATGGGCGTACCGCTGCTGGCGGTCGGCGTATCCGCTGGTACGCTGCTGCCGAAGTCGGGGCCGTGGATGGAAGCGATCAAGAAGACCTTTGGCGTGGTTCTCCTGGCCACAGCGCTGTGGCTGCTTGCGCCGCTACTGCCGGCGGTGGTCGGCATGCTGGCCTGGGCCTTGCTGCTGATCGTATCGGCCAGTTATCTGCATGCACTCGACCCGCTTCCAAGCCACGCCAGGGGGTGGCAGCGTTTCTGGAAGGGAATCGGCATCGTCCTGCTGCTCGCTGGCGCAGCCTTGCTGCTTGGCGCTCTGGCCGGCTCGCGCGATCCCTTGCAGCCGCTCTCGGTCTTGCGCAGTGCGGCTGCCGGCGGCGACACGCGTCCCCTGCCCTTCGTACGCATCGGCTCGGTCGATGAACTGGCGGCGCGCGTCAAGTCGGCGCAGCAGCCGGTATTGCTCGATTTCTACGCCGACTGGTGTGTCACTTGCAAGGAAATGGAACGGACGACGTTTGCCGATCCGCGCGTGCAGGCCGAACTCGCCGGATGGACGCTGCTGCAGGCCGACGTGACCGGCAACACGGAGCAGGACAAGGCGTTGTTGCAGCGTTTCAAGGTCTATGGCCCGCCGGCGATCGTCTTCTTCGACCGTACCGGCAAGGAGATCGAGGGCGTGCGCGTCGTCGGCCTGCAGCGTGCCGACGAGTTTCTCGCTCTGCTGCTCAGTCTGCGCGGGTAGCCGCTGCCTTTCCTTACCAGTTGCGGAAGATCTCGTCGGCAGCCGCCACTGTTGCGGCAATCTCCGCTTCCCCATGAGCCGCCGAAACGAAGCCGGCCTCGAAGGCCGACGGCGCGAAGTAGTGTCCCGCCGCCAGCATGGCGTGGAAGAAGCGCCTGAATGCCGCCTGATCGCTGTCCAGTGCCTGCGTGTAGCTTTGCGGACATTCGGTGCGGAAGTACAGCCCGAACATGCCGCCGATGGCCTGCGCCGAAAAGGGAATGCCCGAGCGCCTGGCGGCATCCATCAAACCGTTCACAAGTTGCTCGGTACGCTGCGTCAGCGTTGCGTAAAAGCCTTCCTCGCTGCGCACCAGCTTGAGCGTCGCCAAGCCGGCCGCGACCGCCACCGGGTTCCCCGACAAGGTGCCAGCCTGATAGACCGAACCGAGCGGCGCGACCTTGGCCATCACCTCACGCCGGCCGCCAAACGCGCCAACCGGCATGCCGCCACCGATCACCTTGCCGAGCGTGGTCAAGTCCGGCGTAATCCCGTAGAGGCCCTGTGCACCCTGCGCTCCGACGCGAAAACCAGTCATCACTTCATCGAAAATGAGGAGCGCGCCGTGCTCGCTGCACAACTCGCGCAATGCGCGCAGGAACTCGGGACGCGGCGCGATCAGGTTCATGTTGCCGGCGACCGGTTCGACGATGACGGCGGCGATCTGGCTGCCGCGCTGGGCAAAGCTTGCCGCGATTCCGGCAAGGTCGTTGTAGTCGAGCACCAGCGTGTGCTTGACGAGATCGTCTGGAACACCGCTCGAACTGGGCGTACCGAAGGTCAGCAGACCGGAACCGGCTTTTACCAGCAGGCTGTCCGAATGCCCGTGATAGCAGCCTTCGAACTTGATCAACAGATCCCGGCCGGTAAAGCCGCGCGCCAGACGGATGGCGCTCATTGTTGCTTCGGTTCCCGAACTGACCAGACGGACCATTTCGAGCGATGGCAGCGCGGTACACAGCAGTTCAGCCATTTCCACTTCGCTCTCGGTTGGCGCGCCAAACGACAAACCCCGCGCGGCGGCCAGACGAACCGCTTCGACGACGGCCGGATGAGCGTGGCCGAGGATTAACGGACCCCACGAGCCAACGTAGTCGACATAGCTGCAGCCGTCGGCGTCGATGACGCGCGGGCCACGACCCTCGGCGAGAAAGCGCGGCGTGCCGCCGACCGAACGGAAGGCGCGTACCGGAGAGTTTACGCCGCCTGGAATGTACTGTTGCGCGCGTTCGAACAGTTTCTGATTATGGGAAGTCACGACTGATATCCTTGAACAGGTTTTGGTAGGCGGCCGCCCGTGCCATTACCTCGGGTGCCGCGAAGAGGTCGCTGATCACCGCCAGCAGGTCGGCGCCGGCAGCCAGCAGGCGGGGGGCGTTCTCCAGTGTGATGCCACCGATCGCACAGATCGGGAGGGCGAACTCCTGCCGGCAGTGGGCAAACAGCGACAGGTCGGCGCGCACGGCCAGCGGTTTCGTTGCCGACGGGAAAACCGCGCCCAAGGCAAGATAATCGGCGCCCGCCAGGACTGCCTGGCGCGCCAGCGCGGCATCGGCGTAGCACGAACAGCCGAGCAGCCGATCAGGTCCGAGGCGCCGGCGGGCCGCGCACCAGTCGCCGTCGTCGCGGCCAAGGTGTACGCCGTCGGCGTCTATCGCCAGAGCCAGGTCGAGATCGTCGTTGATCAGCAGTGGCGCGGCAAACTCGCGGCAGAGTGCGCGCAAGGCGGACGCCGTTGCCCGGCGTTCGTCATCGCTGGCAAGCTTGTCGCGGTACTGCACGACAACTGCGCCGCCGGCCAGCGCCGCGCGCACTCGCAGGAGGAGATCGGCCCGGGTCAGCCCTTCCGGGGTGATCGCATACAGGCCACGCAGGGGGCGCCGGCGGGCTGCCGTCATCGCTCACCCCGTAGCGGCGCATGCATGGCAAAGAAACGATTCGGGACATGCTGGCCGCGTCCGGGACGAAACCCGGCTGCCAGCGTCTGCCAGGTATAAGCCTGCGCCAGGTACACCGCGTCGACGACCGACGAGCCGCGGGCAAGGAAAGCGGCAATGGCTGCAGCCAGCGTGCAGCCCGAGCCATGGTAACTGGCGGCCAGGCGGGGCCAGCAGTCGCGCCGCAGCAGACCGTGGCCACGGCGATAAAGCGTGTTTTCAACCTGTTCGGTGGCGGCGTGCGTTCCGGTCAACAGGACATATTCGCAGCCGCCTTTCAGCAGGTGCTCCACTTGCTTCGGTCCAGCCGGCTGCTCGTCATTCGGGCTCATTCCGCTCAAGCGGCTGGCTTCGAGCGTGTTCGGGGTGAGCAGCGTGGCGAGAGGAAAAAGCTGATTGACCAGCGCGTCAATCGTCCTTTCGTCGGCCAGTGGGTCGCCGCGCCCCGAGGCGAGAACCGGGTCGACGACCAGGGGCAGGTGCCGATGTTCGGCAAGCACGGCGGCAATCGCGGCGATGCACTCGACGCTGCCGGTCAGGCCGATCTTGCACGCGGCGACCGGCATGTCCGCCAGGAGCACGCGTGCCTGCTGCTCGACATGCGCTGGATCGACCGGCAGCAGGCGGCTGACGCCGACGGTATCCTGTATTGTCAGTGCAGTTATTACCGAGAGCGGATGACAGCCGAGCGTGCCGATGGTCATCAGGTCGGCCTGCACACCCGCTCCGCCGGAAGGATCGCTGGCGGCAAAGCTGAGAACGAGCGGCGGGGTGTGTGGGTCAAAGCGCTCATCCATGTGCTGCGGGCTACCTGCGAAGAAAATGCTAGTGTCGAAGAAAGAAAGACTTGGCAGCGGGTCAGTGCATTGGCTAGAATCTGTCCAAGTCCTGCGCGATTCTAACCGAAAACCTGGGTCGGTCTCGCACGCAGCCAACGGCCCGCCAGCGCTCGCCCGGCGAGCAGCAAGCGGCGGTGCGCTCGCCGTCGAGTGCGTTGTGCCGTCGGTCGGAAGTAGCCGCTGGCAGTCGCTCGGCGATGAGTAGTGTGGCCGTTTGCGGCGAGCCAGGCTTCTCCTTGCGGAAGGCATAATGGACGTATTGGCAAGACAATGCGGTATAGTAACGGGTCGTCGGAATCTGCGGCCGCTCGTGTTGACTTCCGGCATCACTGGCAAGCCTGGCCGTTTGGCGACCGGGACTATCACTGGAGGATGGACTTGACTGAAGCTGCTGACCTGCGCGGAATCAAGGTCATGGTTGTCGACGACAGCAACACGATCCGGCGCAGCGCCGAGATCTTCCTCGTGCAGGCGGGTTGCCAGGTGTTGCTCGCCGAAGATGGCTTCGACGCATTGGCGAAGATCGCCGATCATCAGCCGGCAGTCATCTTCTGCGACATCCTGATGCCGCGCCTGGACGGTTACCAGACGTGCGCTCTGATCAAGAAGAACCAGCGTTTCCGGGCTACGCCGGTGATCATGTTGTCGTCGAAAGACGGCTTGTTCGATCGCGCTCGCGGTCGGATGGTGGGCTCGGACCATTACCTCACCAAACCGTTCACCAAGGAAAGCCTGTTGAAGGCAGTTGCCGCGTATGCCCCGCCGGCAAGCTGAGCCGGCGTGGGAATCCTGACAGGCACCCGAAAAGGCACGAACAACTCATGACCATCAAGAAAATCCTCGTTGTCGATGATTCGCCGACCGAGCGTCATGTCATGAAGACCCTGCTGACCGGTAGCGGTTACGAGGTGATCACCGCGGAAAGCGGTGAGGAAGCGATTGCCAAGGCAAAAAGCGAACTGCCCGATCTGGTCTTGATGGACATCGTCATGCCGGGCCTCAACGGTTACCAGGCGACACGCACGCTCAGCCGCGACCAGGTGACCAGAAACATCCCGATCATCGTGTGTACGACGAAAGGTCAGGAAACCGACCGGATCTGGGGATTGCGTCAGGGGGCCCACGACTACCTGGTCAAACCGGTCAACGGTCAGGAGTTGCTGGCCAAGATTGCTGCGTTGTAGCAAAGCGAAAAGGGATGGCCAAGAAGATCAGCCTGCACGAGTTCCAGTCGTACCTCGCGGCGCGACTGACCGGAAGCACGGCCGAGAAATCGGCCGGATTGCTTGGAATTCAGGCGGGTTCGGACTACTGGTTGCTCGATCTGGCGGATTCGGGCGAGATCGTACCGCTTACCCCGCTGACCACTGTCCCACTGACCAAGCCCTGGTTTGCGGGAATTGCCAACATTCGCGGCAGCCTCTATTCGGTGATCGATCTGTCTGCCTTTCTCGGCAACGAGCCGACGCCACAGAACGCGGCTTCCCGCCTGTTGCTGATCGGCACTCGTTACGGGACCAACGCGGCGCTGCTGGTTACGCGCATGGTCGGCCTGCGTTATGTTGACGCGTTGACTCCGCAGGCGCCTGACGGGCGTGCGCCGGCATGGGCGCGCGAAGCTTACACCGACAACGAAGGTCGTCACTGGAAGAAGATCAAAGTGCGCGAGTTGCTGAGCGATGGCGCGTTCATGGACATTGGCGTTTGAAGCGCATTCGTGTTGAGGCGCTTTCGTATCAAGCAAGACTTGCCGACAGCTATTCACGCCGTCGAGGCAGTGTAAACGGAGAAGCAAAATGACGATCAAGACTAAGCTGTCCGCGTTCTTGTCGCGGGTGACAGGGGCGGGCAGCGAGACCTCTTCAGCTCGTACAGTCATGGAATCCGGTCAGCCGGAACGAAAGGCCGAGGCAGCGCATTTGCCCGCCTTCCTCCGGCAGTATCCGATCGGTCAGCAGATGCAGATCCTCGGGGCGTGCCTGCTGCTCGTCGTACTGATCATTGCCGTCATCGTCTTCCGGGACAGTCGCCAGGCAAGCAACGGCACTGCCTATGTCGCTGCTGCCGGCGAGATGCGCATGCTGTCGCAGAGGCTGGCCAAGGCCTCGAGCCTGGCGCTGCTGGGTGATGCAAATGCATTCCAGCAACTCAAGGATTCGCGCGAGGGCTTCGCCACCAATCTCGATCGGCTGACCAACGGTGGTCAGCTCGCCGGGACGACGGTGCCGGCGTCACCGGACAGCGTTCAGCCGCAACTGCAGGCCTTGACGCAAACCTGGGACAAGACGGACAAGAATGCTGCACGTCTGCTTGAAATGGAGAAGAACCTGATTTCTCTTGGCAAGGATGTCGCTTCGATCAACGAGAAGAACCCGCAGTTGCTCGAGGTAGCAGAACAGGTGGCGGCGCTCAAGATGCAGAACAGCTCCGGGCTGCGCGAGATTGCTGCTGCCAGCCAACTGGTGATGCTGACGCAAAGGATCGCCAAGAACGCCAGCGCGCTGCTGGTCGGCGATGCGATCGATCCGGAGATCGCCTTCCTGCTCGGCAAGGATACGAATACCTTTCGCGACACCTTGCGTGCGCTGAGCAAGGGAAGCGATCAACTGCGCATCGCTGCGGCGACCGATTCTGAGACCAAGCAAAAACTCAACGAGCTCGACGCTCGCTTTACCGAGTACCGCACGGCGGTCAGCGGCATTCTCGCCAACATGCAGAAGCTGGTGATCGCCAAACAGGCAGGCTCGCAAATCTTCCGCGACAGCGAAGAACTGCTGCAACTGACCGACCAGCTTGCCCAGGGATACCAGGGTAGTCTCGGGCAACGCGCTGGCTACGCCATCAGCCTGCTCGTCCTTGTTCTCGTGGCCTTGCTGTTGCTCTACCTGATTGCGCGCACCTATCTTGCCGAGAACCTGCGGCAAGCGGAAAAGGCCGAGCAAAGCCGGCAAGCCAGTGAACTCCTCAATCGACAGAACCAGGGCGCCATCCTGCGCCTGATGAACGAACTTGGTGACCTCGCCGACGGCGATCTCACCGTTACCGCAACGGTTTCCGAAGACATCACCGGCGCCATTGCCGACTCGATCAATTACACCATCGAGGAGCTGCGCGTCCTTGTCGGGCGAATCAACGATGCGGCTGGCCGGGTGACCGTAGCCACCGGCATCGCCCAGCAGACATCCGCGGAACTGCTCGCTGCGGCCGAGCGCCAGGCAGCCGAGATCAAGGGTGCTGGCCAGTCGGCGCTGGCCATGGCCACTTCGATGACCAACGTCTCCGACGACGCGAAGCAGTCGGCGACGGTTGCTCGTCAATCGCTCTCGGCGGCTGAAAAGGGCACCAAAGCGGTCACCGACTCGATCAAGGGAATGAACAAGATTCGCGATCAGATTCAGGAGACCTCGAAACGGATCAAGCGACTTGGCGAATCGTCGCAGGAGATCGGCGAGATCGTCGAATTGATCTCGGATATCACCGAGCAAACCAACGTTCTCGCGCTGAACGCGGCGATACAGGCGGCATCGGCCGGCGAGGCCGGACGTGGATTTACCGTGGTCGCCGAGGAGGTGCAGCGGCTTGCCGAACGCTCGGGGGAAGCGACGAAGCAGATCGGCGCCATCGTCAGGACGATTCAGAACGATACCCAGGACACGGTCTCGGCCATGGAGGAGTCGACGCGCGAAGTCGTTGTCGGCGCACGCTTGTCGGATGCCGCTGGTCAGGCGCTGGCCGAGATCGAGAAAGTTTCGCGCGAGCTCACCGAACTGATCGACACGATTTCTGCAGCGACGCGACAGCAGGCCGAATCGGCTACGAAGGTTGCCCGCAAGATGCAGGAGATTCTGCTGGTGACTGGACAGACGACGGCCGGCACTCAGAAGACAGCGGCGGCGATTGGCGAGCTGGCCGGTCTCGCGACCGAACTCAAGGGATCGGTGGCTGGTTTCAAGGTGTCCTGACCTAGCTCCCAGGAAGCCGGAACGGAGGGACTGCGCGCAATGAATTCCCCGACGGACTTCGATATCGGCCCGCTCGCCTGGGTCAAGAGCGAGATTGACCTCGCATTGCAGCGTGCTGACGATGCGCTGAAAGAGTTCCTCGCTGGAGCCGCGCAAGGGCGGTGCGAGCGCACTCAACTGAGGTTCAGTCGCACGCACCTGCACCAGGTACACGGTGCTCTGACCATCGTTGGTCTGGACGGCGTGACGCACTTTGCCGACGCGCTGGAGTCGCTGCTCGAGACACTGGAATTGCAGCCAGCGGCGCCGGAGACGGAGGCCATCGCCCTCGTGCAGCGCGCGCTGGCGGCGATCGGGCATTTTCTCGACGATCTGGTCGACGGACAACCCAATCAGCCGCTGCGGCTCCTGCCGCTCTACCGGGAGATCCAGTCGGCGCGCGGCGCGGCGCGCGTTGCCCCGACCGACCTCTTCTTTCCCAATTTGCGCGTTCGCCCACCGAGGCGCAGCGGACCGCCGATGCGCCTCGGTCGCAGCGAACTGCAGAACCACTTGCGGCAACAGCGGGCGCACTTCCAGCGTGGCTTGCTGAGCTGGCTGCGGGCGCCGCTGGAGGCAGCCGGCGTACAAGAAATGCGGGCTGCCGTCAAACATGTCGAAGCGGTACAGGAGACTCCTTCTGCGCGCTCGTTCTGGTGGGTTGCCGGTGCCTTCCTGAGTGCGCTTGCCGAGCGTTCGCTCGTTCGGGACGCCGAGACGCGGCAGCTGTGCGCGCGCATTGACTTGCAGATGCGCCGCTTGCTCGAGGGCTCAAAGAACGTTGCAGAACGCTTGATGCGCGACGCCCTTTACCTTGTGGCGATTGCCGAGAGCAAGGATCGCGCTGTGCTGCGGGTCAAGGACGCTTACCAGTTGACACCGCTGTTGCCGACGCCAGCGGCGCCGCCGGTGGCCGCGGAAGCGCTGCGCCGCTCGCTGCGCGACGCGATCGCCGCCAGTGAAGAAAGCTGGAACCGGTTCTGCGCCGGAATCGTACAGGCGCTGCCGACCTTCAAGAGCAACATCGGAACGCTGGCGACCCTGGTGGAGGATCTCGGGCAGGCGGACTTTCGTCGCCTGGTCGAGATCATGTCGCGCGTCGCCGGTATCCTGAATCACGATCCGACGCGCCATACCGACGCGCTGGCGATGGAGATGGCGACAGCCATACTTCTTGCTCAGCACGCGTTGGAAAATATGCAGCACCTGGAGCAGAGTTTCGGTCATCAGGTAAACGTCATGATCGAACGGATTCATGGCTGCCTGACGGGCGCTGCGCCGCCGCCCGAATCCGAGCATCCGTCGCTCGACGAAATGTCGCGCCGGGCTCAGGAAAAGCTGTTGATCGTTCAGGTTGCCAAGGAGATCCAGAGCAACCTCGCGCTGGTCGAGCAGGTGCTGGACACGTTCTTCCGCGACCCGGAGAAGCGCGTCGAGCTGCATGGCCTGGAAGGCCCGCTGCATCAGGTCGCCGGCGCGCTGACCATGATGCGCCATGACGATGCGGTAGTCGTTTTGCAGCAGTGCGCGGCTCAGATCAAGGCCTTTGCTGAGGCAGATGCGCTGCCGCCGGAGGACGATTTCGAGCGCGTGGCCGAACAACTGTCGCTGATCGGCTTCTTCGTCGATGCTCTGCAGCATGGCGCGACGAGCTTCACCAAGTTTGTCGACCGTCTGCGGGCCGAGCCCGGCAAGGCGGCCGGCGATCAGGCGGAAGCCACCGTCGAGCAGGAGGTCGAACAACAGAAGATCGAGGCGCACGCACTGCTCGTTGCGCTGCGCGAGCAGCCAAGCGATGTCGAACTGCGCCAGGAA
Source organism: Accumulibacter sp. (assembly GCF_031732815.1). GTDB lineage: Bacteria > Pseudomonadota > Gammaproteobacteria > Burkholderiales > Rhodocyclaceae > Accumulibacter. The sequence continues at coordinate 41,532 of NZ_JAVMKF010000003.1, read as the reverse complement.
ATCCGGCAGAACCTGGCCGCTCTGCAAAAGGATGCCGACCTGGTGGCGGACAGCGAACTCGGTCAGCAAACGAAGCAGGTTCTTTCCGCTCTGGCGGCGGGTGGCGATGCTGCCGAGCAGATCGACGAAGCGATGGCGACGCTCAAGCCGGCGGCTCAGCTCGCTCCTGAGCCTTCGGCCAAGACGGTGATGCTGGCCCAGGCGAGTACTGAGGAGGTCGATGCCGAGCTGCTCGAGATATTTCTCGATGAGGGTGAGGAAGTTCTGGTCAGCATCAAGCGTGATCTGCAGGCACTGCGCAAACACCCGCATGATGTCGAGGTGTTGACCTCAATTCGCCGTTCTGTCCATACGTTGAAGGGCAGTGGCCGGATGGTCGGCCTGCGTGACCTGGGTGAAGTTGCCTGGTCGGTCGAACAGGTACTCAATCTTTGGCTGCGCCAGGAGAGCGAGGTCAATGCATCGATCTTTGACCTGTTGGGACAGTCATACGCGGTCTTCCTGGCGTGGGTCGACCATCTGAAGACCGGCCATGGTCAACCGCCTGACGCAGATGGCGTGACCAGCCTTGCGACAAGCCTGATTGGTGGAGCCGATACCACTCCAGCCTTGCCGTCGGCGGTTGCCGCAGAAGCGCCCGTCGTACCCGACGACGCGTCGCCCGTCACGCTTGACATCATGCCGGCAGGCGTCAGTCCGGTATCGGCGAGCGAGGCACAGCCGCCGGCGGCCGAAAGCGAGCCGGAGTTTACGCTGCCGCCGTCTTTGGCCGAGATTTTCAACGACGAAGCGAAGACGCATCTGGCCACGCTGCAAGCCGAGTTCTCCGTACTGGCTGCCGATCCGCTGGCGGCGACGACGAACGAGATGTATCGCGCGGCGCACACGCTGGCCAGCATTGCCGGAACCGTCGGGCTCCCGGTGGTGAATCATCTGGGGCGCGCTCTCGAAATGGCGCTGCAACGGCGCAATTCGACCGCCCATCCAGGCAACTTCGAAGCGCTTGAGGTGGTCCGCCAGACCATCGATGAACTGGCCTTGATGCTGGCACCGATTGCCGGCAGACGGCAGCCCCAGCCAGCGAACAGCCTGGTCGAGCGCTTGACGGCGCTTTATCCCGAGGAGCGCGCAAGGCCGAAACCGGGGCCGGCCAGTCCCGAGGTCAGCGTGCCGCAAGCGCTTGCCGAGGTGCCGGCGCCAACGGCCAGTCCGGCTGCGACCGGTCTGGTCGCCGCGCCCGATGGGCCGCTACTGCGCGACGAACTGGACGAGCAACTGCTGCCGCTGTTCATCGACGAAGCGCTGGATCTGGCGCAGCGGATCACCCAGCAGCTCCTCGCTTGGCGGGAAGACCCGGCCAACTCGGAAGCCGCGCGTGGGCTTGCCCGCCTGTTCCATACGCTGAAGGGAAGTGCACGCATGGCCGGGGCGATGAACCTCGGGCAAATGACGCACGCGATCGAAACGCGCCTGATCGAGGCGCAGGCTGCAGGCCAGGCCTCGGTCGAACTGATCGACGATGTCGACGGCGCTTTTGACGCGATCGTTCAGATCGTTGACGGCTTGCAGCGCGGTCACGCCGGACACGCTCATCTCGAACTCGCCGGCGAGCGTGAGTCGGCAGCGCCGATGGCGGCGCCCGCTGCGTTGGCTGAGTCGGCTGTGGCGAGCGAGCCGGAACCTGTCGTGAGTCTGCCAGAGTTTGCCGAGGCAGAGGGCGACGGTGCCGTGCAACGCGCCAGCTTGCGCGTGCGTGCCGACCTGATCGACCGGTTGGTCAACGAAGCAGGCGAGCTGTCGATTGCTCGCTCGCGCATCGAAGGAGAGATGCGGGCGATCAAGGTTTCGCTGCTTGACCTTACCGAAAACGTCATCCGCCTCCGTCGCCAGTTGCGCGATATTGAAATTCAGGCCGAGACGCAGATGCAGTCACGTACGGCGCAGGCAGGCGAAGGGCGGGCCGATTTCGATCCGCTCGAGTTCGACCGCTTCACACGTTTCCAGGAACTGACGCGGATGATGGCGGAATCGGTGAACGATGTCGCCACAGTACAGCAGACGCTGCTGAAGAATCTTGACGATGCCAACGCAGCGATCCTGGCACAGGCGCGGCTCAACCGCGAAGTGCAACAGGAGCTGATGTCGATTCGGATGGTGCCCTTCGGCAGCATTGCCGATCGCCTCTACCGGATCGTACGGCAGGCGGCGAAGGAACTGGGCAAGCGCGCCAACCTCGAGATTCGTGGGACGCAATTGGAACTCGACCGGACGGTGCTCGACAAGATGCTGGCGCCGCTCGAGCATATGCTGCGCAACGCGGTTGCCCACGGTCTGGAGAGCACCCAGGTGCGCCTGGCGCGGGGCAAACCGGAGATCGGCGAAATTGCGTTGACCCTGACCCAGGAAGGCAACGAGATCATTCTCAATTTCTCCGACGACGGTGCGGGTCTCGACCTCGATGGCCTGCGCGCGCGCGGCCTGGCGGCAGGCTTGCTGACCCGGGAGCAGGCGGCCGACGACGATCGGGTCGTCGATCTGATCTTTGTTCCTGGCATATCGACGGCCAGCGAGTTGTCGCAGTTGTCGGGCCGCGGGATAGGCATGGATGTTCTGCGCAGCGAAGTCACCAGCCTCGGTGGTCGTATTGAAGTGTTTTCCAACGCCGGGCAGGGGACGACCTTCCGCCTCTATCTACCGCTCACGCTGGCGGTCACCAAGGCTTTGCTGGTGCGTTCCGGCAGCACGCAGTATGCGATTCCTTCGGCCATGATCGAGCAGGTTCTCGACCTTCGCGAGAAGGGTCTGGCGCGCATTCGCGACGGCAACTTTGCCGTTTGGGGGGAGAATCGCTACCCATTTCACTACCTGCCACATCTGCTCGGCGACCTGCGGGCACTCCCCGAAAGACACTCGCGCTACTGGGTCCTGCTGCTGCGCAGCGGTACAAACAGGATCGCGGCGCAGGTCGACGCTGTGCTGGGGAACCAGGAGATCGTCGTCAAGAACATCGGGCCGCAGCTTGCCCGGGTCATTGGCGTCGACGGGGCCACTGTTCTTGGCAATGGGCAGGTAGTTCTGATTCTCAATCCGGTGGCTCTTGCCAGCCGGGTTCGCACGCAGGCTGCGGTCTCGCCGGTGCCGGTGCAGCACAAGGGCGAGGAGACTGCGGCCCTTGCCGGTGACTTGCCAACGGTGATGATCGTCGACGACTCGCTCACCGTGCGCAAGATTACCAGTCGTTTGCTGGCGCGCGAAGGCTACCAGGTGACCACCGCCAAGAACGGTGTCGAAGCGCTCGAACAGCTGACGCAAGCGTTGCCGGACGTCATGCTGGTCGATATCGAGATGCCCCGCATGGACGGTTTCGAGCTGACCCGCAACATTCGTGCCGACAAGCGCTTGCGCAAGATTCCGATCATCATGATCACTTCGCGTACGGCCGAGAAGCATCGCCAGTACGCGCTTGATCTGGGCGTCGATCATTATCTTGGCAAGCCCTATCAGGAAGACGAACTCCTCCGACTGGTCGGCCGGCACGTCAAGGAGCGGCGCGATTCCTGACCACTGAATAGCGCGCCAGCGTCCGCCGGCGTGCTGTTTCGTGGTCAACCAGCGGCTCGTGAATGGCACCCCCGGTGAAAGTTGCGCACGCCGCCTGTTCCGACTGGGACATTCGCCAGGGCGCGTGCAGATGCCGATCGGGAACCTTGCTCAACTCCGGAAGGTAGCGGCGAATGAACTTTCCGGCTGGGTCGAAGCGCTCCGACTGAGTGAGCGGGTTGAAGATGCGAAAATACGGCTGGGCATCGCAGCCGGTCGAGGCCGCCCATTGCCAGCCGCCGTTGTTGGCCGCCAGATCGAAGTCATTCAGCTTCTGTGCGAAGTAGGCTTCGCCGCGGCGCCAGTCAATACCCAGATCCTTGCTCAGGAACGAAGCGACGACCATGCGCAGGCGGTTATGCATGTAACCCGTCTGATTGATTTGGCGCATGGCCGCGTCGACCAGCGGATAGCCCGTGCGCCCGGCGCACCAGGCGGCGAAGGCGTCGTCAGCCCATGTTCCCTGTTCCCAGGCGATGGCATCGTATGCGGGCTTGAACGCGTTTTTGGTGACGTGCGGAAAGTGGTCGAGAATCATGAAGTAGAAATCGCGCCAGATGAGCTCGCCGAGCCATGTCGCGGCGCCTCCGGCAGGGTCGAGCAGGGCGCCGTGGGCGATCGCCTGGAGGACAAGACGGCGGATCGAAACGGTACCAAAGCGCAGGTGCACGGAAAGATAGGAAACGCCCTTGACGGCGGGAAAATCCCGTTGCTCGGCGTAGCGCGCGATTCGCCCGAGAAAGTCGTCGAGCAAGCGCTGCGCGCCGTTCATCCCGGCCGCCAGGCGCGCCTGATCGTGATCGATGGCGTGAAAGCCGAGCGCCGACAAGGTGGGCACCTGGCTGGCACCCGCTGGCGCGGCAAGGGTAGCGCTAGGCTGACCGGGCGCTGGTCGATGAGCTTCAGTCAGACGGGCGAGCCAGGCTCTCCGGTACGGCGTGAACACGGTGTACGGGCGGCCAGCGCGATTCAGGATCTCGTCGCCATCGAACATCACCTGATCCTTGAACGACCGAAAACCGATGCCCGCCCGGCGCAGTGCTGCTGCCACCGCCGCATCGCGCTCTTTGGCCAGCGGCTCGTAGTCGCGGTTGACGAAGACGGCGGCAACGCCCAGCTCCTGCACCAGGCGCGGGATCTCTTCGCGTGGCCAGCCGTGGCGGACGATCAGCCCGCCGCCACGCAAGCGCAGCGCTGCATCGAGTTCGACCAGCGAATCGCGGATGAACTCGACCCGCCGGTCAGTACGTTCGGGCAGTGCAGCGAGGATTTCGCGGTCGAAAATGAAGGCACAATAGACGCGCCGTGCCTGGCGAAGCGCTTCACCGAGGGCGCTATGGTCCGTGTCGCGCAGGTCGCGGCGGAACCAGACGAGAATCGAATCAGACATGGGTTGGCTTTGTCACCGCCGAAGGCGGCGATTGGAATTAGAATAGGGCCATGGAGAGCATCAATTTTACCGATCATTTTCTCATCGCCATGCCAGCGATGGCAGATCCGTACTTCGCCAGGACGCTGGTCTACATCGCCGAGCATAATGCACGTGGTGCTTTGGGCGTCATTGTCAACCGCCCGCTCGATATGAGTCTCGGGACGCTGCTCGAACGAATCGACGTTCGTCTCGACGCCCCTGAGGTGGCCAAGCTGCATGTCCTCTTCGGCGGACCGGTGCAGACCGACCGCGGCTTCGTGCTGCACCGGCCAGTCGGCCAATGGCAGTCGACGCTGGCCGTCAATGCCGAGGTCGGCTTGACCAGTTCGCGCGACGTTCTACTTGCGGTGGCGCGCGACGGTCAGCCACGCGACCTGCTGGTGACGCTCGGCTACGCCGGCTGGTCGGCTGGCCAGCTCGAGCACGAGGTTGCGCAGAATGCCTGGTTGACCGTTCCCGCCGATTTGCGCATCCTGTTCGAATTGCCCTACGAAGAGCGCCTCGCTTCGGCGATGGAACTGCTGGGCGTCAACCTGACGAACCTTGCCGACGAAGCCGGCCATGCCTGAAGCAAGTGCGCAAACAGTCAGCGGAACCGTGCTCGCCTTCGATTTCGGCGAGAAGCGTATTGGTGTCGCCGTTGGCGAGTGGCTGCTGCGTCGGGCGCACCCGCTCACCGTCATCGAACGGCAGAACGATGCGCAAGGGTTGGCACGCATTGCCGCACTGATCGATGAGTGGCAGCCGGTCAGCCTGGTCGTCGGTCGACCGGTTGCGCTGGATGGTTCGGCGCATGCGCTGACTGCACGCTGCGAACGTTTCGCCCGGCGATTGCGCGAGCGCTTTCGGCTTGCCGTCGCTTTTGCCGACGAGCGCCTTACCTCGTGCGAAGCTCAGGAAAGGCTGCGCGCGGCAGGGCACAATGCGCGTCAAGCCAGGAAGCATATCGATAGCGTTGCCGCCCAGATCATTCTGCAGAATCACTTCGACGCCGCTGCCGGCGATCTCTCCCAACCACAGGGATGCCAGACCCATGTCCCGTCTTGAACTCCCGGACGCCGAAACACAGTGTACCGAACTCGCTGATCAGATTCGTCCCCGGTTGCACCCGGATAGCGTACTGGTTGGCATTCACAGTGGGGGCGTCTGGGTTGCCCGGCGCCTGCATGAATTGCTTGGCCTGAGCAGCGATCTCGGTCTGATCGACGTTTCCTTCTATCGCGACGACTACGGCGAGAGAGGCCTGCACGCGCGCGTCAGACCGAGCTCGATTCCTTTCGATGTCGAAGGCCGCCCACTGATTCTGGTCGACGACGTGCTATACACCGGGCGGACCACACGCGCGGCGATCAACGCGCTGTTCGATTACGGGCGTCCGGCGCGCATTCAGCTTGCCGTGCTGGCGGATCGCGGCCAGCGCGAGTTGCCGGTGTGTGCCGATTTCTGCCCCTGGCGGGTCAACTTGGAGCCGTCGCTGGAACTGATCCTGTCGACCGATGAAGGCGGTCGCCTGCAATGGACGGTTGCCCAAGATGCATAACCCGCAACTCAACGCCAATGGCAAGCTGACGCACCTGCTGTCGATCGAAGGTCTGCCGCGCGAAGTGATTGTCCACATTCTCGACACCGCGTCGAGTTTTCTCAAGGTCTCCGATCGGGAAGTCAAGAAGGTGCCGTTGCTGCGCGGAAAGAGCGTCTTCAACCTCTTCTTCGAGAACTCGACGCGCACCCGGACGACCTTCGAGATCGCCGCCAAGCGGCTGTCGGCCGATGTCATCAATCTCGACGTGACGCGCTCGTCAACCGCCAAGGGTGAGACCCTGCTGGACACCGTCGATAACCTGGTTGCCATGCACGCCGACATGTTCGTCGTCCGCCACGCCGCCAGTGGTGCGCCGCATCTGATCGCCGACCACCTGCGCCGTCTGCAGCGTAGCGATGTGCATGTCGTCAATGCGGGCGACGGACGCCACGCGCATCCCACACAGGGCTTGCTCGACGTGTATACGATCCGGCATTACAAGCGCGATTTCAGCTCCTTGGTGGTTGCCATCGTGGGCGACATCCTGCATTCGCGGGTTGCTCGCTCGGACATCCATGCGCTGACCACGCTCGGCGTTGCCGAGGTACGGGCGGTTGGTCCGCAGACCCTGTTGCCCGCTTGCGTCGAAAGCATGGGGGTGCGTGTCTTCAACGATCTGCGCCTCGGCTTGCGTGACTGCGATGTCGTGATCATGCTGCGCCTGCAGAACGAACGCATGAGCGGAACCCTGTTGCCGTCGGCGCGGGAATACTTCCGCTGCTACGGATTGACTCCGGCGATGCTCGCACTGGCCAAGCCGGATGCCATCGTGATGCACCCGGGGCCGATGAACCGTGGCGTCGAGATCGACTCCGACGTTGCCGACGGAGCGCAGGCGGTCATCCTGCCACAGGTGACTTTTGGTATTGCCGTGCGCATGGCGGTGATGAGCATAATCGCGGGAAACTGAACGGTGAGCGGAGAGAAACTGCACATACGCAACGGCCGGCTGATCGATCCGGCCGATGGCCTCGACCGGGTCGCCGACCTGTTCATTGCCGATCGCCGCATCGTCGGCGTCGGTCAGGCGCCGGCGGATTTCTCGGCCGACCGCTGCATCGACGCTGCCGGGCTGGTCGTCTGTCCGGGTTTGGTCGATCTCTCGGCCAGGCTGGGCGGAATCGAGCCCGAACTCGCGGCGGCAGTCGCCGGTGGCGTCACCTCGCTGGCGTGTCCGCCCGACACCAAACCCCCGCTCGACGAGCCGGGCCTGGTCGAACGCCTCGTCCGCCGCAGTGAAACCCTTGCCCTGGCGCGCGTTTTTCCGGTCGGCGCCTTGACGCAGGAACTTGCCGGGCAGAAGCTGGCCGAGATGCACGGTCTGTCACGTGCCGGGTGCATCGCTTTTTCGCAGGCCAGGCGGCCGATCGTCAACACCATGTTGTTGTTGCGCGCCATGCAGTACGCGGCAACCTTCGGTTATGCGGTTCGCCTGCGTCCGCAGGACGACTTTCTCGCCTGTGAAGGCGTGGCGCACGACGGTGAGGTCGCTTCACGTCTTGGCCTGACTGGAATTCCAGTCTGCGCCGAGAGCGTCGCGGTGGCCACGGCGCTGCAGTTGGCGGCGCAGACCGGAGTTCGTCTGCACCTTTCCCGCCTTTCGTCAGCCGCCGGAATGGCTCTCGTTCGCCAGGCGAGGCACGGCGGAATGGCGGTGACCTGTGACGTATCGGCGCACCATCTACACCTGTCGGAAGCCGATATCGGCTACTTCGATACGAACGCGCGTCTGGATCCACCCCTGCGCTCAGCGAGTGATCGGCAGGCGCTGCGCGCCGCTGCGCGGGAAGGACTGGCTGTCGTTTGTTCGGATCACACGCCGATCGACGCCGACGGGAAGCAGTTGCCGTTTGCTGAAGCCTTGCCAGGTGCGACCGCCCTCGAACTGCTGTTGCCCCTGACGCTCCTCTGGGCGGCGCAGGATGATCTCCCTCTGACGCTTGCGCTCGCCCGGGTGACCTGTGATCCGGCGGCGGTTCTCGGCCTCGAAGCGGGATCGCTGCGCGCTGGCAGGCGGGCCGACGTTTGCCTGTTCGATCCTGCGCAAACGTGGCGGGTGACCGCTGCCAGCTTGCGCAGCCAGGGCAAGAACACGCCTTTCCTCGGGCGCGAGGTCAAGGGGCGGGTGCGCATGACGCTGGTTGATGGGCGCGTCGTCTTCGCTGCCTGAATCTTGTCGGCGGGGCGGATTGCGTGCGCTTTGCACAAGTGGACCGTGGGTAACGCGGAAAAGGGCGGCGGCTCGCTCGCTCCACTCTTCCCGATGCCTGCCGCTGGCTCCTCGCCCGAGCGGCAGCTGATCAGTCGGCGCGCAGGCGTGCCTCGCTGTCGGCCGGCGCGCCGACGACGCTCAGCAGCTTGCGCCGCGAGGTGCGACCGCTCGTCACTGCGACAGCCGATCCGGCGATGCCCAGCCGCTGTGCGATGAAATTGCACAGGGCAGCGTTCGCCCGCCCGTCGACCGGCGGTGCCGTCAGACGGATCTTGAGCGCATCGCCATGCGGTCCCGCTACCTCGTTTCGTTTCGCTCCGGGTTGTACGTGTACGCTGAGGACGAGCCGGTCGCCGCTTCGCCGGGCCCAGTCGACCACCGGCTAGATGAAAATCAGAATGAGTTGCGCCAGCACGATGGCGATCAACGGTGACAGGTCGACTGCACCAATCGGCGGCACCAGGCGCTGGATCGGGCGCACGATAGGTCGGGTAAACTGCGTCAGCGGCTGGCTCAGCGGTGAGTAGGGGCTGACCCAGGAGAGAACCGCCTGCACCAGTAGCGCGCCGATAAACAGGTAGAGGCTCAGTCTTACTGTGGCCAGAACGCCGCGCCAAAGCGCGAAGAGCAACAGATCAGCGCCGGTAGACAGCGGCCATGGGCTGCGCAACGACAGCAGGACGAAAGCAAAGGCAATCTGCAAGAGAAGCGCTGGCAGCAGACTGGCCAGATCAAGCCCCCAGAAGCCTGGCAAGAGCTTGCGCAATGGCCTGACCAGCCAGTTGGTCAGTTCGACGACGAAGGTTCCCAGGCGATTGCTGAACGACACGCGGAAGGCCTGCATGAAGAAGCGGAGCAGCAAGGCAAAGCTGAAGAAGCTGACCAGTGCGTCGAGCAGGAACAACAGCGCCTGAACGATCATTGGGCGTCCTGTCCCAGCAGTCTGCCCAGTTCGCAGCCCCTGGCGTTGGCCGCGAGTACTCCGGCGATGAAGCCTTCCTTGACGCCGCGTTCGTCCATTCGGCGCAGCGCTGCCTCGGTCGTTCCGCCCTTGGAAGTGACGCGTTCGCGCAGGACGCTGGCCGCTTCGTCCGACTGGGCCGCCAGCTTGGCCGCTCCGAGCACGGTTTCGATCGACAATTGGCGGGCTTGGGCGGGGCTCAAGCCGAGTTCGCTGGCGGCCTGTTGCAAGGCTTCAATGAAGAGGAACACGTAAGCCGGGCCACTGCCCGAGACCGCCGTCACCGCATCCATTTGCGATTCATCGGCAATCCACAGGGTGCTGCCCACTGCCTGCAGAATCCGTTCGGCACCCAGGCGCTCGGCCATCGAGACGGCCGGCATGGCGCACAGGCCGGTGATTCCGGAGCCGATCAGTGCCGGCGTATTGGGCATTGCGCGGACGATCTTTCCGTAGTCGCCGAGCCAACGCGACAGGTCGCCGAGCCGCAGGCCGGCAGCGACGCTGATCACCAGTTGCTGTCTGAGGTGAGCGATCAGGGGCGTACACGCCTCGCGCATCTGTTGCGGCTTGACCGAGAGCAACACCGCGTCGCAGTCGAGGGCCGCGGCCGTCGGCGTTTCATAGCAGCGCACCCCATAAACCAGGCGAAGCTTTGCCCGTCCTTGGGCGCCAAGTTCGATGACGGCGATGTCGGTGGCGGCAAAGCCGGTCTTCACCAGTCCACCGATCAAAGCGTTGGCCATGTTGCCGCCGCCCAGGAAAGTGATCTTCATGCTGTGGTTCTCTCGCCAAAAATTGCCGTGCCGACACGGACCAGGGTTGCTCCTTCGGCAACTGCTGCTTCAAGGTCATCGGACATGCCCATCGAAAGCGTATCAAACTGCAGGCCGGTGGCTTGCATCTGCTCGGCCAGCTCGCGCAGCCGGCGAAAGGCGTGCCGCTGTTCGAGGAAATCCTTGCTCGGGCGTGGAATGGTCATCAGGCCGCGGAGGCGCAGCCTGGGCAGCGCGGCAATTGCCTGCGCCAAAGGCGTCGCTGCACCCGGTGCAACGCCGCCCTTGCTCGCCTCGCCACTGACATTGACCTGCAGACAGACGGACAGCGGCGGCAGGCTGGCCGGCCGCTGGGCCGAGAGACGCTCGGCAATTGACAGTCGATCGAGCGAATGGACCCAGGCAAAATTTTCGGCCACCAGCCTCGTCTTGTTGGCTTGCAGCGACCCGATGAAATGCCAGTCCAGGGTCAGCGCCGACAGCTCGCGGGCTTTCGCAACGCCTTCCTGGACATGATTCTCGCCAAAGGCCAGTTGCCCCGCGGCCGCCACTGCGCGGATGCAATCGGTCGAGCGTGTCTTGCTGACGGCAAGCAGGCGAACTTCCTCCGGCTTGCGCCCGAACTGCCGCGCAGCAGCGGCAATTCGCGCGAGAACGGCTTGCAGCTTGGCGGGAAGTGTGGTCATAATCGAGCGTTGCGCAGATTAGTCGAAGTATAGCACTGCCCCCCTGCAACCGCCCGAGGACCGAAACGGATGGATATCACCGAACTGCTCGCCTTCAGTGTGAAGAACAAGGCGTCCGACCTGCACCTGTCTTCGGGTTTGCCGCCAATGATCCGGGTCAATGGCGACGTGCGTCGGATCAACCTGCCGGCGATGGAGCACAAGGATGTGCATTCGATGGTTTACGACATCATGAGCGACGCCCAGCGCAAACACTATGAAGATTGCCTGGAATGCGACTTTTCCTTCGAGATCCCGAATCTGGCTCGTTTCCGCGTCAATGCCTTCGTCCAGAATCGCGGCGCAGGGGCGGTCTTTCGAACCATTCCGTCGAAGGTGCTGACCCTCGAGGAGCTGAATTGTCCGCGCATCTTCAAGGACATCGCGGAGTATCCGCGGGGCATCGTGCTGGTCACCGGGCCAACCGGTTCGGGCAAGTCGACCACACTGGCAGCGATGGTCAACCACGTGAACGAGACGGCTTACGGCCACATCCTGACCGTAGAGGATCCGATCGAATTCGTCCACCAGCCAAAGAAATGCCTGATCAACCAGCGCGAAGTGGGTCCGCACACGATGTCCTTCCAGAACGCGCTCCGGTCTGCTTTGCGCGAAGACCCTGACGTGATCCTGGTCGGTGAAATGCGCGATCTGGAAACGATACGCCTGGCGCTGACCGGTGCGGAAACTGGCCACCTTGTCTTCGGTACGCTGCACACCTCGAGCGCCGCGAAGACGATCGACCGGATCATCGACGTGTTTCCGGCAGCGGAGAAGGAGATGGTCCGTGCCATGCTCTCCGAGTCATTGCGCGCGGTCATCGCGCAGACGCTGCTCAAGACGAAGGACGGCCAGGGGCGCGTTGCGGCGCACGAGATCCTGATCGGCACGCCGGCGATCCGCAATCTGATTCGCGAGAACAAGATCGCGCAGATGTACTCGGCTTTGCAGACGGGACAGCAGTTCGGCATGCAGACACTTGATCAGAGCCTGACCGAACTGGTCAAGCGAAACCTGGTGTCTACGCCTGAAGCACGCAGCAAGGCAGCTAACAAGGACGCTTTCTACGGCGCCTGAGGCCGGCACAGATTGGGGAAGAGGGAATGGAGCACGATCAGGCACTGAAATTCATGCACGAGCTTCTGCGCTTGATGATGCAGAAGAACGGCTCTGACCTTTTCATCACGGCGCACTTTCCGCCAGCCATCAAGATCGACGGCAAAGTGCTGCCGGTTTCCAACCAGCCACTCCAACCGCAGCACTCGGCCGAGCTTGCGCGGTCGATCATGAACGATCGCCAGGCGGCCGAGTTCGAAGAAAAGAAAGAATGCAATTTCGCCATCTCGCCGACCGGCATCGGGCGCTTTCGGGTCAATGCGCTACTCCAGCAGGGGCGGGTGGCCATCGTCTGCCGGACGATCAACCTGTCGATTCCAACCCTGGACGAGCTTGACCTGCCGCTGGTCCTGAAGGATATCGCGCTTACCGCGCGCGGCCTGGTGATCTTTGTCGGAGGTACGGGTACGGGCAAGACGACTTCGCTGGCGGCGCTCGTCGACCACCGCAATCGAAGCACCCAGGAACACATCATCACGATCGAAGACCCGATCGAGTTCGTGCATGAACACAAGAAGTGCATCGTCACCCAGCGCGAGGTCGGGGTCGACACCGATTCCTGGGAAGTGGCGCTGAAGAACACTCTCCGCCAGGCGCCGAACGTCATCATGATGGGCGAGATTCGCGATCGCACGACGATGGATTATGCTATCGCTTTTGCGGAAACCGGCCACCTCTGCCTGGCGACGCTGCACGCCAACAGCACCAACCAGGCGATCGACCGCGTGATCAACTTTTTCCCGGAGGATCGCCGCGCGCAACTGCTGATGGACCTGTCGCTCAATCTGAGGGCGATCATTTCGCAACGGCTCCTGCCCAAGAAGGACGGCAAGGGACGCGTTCCGGCGGTCGAAGTCATGCTCAATTCGCCGCTGATTTCCGACCTGATCTTCAAGGGGCAGGTGCACGAGATCAAGGAAGTGATGAAGCGCTCGCGCGAACTCGGCATGCAGACCTTCGATCAGGCACTGTTCGATCTGCACGAGGCAGGTCAGATCACCTATGCCGACGCCTTGCGCAACGCCGATTCGCTGAACGACCTGCGGCTGCAGATCAAGCTGCACGGCAAGGAATCGAAGGACCGGGATCTGACTGCCGGCATCGGCCACCTGGATATCGTCTGAGAAACCTTTGGCCCCAGGTCGTCAGGGCGGCGCGGGTGACGAGCACTGGGGCTGGTCCGGCTATCGCCGGCAAGCGCCGCTCGCTCTCAGCGCGCAGGCGCGCGCCTGCCGTTGCCGGTAGGCGCGTCGGCAGGTTCGGCGCCGCCTAGCCGGTCTCCGGCTGGGCAGCGCCGGTCGGCGGGCGGCGGTTGCTTCCGGCGACCATCCTGAATTCGTACAGGCGGCATTCGAGCGGCCCGTTGAAGAGCGGCGTCTTGCGGCTCGGGTTGAGGCGAACGAGGCGCGGCAGGCGAGTGTCGGCGCTGATGAAGAAGCACGTCCAACCCGCAAAGCGCTGCTTCAGCGCGCTGCCCAGGCGAGCGTAGAACTCGGCGGGCTCCTCGCTGGTGTGAACGCGTTCGCCGTACGGCGGGTTGGCGATCATGATGCCCTGCGCGGCCGGTGCGGCGCGCTCGAGCAAGTTGCTCACCGTCAGCGTCACGGCGGGCAGGAGACCGGCGCGGTCGAGGTTGGCCAGGGTGGCGCGCACGGCCACTGGCGAGATATCGCCAGCAAAGATCGCCGCCTCGTCGGCCGCGCGCTGTTCCAGCCGCGCCGCATCAAGCAATTCTTGCCAGACTTGCGGGGCGAACGGGCGAAGTCGCTGAAAGGCGAACGAGCGTCCGCTGCCGGGCGCGATACCAAGGGCAATCTGCGCGGCTTCGAGGACAAAGGTACCGCTGCCGCACATCGGGTCGAGCAGCGCGACCCCGGGCTGCCAACCGGTAAGGCGCAGGATGCCGGCCGCCAGGTTCTCCTTCAGGGGCGCGTCGACCGATTTCTGGCGGTAGCCGCGCTGATAGAGCGGCGCGCCTGAGGTGTCGACATAGAGCGTGCATTCGTCTTCGCCGAGAAAGGCGTGCAGGCGAATGTCGGGCTGGCGTGTGTCGACGTTCGGGCGCCGGTCCGTGTCGCGGCGAAAGCGGTCGCAAATCGCGTCCTTGATGCGCAGTGCGACGAAGTCGACGCTTTTCAGCGGGCACTTGATCGCATTGACGTCTACTCGAATCGTCTGCTCGGCGGTGAACCACTGCGGCCAGGGGGCAGCCAAGGCCAGCCGGAAAATGTCTTCCTCGCTGCGGTACGGCGCGTGCGCGACCCGCCACAAAATGCGTGTGGCAATGCGCGAGTGCAGGTTGGCACGATAACAGACCGTCCAGTCGCCGGCGAAGTGCACACCCCCCGGAATCGGCTCGCCAATGCGTGCTCCGGCGGTTGTCAGATCCTCGCTCAGCAAGGGCTCGAGGCCGCGTGGGCAACTGGCAAAAAAGGTTTCCACGATCATCGCTCCGGTTGGCGGCTTCAGAAGGGTTTGAGAACCGCAAGGTAAGTCGCTGCCAGCAGCGCGAGCACCGGCATCTCATTGAACCAACGAAACCAGACGTGTCCGCGCCGGTTCTGTCCCTGCCGGAAGCTCTGCAGGATGCGGCCACAATAAGCATGATAGGCGACCAGGAGCAGGACGAGCGCTGTCTTGGCGTGCAGCCATCCGCCCGCGAAGCCGAAACCCAACCACAGCCAGAGTCCCAGCGCAATCGCCAGCACGCCAATCGGCGTCATGAAGCGGTAGAGCTTGCCGGCCATCAGGAGCAGTCGCTCGCGCTCGGCGACGCTGTGCGGTTCTACCATTGCCAGATTGACGAAAATGCGCGGCAGGTAGAACAGGCCGGCGAACCAGCTGACCACCATCCACAGATGGAGCACCTTTACGATGAGCACTGCTGCTTCCTTTCTCTCCAGGCGGCGTCGAGGCCATCGCGCACCTGTGGATAACGCAAGGTGACGCGTAGCTCACGCTTGATCCGCTCATTGCTCAAGCGCCGCGATTCACGCATGAACGAGAGCTGGACGGCCGACAATTCCTGCTCGGCTGCGCCTGGCGTGAGGCGCGGCGGGCGCGGCAAACCGAAACGGTCGGCAACCAGATCGAAATAGTCACCCATTCTGATTTCCGAATCGTCGGTCGCATTGTACGCCCGGTTGCATCGTCCTCGGCGCAGCGCGGCACACGCCAGCCTGGCCAGATCATCGGCATGAATGTGATTGGTGAACACATCGTCGTCGGCGCACAGGACGGGCTTGCCTTCGGCCAGACGGGCAAGCGGAAGGCGTTCTGCGGCATAGATTCCCGGGGCGCGCAGGATGCTGACGACGACTCCGCGGCGGCCGAACGCGCGCAACTGGCGCTCGGCGTCGACCCGTCGTCGGGCACGTGCGGTCGTTGGCTGCACGGCGCTGGTTTCGTCTATCCGACGGCCGGCACAGTCGCCATAGACGCCGGTCGTGCTTATATACACGATTCGCTGTGGTAGACTGCGCCCACGGGCGAGGGCGGCGAGCAGTTGGCGAGTACGCCGATCGCCTTGCCAGGGGCTGGCGACGTCCTCGCCGAGGGTCGATGGGGGAGCAAGGTGAACGACAACATTGGCCAGGCCGGCGATTCGCCGCAAGCTGTCCGGCTGATCGAGATCGGCGACTACCGGGTGCGCGCCTTGCGAACGCCAGAACGAGCGCTGTGTCGCATCGCGAATCAGCGCCAAGACATGGTAGTGGCCGCGCAGATGCGGCAGCATGCGGCGCGCGATGTCGCCGCAACCGACAATCAGCAGCTTTTGCACGGTGCGATTCTTCCGGGTTCAGACATCAGCGTATAGGCAATGGTTTATCAGGTCACCATTCAGGAAAGTCAGCGTGCTTTTCTGGTCGAACCGGACGAGACCATTCTCGCCGGGGCGTTGCGGCAAGGGGTCAGATTGCCGTACGGATGTCGCGAAGGCGTGTGCGGCGCGTGCCGGGGGCGCGTGCTGCTTGGTCAGGTCGAACACGGCGAGGCACAGTTCGCGGTGCTCAGTGCAGTGGATCGGCAAGCGGGTCTGGCGCTTTTCTGCTGCGCCAGAGCGCGCAGCAATCTGAGCATAGAATGCCGCGAAGCTGCAGCCGGCAATGATACTCCGATTCGCACCCTGCCGGCGCGCATCGTCAGACTTACCCGTGCTGCTCCCGATGTCATGCTCGTTGACCTCAAGCTTCCCACCGGCGACCGGCTGGAGTTCTGTGCCGGTCAGTACATCGACATCCTGCTCGGCGAAGGTCGGCGGCGCGCTTTCTCGCTGGCCAATTCGCCGCAGGCGGACGGCTGTCTGCAATTGCACGTGCGCCACATCGTCGGCGGACGCTTTACCGATCGCCTTTTCGGCCAGATGAAGGAGCGTGACATTCTGCGTCTCCGCGGCCCCTTTGGCAGCTTCTTTCTGCGCGACGCGCCCGACAAACCGGCTGTGCTGGTCGCCGGAGGTACCGGCTTCGCGCCGGTCAAGGCAATCGTCGAGCAGGCGATTGCCGAGGGTAGTTCGCGCGCGCTGCATGTCTATTGGGGTGGGCGCCGGCGCGCCGACCTCTACCTGCTTGAGCTTGCCGAGGGATGGGCCCGTCAGCATGCCAACATCCGGTTCGTTCCGGTCCTTTCGGACTCGCTGGAAGACGATCGCTGGAGCGGCCGCACGGGTCTGGTGCATGCAGCGGTGATGGCCGATTGGCCGCAGCTTGCCGGCTGTCAGGCCTATGTTTGTGGTTCGCCGGCGATGGTTGCCGCCAGCCGCAGGGATTTTCTGGCCCGCTGCGGATTGCCGGGAGAAGACTTCTTTGCCGATTCCTTCGACTTCGCGGCCGATACAATTGGGGCAATCGGCGCCTCCGATGATGCCGCGGAAAGGGTAGAAGACCATGCGTGAAGTTTTCCTGTCGCACCAGTCGATGGTCAATCGTCAGAGCAGGATCATTGCCACGCGCCTCGTGTTGAACCTCGATGGCGGGGCGGCCATGGCTGACGCAGTGGGCACGCTCAACGCGCTTGCCAGTGTCTGGCCGCCCGGCGACAAGCCACTTTTCATCAGTTGTGGCAAGGCGAACTGCACGGCCGAGGTACTTGACTGGTCGCCGCCGAGGAACGCGGTGATCGAGATTCCCGCTGCCAGCCTGGTTGGCGACCACGCTCCAGCCTTGCTCAGCGCATTGCAGGTGTGGCAGCCCAGCGTCTGTCTCCAGTTTGATTCCGCTGCCGTTCAGGCGCTGTCGGCAGCCGTCCAGTTTCGCTTTATCGGTTTAGACGCGCAGCAGTTCAGCCTGCCACAACTGAAGATGCTGGGTGCACGCACGCGAGCGCTCGGCATCGGCATTGCATTCAATGTCGAGAGCAGCAAGGATTTTCACGCCTGCCTGGACGCAGGCTTGAGCGCCGCGTGTGGCTGGTTTTTCACAAAGGGGATCAATCAGTCGGCCAAGACGCTGACGCCCGGACAGGCGAACATCGTGCGCGTGCTCAATCTTGTCCGCAAGAACGCGGAAATCCGCGAAATTGAAGCGATCCTGCGCCAGGACGTGGCGATCTCCTACAAGCTGTTGCGCTATATCAACTCGGCGGGCTTTGGTCTGTCGTGCGAGATTCAGTCGTTCCGCCATGCGGTGAGCATCCTCGGCTATGACAAGCTGAACCGCTGGCTCTCACTGCTGCTGGCCACGGCCAGCAAGGATCCGATGGCCACCGCGCTGATGCACACC
The DNA here is from genome assembly GCF_031732815.1 of Accumulibacter sp. Lineage (GTDB taxonomy): Bacteria > Pseudomonadota > Gammaproteobacteria > Burkholderiales > Rhodocyclaceae > Accumulibacter. The sequence goes on along the minus strand of NZ_JAVMKF010000003.1, from coordinate 23,408 downwards.
GCCTTATGGCGTGCGCGTCTGCTCGAACTGCTGGCGCACGGCCTGGTTGACCGCTCCGAGTACGACAACCTGTTCATCACCGGCGCTTTCTCCTTGCTCGATATCCTGCTCGGCATCAGCATGGAGCAGGTGCTCGAAACGATGCGCCTGCCGGATGCCATTTCCGACGCCCTGCTTGGCAACGGCGGCCGCTACGGGCCTTTTCTCGACCTGGCGTTGGCCAGCGAGCGTGCCGATGGCGCGGGAATGGCCGCGCAGGCGGCGATGCTCGGGCTGCGCGCGGACGCAGTCAACCGCGCGCAACTGCAGGCTTTGGCGTTTGCCGAATCGATGGAGTTCTAGGCGCGCGGCGATTCACTCGCCGAGATAGGCAGCTCGCACCTTGGGGTCGGCGAGCAGTCTGGCCGATTCGTCGGTTAGGCTGATCGTGCCGCTCTCCATGACGTAGCCTCGCTGACTGACTTCCAGCGCCAGCTTGGCGTTCTGCTCGATGAGCAGGATGGTCATCCCCTGGCTGGCGACCGTGCGGATCACCTCGAAGATCTTCTGGACCATGATCGGCGCCAAGCCCATCGACGGTTCGTCGAGCAGCATCAACTTCGGCTGGCTCATCAGCGCACGACCGATCGCCAACATCTGCTGCTCGCCTCCGGACAGGGTTCCGGCCACCTGCTGCGCGCGTTCGGCGAGGCGTGGAAACAGGCTGAAGACGTGTTCCAGATCGCCTTCGACCGCCTGCTTGTCGTTGCGGCTGAAAGCGCCCATGCGCAGGTTCTCGCTGGTCGTCATGCGCGGGAAAATGCCTCGCCCCTCGGGGACCAGCGCGATGCCCTCAGCGACCAACTGATGCGCCGGCAGTGAGAGAAGCTCCTTGCCGCGGTATCGAATGTTTCCACCGACTGGATTGACCAGTCTGGCCAGCGCGCGCAGCGTGCTGCTCTTGCCGGCGCCGTTGGCACCGATCAGTGCCACCATCTCACCTTCGGCGACATGAAAACTGATTCCGCGAACTGCCTGAATTCCCCCGTAGGAAACGCGCAAGCCATTGACTTCGAGCATATCTGATCCGTTTCTTCAGGCCAGTGAGCCGCCAAGATAAGCCTCGATGACGCGCGGATCCCGTTGTACGACCGCTGGCACGTCTTCGCAGATCTTCTCGCCGTAGTCGAGCACGGCGACTCGCCCGCACAGCCCCATCACCAGTTTCACGTCGTGTTCGATCAGCAGGACGGTCACTCCGTCCCGGCAGATTCCCTCAACCAGGACGCGCAGGGCGTCGGTTTCTGTCCCGTTCATGCCGGCGGCAGGCTCGTCGAGGGCGAGCAGCTTGGGTTCGGTGGCAAGCGCACGGGCAATCTCCAGGCGCCGCTGATCGCCGTAGGACAGGTTCTTGGCGTAGTCGTGCGCGCGTTCGTAGATGCCGACGTAGTGCAGGAGTTCTTCCGCACGACGGGTGATCGCTGCTTCTTCGGCGCGCGTCGTCGAGTTGCGCGTAATCGCCCCGAGGACTCCGGCGCGCGTCCGCAAGTGGCGCCCAACCATGACGTTTTCGAGCGCCGTCATGTTGCCAAACAGACGAATGTTCTGGAACGTGCGCGCGATCCCAACCTCCGCTGCCTTGTGCGGGGCATCGGCTGCGAGCCGCGTGCCGTCAAAGACGAAATGCCCGCTTTCGTTCCTGTAAAGACCCGTCAGGCAGTTGAAAAAGGTTGTCTTGCCGGCGCCGTTTGGCCCGATCAGGCCATAGATTTCGCCCCGCCGAATCGTCAGTGAGACATCGTGCAGCGCCTTGACCCCGCCGAAGTGCTTGGCAACGGCATGCGCTTCGAGAAGAATCTGTTGCGTGCTCATGGTCAGTCCGTGCTTTCGGACAGCTCTCGCCGGCGCTGCGGTGAGGGCCACAGTCCGGCTGGGCGAAAACGCATGACCAACACCAGAGCCAGGCCGAAGACAAGCATGCGCAGACTCTCCGGGTCGATCAGCATACGCCCGAAAACCATCTTCTGAAGAGGTTCTATCCCGTAGCGTAGTGCCTCCGGCAGGCCGGTCAGGAGCACCGCACCAAGAATTACGCCGGGAATATGTCCCATTCCCCCCAGGACAACCATGGCCAGGATGGTGATCGACTCCATCAGCGAGAAGCTCTCCGGGCTGACAAAGCCCTGCATGGCGGAGAAGACGCCGCCAGCGATGCCACCAAACGAAGCGCCCATGGCAAAAGCGAGCAGCTTGATGTTGCGTGTGTTGATACCACACGCCTTGGCAGCCACTTCGTCTTCGCGAATTGCCTGCCAGGCGCGGCCGATGCGGGAGTCCTGCAGGCGAATATTGATCACGATGACCAGAATGGCCAGGGCAACAAGCAGGAAGTAGTACTTCTGTGGTCCGCTCAGCGTCACACCCAGGACGGTGCTCGTTTGCGACAACGAGAAGTCGCCGATGCGGATCGGATCGATCAGAGTAATTCCCTGCGCGCCGTTGGTGATGTTTATCGGTGCATTCAGGTTGTTCATGAAGATGCGGATGATTTCCCCGAAGCCCAATGTGACGATTGCCAGATAGTCACCGCGCAACTTGAGTGTGGGCGCTCCGAGCAGAACGCCGAAGATGCACGCCAACCCGGCGCCAAACGGCAGGATCACCCAGAAGGGCAGGTGAATGGCAAAGTGCGGCGAGGCGAGCAGGGCATAGGTGTAGGCGCCCACGGCATAGAAGGCAACGTAGCCGAGATCGAGCAAGCCTGCGTAACCGACGACGATATTCAGACCGAGCGCCAGAAAAACATAAAGAATGGCGAAGTTGGCGATGCGCACCCAGGCCTGTCCGCCGAGAGCGGCAACGAAAGGCACGAGGAGGAGTACGACACCGATCAGCAGCAGAGCCAGCCAATGCTGGTGCCGCCCCAGGGGTTTGACCGCGTTGCTCATGCCCGATCTCCAGTGCGCTCGCCAAAAAGACCCGATGGACGAAACATCAGGACGATGATGAGGACGATGAAAGCAAAGATGTCCTGATAATGGCTGCCGAGGAAATCGCCGGTCAGATCGCCGATGTAACCGGCACCAAGCGCCTCGATGATGCCGAGCAGCAGGCCACCGGCCATCGCTCCGGCGAGGTTGCCGATGCCGCCGAGAACGGCCGCGGTGAACGCTTTCAGGCCAAGCATGAAACCCATCTGGTAGTGGGCGATTTCGTAGTAGGAGCCGACCATGCAGCCGGCAATGGCGCCCAAGGCCGAGCCGATGACGAAGGCCATGGCAATCACGCGATTGATATCCACTCCCATCAACGACGCAACCTGCGGATTCTGTGCGGTAGCGCGCATGGCCATGCCGATGCGCGTGCGGTGCACCAGGTAGATCAGGCCGATCATCATGAGCGCTGCAAGAAGGACGATCGACACCTGGACGTTGGTGAAGCTCGCTCCAGCCAGGTCGTAAATCTGCTTGTTGATCATCGGGGGAAAGGTGATGTAATTGCGCCCCCAGATGATCATCGCCACGTTCTGCAGGACGATCGACATGCCGATCGCGGTAATCAGCGGGGTCAATCTTGGGGCGTGGCGCAGCGGGCGATAGGCGACGCGTTCGAGTGCCCAGCCCAGCACCATGCAGACCAGCGTCGAGACGACCAGTCCGAGGGTGAGGATCAGCAAGGGCGGCATTCCCGAACCGGCAAGCGAGACGATGACTGTGAAGGCGACCATCGTGCCGATCATCACCACTTCGCCGTGCGCGAAGTTGATCAGCCCGATGATGCCGTAGACCATTGTGTAACCCAGGGCAACGAGGGCATAGACAGCGCCCAACGTGACGCCGTTGATCAGTTGCTGGATGAGAGTATCCATGGTCAGATTTTTCGCACCAGATTATCGCGTGACAGGCATCGTGCGCGGACCGCCAGCGTGCTGCGGAGCGCTGCCGGAGAATCGCCCCCGGCTGCGCACGACATGGCTGGACAGTTGCCGCCAGCTGGCAAGTGCCGGCACGGCAGCCAGGCTGCCGTGCCGCGCGCTGCGAGGCTTGCCCAGCCTCTTGCGACAGGTTACTTCTTCGCTTCCGGAGCCGGAGCCGGAGCCGGAGCCGGAGCCGGAGCCGGAGCGGCGGCCGGCGCAGCGGCCGGTGCGGCAGCGGGTGCCGGCGCGGCTGCTGCCGTACCGCCTTCCGTCTTCAGGGTGACCAGCTTGCCATCCTTGATCTCGAAAACGGTGATTGCCCCGTTCTTGATGTCGCCCTTCTCGTCAAACACGATCTTGCCGGTAACACCGTCATACGCGGTCTTGCCGACTTCAGCCAGGTACTTGGCCGGGTCGACCGAGTTCGCCCGCTTCATCGAGTCGATCAGCACCATCACGGCATCGTAGCTGTACGGCGAATAAATCTGGATTTGGCCGTACTTCTTGGTGAAATCTTCGACGAACTTCTGACCATTGGGCAGCTTATCAACCGGCAGCCCGGCCTGCGTGCAGATTACGCCTTCCGATGCAGGTCCGGCCAGCTTGATCAACTCCGGCGAGCAGCCGCCGTCACCCGTGGTGAACTTTGCCTTGATGCCCAATTCCTTCATCTGCTTGAGCATCGGACCGCCGACTGCATCCATCCCGCCGAGGAAGATGACATCCGGGTTCTTCGCCTTGATCTTGGTCAGAATGGCTTTGAAGTCAGTCGCCTTGTCATTGGTGAATTCACGCGCGACGATGCTCGCCCCGGCTTCCTTGGCGGCCTTCTCGACCTCGTCCGCCAAGCCCTGACCATAAGCCGTGCGGTCGTCGATGATGGCTACCTTCTTCGCGCCCATATCCTTGGCGGCGTAGGTCCCGACGACCGAACCCTGCTGAATGTCATTCGCCATGACGCGGAAGGTTGTCTTGAAGCCCTGCTGGGTGTACTTCGGATTGGTGGCCGAGGGTGAGATCTGCGGCAGTCCCGCCTGATTGTAAATCGCCGAGGCGGGAATCGTCGTGCCCGAGTTAAGGTGACCGACGACGCCGGCGACCTTGGCATCGACCAGTTTCTGGGCGACGACCGTACCCGTCTTCGGATCGGCCTGGTCGTCCTCGCCGAGCAGTTCGAACTTGATGACCTTGCCGTCTATCTCGATCTTCTTGGCATTGGCATCGTCGACCGCCAGGCGTGCACCGTTCTCGTTGTCCTTTCCGAGGTGCGCGATGGGACCGGTCAGCGGGGCGACATGGCCGATCTTGACGACCATCTCGGGCTTCGGCGCGGGCGCTGCGGCGGCGGGCGCGGGGGCTGGGGCGGCAGCCTTGGGTTCCTCCTTCTTACCACAGCCAATCACCGCCAGCGAAGCAGCCAGAACGACAAGTACACCGGGAATACGTACATGGTCCATGAGTTTTACCTCCAATGTTGTGGTGTTACTGGGATGGCGAACGGGCGATTGTCCAAGCACATCATGACCTTGTCAACATGCGCGTGGCTGCGCGAGCACTTCGCCGGCTGCTCAGGCGGCACAAAAACAAAAAAACCGGCCAGCGGCCGGTCTTCTTGCTGCGCCGAAGATCACTTCTGGCTGAGAATCCACTTGACCAGTTTGGTGGCTTCTTCCGGCTTCACAGCAGCGTTTGGCGGCATCGGTACCTGACCCCATACGCCCTTGCCACCCTTGATCACCTTTTCCGCCAGCATCGCTTCGTCCTTGGCCGTGTACTTTTTCGCCACATCCTTGTAAGCCGGGCCGACCAGCTTCTTGTCGATGGCGTGGCACGACAGGCAGTTCTTTGACTTGGCCAGGGCTTCATCGGCCTGGGCGACGCCGGCAGACAGGATGCCGGCCGCAGCCAGCAGGCACACGTGGATCGCTTTCATGCTCTTACTCCGTTCGGATGGGTGGGTTGAAACAGTCGGATAGTATTTCACTTCGGGCAAGTTGGGAAGACTGTTAACGTACCTTGCCGGGAGCGCCTACCACCAGCCGCTAAACGCACCTGAGCTGCCCTCGTTGACGCTTCGGTGTGGGCGAGACGCGCAGTCGCCGGAGGTCTGGCCGCGCCCGCCGAGCGCTCCGGCTCAAGCGCGCCGGTCACCGTGCCTGGATCTGCCCGAGATCGCGTACGGCCCCGGTTGCCGCCGAGGTGGCGAGTAGCGCATAGACCTGCAGGGCGTGCGAAACGACGCGCTGGCGGGGAACCGCCGGCTGCCAGGCGGCATCGCCGCGGGCGAGCATTGCCGCCCGGCGGGCTGCCAGTTCGGCCTCGTCGAGTGCCAGGTGAATGCGCCGCTGCGGGATGTCGATTTCGATCACGTCGCCGTCAAGCACCAGGCCGAGCGCGCCACCTTCGGCGGCTTCGGGTGAAACGTGTCCGATCGACAGGCCGGAGGTGCCGCCCGAGAAGCGCCCGTCGGTGAGCAAGGCGCAGACCTTGCCCAGTCCTTTCGCCTTCAGATACGAAGTCGGATACAGCATTTCCTGCATTCCGGGTCCACCTTTCGGCCCTTCGTAGCGAATCACGACCACCTCGCCCGGCTTGACCTGATCGCCCAGGATGGCGTTCACGGCGTCGTCCTGACTTTCGAAGACGCGCGCTGTGCCGCGGAACAGCCAGATGCTCTCGTCGACGCCGGCGGTTTTGACGATGCAGCCGTCGCGCGCGATGTTGCCGTAAAGAACGGCGAGGCCGCCATCCTGCGAATAGGCATTGGCCTGATTGCGGATACATCCGCGGGCGCGGTCGAGGTCGAGGTCCGGGTAGTGCCGGTCCTGGGAGAACGCCGTCTGCGTCGGAATCCCGCCGGGCGCCGCTTTGAAGAAATCGAGCACGTGTCTATCCTGCGTGCGCCGCACATCCCAGGTATCGATCGCTTCGCCCAGGCTGCTCGCATGCACCGTCGGAACGTCACGATGAATCAGGCCGGCGCGCTCGAGTTCGCCGAGCAGGCCGAAGATGCCGCCGGCACGGTGCACGTCCTCGATGTGGTAGTCGGGCGTTGCCGGAGCGACCTTGGCCAGGCAGGGAACGCGGCGCGAGATGCGGTCGATGTCTGCCATCGTAAAGTTGACGCCGGCTTCGCGCGCTGCGGCCAGAATATGCAGGACGGTGTTTGTCGAACCGCCCATCGAAACGTCCAGCGCCATGGCGTTCTCGAAAGCGGCGAAGCTGCCGATGCTGCGCGGCAGCACCGAGGCGTCGTCGTCCTCGTAGTAGCGCCGACAAAGCGCGACGATGCGGCGGCCGGCCTGGACAAAGAGGCTTTTGCGCTCGGCGTGGGTGGCCAGCAAGGTTCCGTTGCCGGGCAACGAGAAGCCCAGTGCTTCGGTCAGGCAGTTCATCGAATTGGCGGTAAACATGCCTGAGCACGAGCCGCAGGTGGGGCAGGCCGATCGCTCGAACGAGTCCACCTCTTCGTCCGAACAGGCGGTGTCGGCACTCTTGACCATTGCATCAACGAGATCGACGGCAATCAGCTTGCCCCCCCAGTTCACCTTGCCGGCCTCCATCGGGCCGCCCGAGACGAAGATGGTCGGAATGTTCACCCGTAGTGCGGCAAGCAGCATGCCGGGCGTGATCTTGTCGCAATTCGAGATACAGACCATCGCATCGGCGCAATGCGCATTGACCATGTACTCGGCCGAGTCGGCGATCAGGTCGCGCGAAGGCAGCGAGTAGAGCATCCCGTCGTGCCCCATCGCGATTCCATCGTCGATTGCAATGGTATTGAACTCCTTGGCAATGCCGCCAGCCGCCTCGATCTCGCGTGCGACCAGTTGCCCGAGATCCTTGAGGTGAACGTGACCGGGTACGAACTGGGTGAATGAATTGACGACGGCGATGATCGGCTTCCCGAAGTCGCCGTCGCGCATTCCGGTAGCCCGCCAGAGCGCGCGCGCGCCGGCCATGTTGCGGCCATGGGTGGATGTGCGTGAACGATAGTGGGGCATGGCAGATCTCCAGGCAAGCGCGCTCGAAGGTGGGAAGGATATAATCGGGATTCTATCCGAAAGCTCTGAGGTGTTACCGGCGTGCTGATTCATCCTCAGTTCAACCCTGTCGCGCTGTCGCTTGGTCCGCTCAAGGTGCACTGGTACGGGCTGATGTATCTGCTTGCCTTCGCCCAGTTCTGGTGGCTTGGCCGTCGACGCATCCTCCGGCAACCGGCGGTGATCAGCCAGGGGTGGACGCTCGGACAACTCGACGATCTGCTCTTCTACGGTGTACTCGGCGTCGTCCTCGGCGGTCGTCTGGGACAGGTTCTATTCTACGAACCTGGCTATTATCTGACCCAGCCGCTGGAGATCTTCGCCCTGTGGAAGGGGGGCATGTCGTTTCATGGTGGTTTGCTCGGCGTTCTTGTCGCGATGGCCGTGTACGCCCGGAAGAGCGGTCGGGCCTGGATCGACCTGACCGACTTCATTGCCCCGCTAGTGCCGCTGGGCCTTGCCTGCGGCCGCCTCGGCAACTTCATCAACGGCGAACTCTGGGGCCGGGTGGCCGATCCGGACCTGCCGTGGGCAATGGTCTTTCCGCACGTCGATGGCTTGCCACGCCATCCCTCGCAGCTCTATCAAGCGGGTCTCGAGGGGCTCGCGCTGTTTGCCATACTCTGGCCATTAGCGCGCAAGGGCACGCCACGAGGTGCGATTTCGGGGGTTTTCCTGATCGGTTACGGCGTCTTCCGCTGGGTTGCCGAGTATTTTCGCGCGCCTGACGCGGGGATCTTCGGGTTTTCGCATACGGTGAGCATGGGGCAGTGGTTGTCACTGCCAATGATCCTGGTTGGACTCGCTTTTGTCGTCTTCGCCTATCGCCGTGCCGACTGATCCGGCTGGCACACCGGGCGCAAGACAGAGGAGAAGAAAATGCCTGCAGGAATCGTCAGTCGCGGACTGAGCAAGGTGCGCACCTTGCTCGCTGAGGGAAGCGGCTTGCGTCGTCTGGAAGGGAAGGAGCTGGCGCGCACGCGCGACCTGCTGCACGAATGCGCGACGGCAGTCGGCGGTGAGGTGTCGGCCAGGCAACGCGCCGTTCGTCTGGCCGACACGTATCTGCGCCTCGACGACGCGGGACGCAGCAGCTTCCTGCGGCTGATCGCCACCGAGTTCGGGCCCGATCCGGATCAGGTTGCGACGGCGCACGCTGCCTACCTGGCGGCGATTGGCAGCGACGCGCAATGGACGGCCGAATCGAAGCTGCGCAACGCCATGCGCTCGCCCCGCCTGCGCATACTCACGCAGTTCAATGCGCTGCCGCAGGGGGTCAAGTTTCTCGTCGATCTGCGCGCCGATCTGCTGCGCTATGCCGAACAGGACTCTGCGCTGCAGTCACTCGACCGCGAACTCGAGGCCCGCCTGGGGGCGTGGTTCGACGTCGGCTTTCTCGAACTGCAGCGGATCACATGGAGTTCGCCGGCGGCGCTGCTCGAAAAGCTGATCGAGTACGAAGCGGTACACGAAATCCGCTCGTGGAGCGATCTGAAGAACCGGCTCGACTCCGATCGCCGCTGCTACGCCTTCTTCCATCCGCGCATGCCGATGGAGCCGCTGATCTTTGTCGAGGTCGCCCTGACTGACCACCTGGCCGACAACGTTCAGGCGCTGCTCGATGAGCAGGCTCCGGTTTTCGATGCACAGCGCGCCAGCACAGCGATCTTTTATTCGATCTCGAACACCCAGGTCGGCCTGCGCGGCGTTTCCTTCGGCAATTTTCTGCTCAAGCGGGTGGTCGAGGACTTGAAGCGCGATTATGCGCGGCTGACCACTTTTGCTACGCTCTCGCCGCTACCCACCTTCAGGCGCTGGGCCGAGAAGAGCCCGGAGGAGTGGCAGAAGGCGTTCAGCGCGGCCGACCTCGAACGCATCGGCCGACATCTGGCGGCAAATGACCCACCGGTCACTGCTGCCGAGGACTTGCGCACGCTGCTTGCCGGCGATCGCTGGGCCGAAGACACGCGCCTGGTGCGTGCTCTGCAGCACGGACTTGCTCGCCTGGCCGCGCGTTATCTGCTGAACACCGGTCGTGGCGGGCGGCCGGTCGATCCGGTGGCACGCTTTCATCTCGGTAACGGCGCGCGCATCGAGCGCCTCAATTACCAGGCCGACTCGTCGGCACGTGGTCGCCGGCAATCTTATGGAATGATGGTCAACTATCTTTACGACCTGGATTCGATCGAAGAAAACGTCGAAGCCTTTTCGCGCGACGGGCAGCTTGCCTGTGCCGCCGCCATCCGCCGTTCTGCCCGCGACGCCTAGTCGCCTAGTTGGTCGGCGGCAGAACCTTTTCATGCAACCTCCTCACATCCAGAAAGACCATGCAATGAATCAACAGCGTCCTTTCAAAGTTCTCGGTATTCAACAGATCGCCATTGGCGGTCCTGACAAGATGAAACTCCGCCAGTTGTGGGTCGACATGCTGGGGCTCGAGATCACCGGCAATTTCGTCAGTGAGCGCGAGAACGTCGACGAAGACATCGCGGCGATGGGCAAGGGCCCGTTCAAGGTCGAAGTCGATCTGATGCAACCGGTTGACCCGGAGAAGAAGCCGGCTGTGCATGCCACGCCGCTCAATCACGTTGGGTTGTGGATCGACGACCTGCCCAAGGCGGTTGAATGGCTGACTGCCAACGGCGTGCGTTTTGCCCCGGGCGGGATTCGCAAGGGTGCTGCCGGTTTCGACATCACCTTCCTGCATCCAAAAGCCAGCCCGGAGTTTCCGATCGCCGGCGAAGGTGTGCTGATCGAACTGGTGCAAGCTCCGCCTGAGGTGGTTCAGGCGTTCGCCGCGCTCGCCTGAGCGAGGCCCTGCGACCGGCGCCTGGCGCCGGGAATTTCGCTATCCGGCACCGGCCGGGACCCTTCGGCAGCGAAGCGTCCCGGCCGAAATTCTTGCCGGTCCAGCAAAGCTTGCACGTTTTGTGCGCAAGAGTGTTCATTTCCGCGGAAAAAGAGACGATAATTGGCGCCCCAGGCCAGTCAGACGCAAAACCACACAATGGAGGCACCAATGAGTGAAGAAAAGCCCGTCTCGGGTGATGAATTGCCGGCCAGTCAGCCAGCCAGCACCGCCAGCGAGGCCGAGAGCCCGGCGCCCCCCCCGGCGGCCGAGAATGCGGTGCCAGCCAAGGCGGCAGCCAAGGCAGCCGGCAAGCACACTTCAGCAAAGGGTAACGGCGGGAGCAGCGGACAGAATGCCCCGACGAAGAAGGCTGCGGGCAAGGCGAAAGCGCAGGGCGAGAGCAAGGCGAAGTCTGACGACAACGGCAAGGCGGCCAGCGCCGAGGAAACGACGGCTGACGCATCGGCGCGCAACGGTTCGCGCAAGCCTGCGCTGAAATTGAAGTTCTACGAAGAGACCCTGGCCAGGTTGCAGATTGAACTGGTCAAGCTGCAGGAGTGGATCAAGTTCAAGAAGCTGAAGGTCGTTGTCCTGTTTGAAGGACGCGACGCTGCGGGCAAGGGTGGAACGATCAAGCGTATCACGGAGAGCCTCAGCCCGCGGGTGACGCGCGTCGTCGCATTGCCGGCGCCTACCGATCGCGAACAGACGCAATGGTATTTCCAGCGCTATGTGCAGCACCTGCCAGCCGGCGGCGAGATGGTCCTGTTCGACCGTAGCTGGTACAACCGCGCCGGCGTCGAACGCGTCATGGGGTTCTGCACCGACGAGGAATACCGCGAGTTCCTGCGCACCTGTCCCGAATTTGAGCGGATGCTCGTTCGCAGCGGAATCATTCTGATCAAGTACTGGTTCTCGGTGAGCAACGAAGAGCAGGAGCGGCGTTTCCAGAAGCGCATCTTCCATCCGGAGAAGCACTGGAAACTCAGCCCGATGGACCTCGAATCGCGCGCGCGCTGGGTCGAGTACTCGAAGGCCAAGGACGCGATGTTCGCGCATACCGACATCAAGCAGGCGCCTTGGTACGTGGTCGACGGCGACGACAAGAAGCGTGCTCGCCTGAACGTGATCACTCACCTGCTCAACATGATCGATTACGAGGACCTGACGCCGGAACCGATCGTTCTGCCGCCGCGGCAGAGCGAACACGGCTACGTCCGGCCGCCGATCTCTGATCAGACCTTCATTCCAGAGATCTACTAGGGCCAGAACAGCGGCCTGGGCCGCCGGCGTCAGCGTTCCGGCGGGCAAGCTCATCTGGCAAACGCGCCCGCGGGAGGATCAGGTCTGATCCTCCCGCGGGCGTCGTTCTGGCGAGCCCGCGGGCGGCGCGGTACCCCGGCTGGCGTGCCGACAACTACTTGTAGTAGCCGACCGCGCAGACCTGATCGCCGACTTTGGTGACATAAGCCACCTTCGCTACCGGTTCGGTTTGTCCCGGACGCGGCCACATGTAAGCGACTTCGGCAATAGCGCCCTCGCTGGCGGCGGCGTACACCTCGGCGCCGAGCGGCTTGCCGGTCTTGTCCTTCAGGTCCTTCAGGCTCTTGCCGAGGAGCGTCGGGTGGGCGGTGAAGTTGCCGTCCGGGCCTCCGCAATAGGGGTAGAGGTCGCGGTCCTTGAAGCCGCCCTCGCCTTTGGCAAACATTCCCAGCGCCTTTGCCTTGTCGGCTTTCACGGCGGCTACAGCCTTTTCGAGCATGGCCTTAGCCTCGCCCGGTGTGCCGAACTCCGTCGCCCAGGCCGTCCCGGCAAAACCGAGAGCGGCAAGAGTCGAAACCACTGCCAGTTCGCGTCGCATCGAAACCCTCCTTGTCAAGTGATTGTAAATTTCCCAGGCTGTACATCTGACCGGGCAGCAAGCCGGCACGCGCAACCTGCCTGCCGGATGGTAGCGCAAATTCGACTCTGGCATGCGCGCTGGAGGACTCAATTTATTCAGTCCTCCCCCTTGTTCGCCATTGGTTGATCGGCGATAATCAAGCAAGCGTTTGCTTGAATTCGTTTCCTGTCATCGAAAGACCAACCCGTCCCAGGAGAAAGTCAGAATGTTCGCGAAAGCGTACCCGCACCTGCTCGCCCCGCTCAACCTCGGATTCACCACGCTGAAGAATCGCGTTCTGATGGGTTCGATGCATACCGGCCTGGAGGAATCGCCGCAGGGCTTCGCCCGCCTGGCTGCCTTCTACGCTGAACGGGCGCGTGGTGGCGTAGGCTTGATTGTCACCGGCGGCATTGCGCCCAACCAGGATGGCGTGGTGATGCCGGGTGCAGCGGTGCTGGAGAACGCAGCGCAGGCCGAGGAGCACCGGCAGGTGACCGAGGCGGTGCATCGGGCAGGTGGCAAGATCGCCCTGCAGATTCTGCATACCGGACGCTATGCCTACCATCGCGGTGCGGTTGCGCCATCGGCCAGCCAGGCGCCGATTTCGCCGGTTCGTCCGCGCGAACTCAGTGAACAGGACATCGAGCGTACGCTCGACGACTATGCGCGTTGCGCCAGCCTGGCCCGTCTCGCCGGCTACGACGGCGTCGAGGTGATGGGATCGGAAGGTTATCTGATCAATCAGTTCATCGCGCCGCAGACGAATCTCCGCGACGATGCCTGGGGTGGCAGCTTCGAGAATCGCATCCGCTTTGCCGTCGAAAGCGTTCGCCGAGTGCGCGCTGCGGTCGGTGTCGACTTCATCATCATCTTCCGTCTGTCGATGCTCGATCTGGTCGAAGGTGGCAGCACCTGGGATGAGATCGTCAGCCTGGCGAAAGCGATCGAAGCGGCTGGCGTGACGCTGATCAATACCGGCATCGGGTGGCACGAGGCACGGATTCCAACGATCGCCACGATGGTTCCGCGGGCGGCGTTCACCTGGGTCACCAAACGCCTGATGGGCCAGGTGGGCGTTCCCCTGATCACGACCAATCGGATCAATACCCCCGAGCTTGCCGAAGAGGTGATTGCCGACGGTTGTGCCGACATGGTCTCGATGGCCCGCCCGTTTCTCGCCGACGCGGACTTCGTCAACAAGGCGGCGGCCGGGCGCGCCGACGAGATCAACACGTGTATCGCGTGCAACCAGGCGTGTCTCGACGAAATCTTTGCTGGCCGGCCGAGTACCTGCCTGGTGAACCCGCGTGCTTGTCGGGAGACCGAATTGCTTATCGGGCGAACGACGGCAGTCAAAAGAATTGCCGTCGTCGGCGCCGGGCCGGCCGGCATGGCGTGCGCGCTGCACGCCGCACAGCGCGGTCATCAGGTGGCCCTGTTCGAGGCAGCCGGCGAAATCGGCGGGCAGTTCAATCTGGCTCGGCGCATTCCAGGCAAGGAGGAGTTTGGCGAAACCCTGCGTTACTTTGCCGTCCAGTTGGCGCGGGCCGAGGTGACGATTGAACTCGGCAAGTGGTGCCAGGCGGCCGACCTTATCACGGCCGGTTTCGACCATGTCGTACTGGCGACCGGGGTCACCCCGCGTCGCCCGCAACTGCCCGGTATCGAGCACGAGAAAGTCATCTTCTATACCGACCTCATCGAGGGATATCGCGTCGCCGGAGCACGGGTAGCGATCATTGGCGCGGGAGGTATCGGTTTCGATGTGGCAGAGTTCCTGACCCACGTGGACGACGATCGCGAGGAGATTGCACGCTTTCAGCAGGAATGGGGAATCGACGCCGAGTATTCCGCGCGCGGCGGTCTGGCGACGCCCCAGCCGGAAGTTGCGCGACGCCAGGTCTGGCTCCTGCAGCGCAAGGCAGGCAAGCCGGGCGACGGACTGGCGCGAACAACCGGCTGGATTCGCCGGACGCTGCTCAAGAAGCGCGGCGTGCAGATGCTTTCCGGGGTGACCTACGAGCGCATCGACGATGCCGGCCTGCACATCGTACTTGACGGTCAGGCGCATTGCCTGGCAGTCGACCATGTGATTATCTGCGCGGGCCAGGAGGCGCGCCGTGAACTCGAGGCCGACCTGCGCGCAGCACAGGTCCCCGTTTCCTTGATCGGCGGTGCCGATGTCGCCCAGGAACTGGACGCCAAGCGTGCGATCGATCAGGGTACGCGCCTTGCTGCAGTGCTCTGACCGGCTGGTCGCTCGCCTGGCGGATCGCTGCCGGGACGGCAACTGCGACTACGTGCCGCTTGCTTGCCCGGCAGTCGGGGTGATGCTTGTGCCTGGCGATGACGGCTGAGCGCAAGCGGCAAGGCTCGGCGCTCGATGCGAATCGGCGCGACGAACTGCTGCGCGCGGCAGCACGCCTCTTCGTCGACAAAGGTTTCGCGGCGACGACAACGCGTGACATTGCCGAAGCCGTCGGCATGCGCTCGGGCAGCCCGTTCTATCACTTTCGCAGCAAGCACGAGTTGCTCAAGGCGGCCATGCTGGCCGGGCTGGATACCGGTCAGCGCCGCCTGCAGGCGGCGATCGCAGGAATTGATGATCCCGAGCGACGCCTGCGCGTGATGATTCGTACGCATCTGGGCAACCTGCTTGAAGGACAATGTCATGCGCCCATGCTGCTCAACGAAGCCCGTTCTTTGCAACCGGCCGCGCGGCGCGAGGTTGCCCTGCTCGCCGACAGCTATCAGCTTGTCTGGCAGCAAACGCTTGACGAATTGGTGACCCACGGCCGCTTGCGGCGAAGTGCGCCACCGGTACGCCTTTTTCTGTTCGGTCTGCTCAACTGGAGCAGTCAGTGGTACAGGCCAGACGGCAGGCTCTCGCTCGACGAAATCGCCGACGCGGCGGCCGACTTGCTGCTCAACTGAGACACCTCTGACGCGCCGCCATCCCGCCTGCTACGCGCGCTGTGCAGGCTGGCGATCGCCCTCAGCGGGAAATCAGGCCGCTGCTTCTTCGTCGTCGAGCCAGGCACGCGCCTCGCTTTCTTCGTCGAATATCTCGATGTCGGCATGCACGAAAATCTGCGACAGCCAGGCGCTCCAAGCGACCCACTGACTGTGCGTGAGCACGGCGATGCGACGGAAATCATTCGCATGAGCACGCGCGAAGACGATGTCTTCCCAGGCGACGTCAAGCGTGAAATCGGCCATCTCGCGCAGGTCGAACAGGAGGTCAACCTCGCCGACCAACGGGACAGAGGCGTTGACCGCGTATTCAAACTCCTTGTAGTCGGCCAGGGTGAATTCCGCATATACGGTAAGCTCGACGCGCTTGGGTTTCTGCTCTATGACGATCATCGCTGCCTCCCTCCAATCGCCTGCAAGTGTAGCACCAGTTCGCGCTTGCCGCCGGCCGTGGCGAGCCTTGCCAGTCGTGCGGCAAGGGCCTTCGGCACACCGTGCAGCGGCCTGCGGTTGCCGTCGCGCGTTCGGCCAAGGGAAAAAAAGACCCGACCGCGCTGCGGTCGGGTCCGTCCCAGTGAAACGCTCAGGCGCGTTCGAAGATCACCGCAATGCCCTGGCCTCCGCCGATGCACATGGTGACCAGCGCGTACTTGCCAGCGATCCGTTGCAACTCGTAAATGGCCTTGGTTGCGATGAACGCGCCGGAGCAGCCGACCGGGTGACCAAGCGCAATCGCGCCACCGTTCGGGTTGGTCTTCACCGGGTCGAGGCCCAGGCCTTTGGTGACTGCGATTGCCTGCGCGGCAAACGCCTCGTTGGACTCGATGACATCCATCTGGTCGAGTGTCAGACCGGCCTTCTTCAGCGCTGCCTTGGTGGCCGGGATCGGGCCTTCGCCCATGACGTCATTCGGTACTCCGGCAACGGCGTAGGAGACTAGGCGCGCAATCGGCTGGCGTCCGGCGGCTGCCGCGACATCGGCCGCGGCGAGGACGAGGAAGGCTGCGCCGTCGTTGATTCCGGAAGCGTTGCCGGCGGTTACCGTGCCGTCCTTGATGAAAGCCGGCTTCATTTTGGCCAGCGTCTCGACCGTGGTGCCGCCCTTGACGTGCTCGTCGGTGTCGAAAATGACATCGCCCTTGCGCGTCTTGAGCACGATGGGAACAATCTGCGACTTGAAGCGCCCTTCGGCAATCGCCGCTGCCGCGCGGCGCTGCGATTCGACCGCCAACTCGTCCTGCTCTTCCCGGCTGATGTTCCACTTCTTCGCCAGGTTTTCAGCGGTTACTCCCATATGGCCGACGCCGAAGGGGTCGTTCAGCGTCGCGACCATCATGTCGATCGCCTTGGCGTCGCCCATGCGCGCACCGGCGCGCATGGCCGGCAGCATGTACGAACCGCGCGACATCACTTCGACGCCGCCGCCGATGCCATAGTCTGCGTCGCCCAGCATGATGTTCTGCGCGGTGGTGACGACACCCTGCAGGCCGGACGCGCACAGACGGTTGACTGCCATGGCTACCGAATCCATCGACAGGCCGGCCTGAATCGAAGCAACGCGGGCGACATAGGCAAAGCGTGAGTCGGTCGGGATGCAGTTGCCCACCGTAACGTAGGTGATTTCCTGTGCGTCGACACCGGAACGGGCGATCGACTCCTTCATCACGATGCCGGCCAGTTCGTGCGGCTCCATGTTCGCCAGGGAACCATTAAATGTGCCTATGGCTGAACGGGCCGCGCTAAGTACAACGACTTCTCTGCTCATGAAGAAACTCCTGTAATAGAATCGATCAAACGCCTACCAGTCCGGCAAGCCCCAGTAGCAACAACGACAACACCCACAGCACGAGAGCCCGCCAGACCAGTCCGACGGCGCTCTCGATGAAGTCTACCTCTGCTTCTTCGCCGGTACCGAGGACAACCCGTTCGCTGATTGCGCGCGCTGCGTTGTCCGGCATTTCGAGACGAACCCCCAGCGCGCCGGCCCCGCTCGCCAGAACGATGCCCAGTCCATCGTCCGGAAAGCGGTCCGTTTGCGAACGCCAGCAATAGACGGCATCCTCGAAATTGCCGACGATGGCGAAGGTGGCTGCCGTAAATCGCGCAGGAAGCCAGTCAATGATAGCAAAGCTTCGCCGTGCGAAGCTTCCGAAGTCGTCACATTCGGTGTCTTGCCGCTTGCTCCAGGCCTCGGCAAAGGAGGCGCTGGTCCGGTAAAGGATGGCGCCGCACGGTCCTGGCAGGACGAGGAACCAGACCAGGACGGCAAAAAGGTGGCGGTGCGACGCGGCCAGCGTTTCTTCTATCGTCAGCCGTGCAAGGTCGGCCGGTCGCTGGCTACCCGTTGCACAGCCACGCCAGGCAGCGAGAAGTCCGGCTGCGCGCGCCGTTTCGCCTCGTCGCAAGGCGAGCAGTAGCGCATTGCAGCGATCGCCGAAGCGGCGAAAGCCGATTGCCAGATACAGAATGAAAACGTCCCACAGCCAGGCAAGCAGGGGGCTCATGCTATTCAGCAGCGCGCTGATCGCCGCGCCGGCGGCGATCAGTCCGCCGACTCCGATGCACCAGGCAAGTATCCCTTGCCGCCGCTCGCCGGCGCTGAGCCGGCTTTCCAGGAAGTCGGCCAGACGCGCCAAGGGCGTCTGCACAAAGCGGCCGTACGGCAGAGGCCGCAGGTATTCGACCAGCAAGACGGTCAGCAGCGAAAGGAAGCTCATTCGGAACTCCTGCGCGCCCGCGGCGCCGTTGGCTCGCCAGGCAAGGAACGAGGATAGCAGGAATCGACCCGGTCGACGGTGGCTGGGGCGCCGGCGGCAGCGTCGGCGGGCAGCAGGCGGATGGCCGACTTCTGCAATTGCAGCGCTACGACGGCGCCCGGGACAATGCTCCGGCGCATGGCAACCGATGCCCCGATGGCGAAGGTGAGGGCCGCCTCGCGCTGCTTGCCGACGCGCGCGGTGACCGTTGCGTGTCCCCGCCAGGCGAGTCGCTCGCTTACCAGCGCGTAGAGCGTGTTCTCGCGTTCGAGCTGGTGCTCGCGGACGAGCACGACGCCTGCTTCCGGAATGACCCAGCAGACGGCTTCGCCGGGGGTGAAATCGGCATGGTACGTCGCGCTCAGGCTGTGGCCCAGCCAATCGATGACCGTCGTGTCGGTCGCGCGCGACTGGTATACGACCTTGCCGACAAACAGGTTGGGCTGGTCGGTCAGGCGGGCGACCAGCGCGCTTGCCGGCCGTGCGAGCATTTCCTCCGGTGTTGCCGTCTGCAGCGTGCGGCCACGGTGCAGAACGGTCATCCGGTCGGCGAGCAGCGTTGCTTCTTCGAGGTCGTGCGTGACCAGAACGATCGGGATGGCCAGCGAGCGCCGGAGGTCGATCAACTGGTTGAGCAGTTTACGCCGGGTCACCCGGTCGACCGCCGAGAACGGTTCGTCGAGCAGCAGTACGCGCGGTTCGCGCGCCAGCGCACGGGCCAGCGCGACGCGCTGCTGTTGCCCGCCCGACAGTTCGTCAGGGCGACGGTGGTCGAAACCTTCGAGGTTGGCGCGCGCCAGCCAATGACGCGCGCGCCGCGCGCGCTCGTTCGCCGGCACGTCGGCGAGCGCCAGCATGACGTTGGCGAGCGCCGTCAAATGGGGAAACAAGGCGTAGTGCTGGAAGACAAAACCGACGCGTCTTTGCTGCGGCGGCAGGTCGATCCCCCGCCTGGGATCAAACCAGGTTTCCTCCCCGCAAACAACGTGCCCACTGGTCGGTCGGTGCAAGCCAGCCAGGCAGCGCAGGAGGGTCGACTTGCCGCTACCCGAGGGGCCGACCAGCGCGAGCAACTCGCCGCCTTTGCAAACAATGTCGGCGGCGAGCGGAATCGGTGCCGACTGTTCGATGTGCGCGCTCAGTCCCATCGGCCGGCACGCCTGCGACCGAGTCGGGAAACGAGTAGCACGGCGACAAAGGACAGGCCGAGGAGGAAGGCAGACATGCTGGCGGCAGCCGAATCGTTGAAGGCCTGCGCCTGGTCGTAGATGGCAATGGCGATCGTCTTGGTCTCGCCCGGCAGGCTGCCGCCGACCATCAGAACGACGCCGAATTCACCCAGCGTATGGGCGAAGCAGAGCGCGAGTGCCGCGGCGACACCTGGCCAGGCAAGGGGGAGTTCGATGCGCAGAAAGGTCTGCCAGCGCGATAGCCCGGAGACCCAGGCGGCCTCGCGAATTTCGCGCGGGATGGCAGCGAAGGCGCGCTGCATTGGCTGGACGGCAAACGGCAGATTGAAGATCAACGAGGCGGCGAGCAGTCCGTCGAAGCTGAAGACCAGCGTTCGCCCGCTCAGTGCGTGATAAAGCTGACCCAGCATCGACTCGCCACCAAAGCCGAGGAGCAGGTAATAGCCCAGCACCGTTGGCGGCAGGACGAGCGGCAGCAGGATCAGCGCCTCGAGCGCGCTGCGCCCGCGTGCGCTTGACCAGGCGAGCCAGCGTGCCAGCCAGATGGCGAGCGGGAGCAGCACGAGCGCGGTGGCACTCGCCAGTTGCAGCGAAAGCGCCAGGGCTTGCCAGTCCATCGCCCGCTCAGCTGTTGGCTGCAGGTCTACGCCGCGGCCAATCAGCAGCGTTGTTCATCGGCATGCTTCTTACTCGTCGCCTATCCAATTTAAATTTCCCGTCGGGTGCTGGTAGGGGTCGTGCGCCCTGGCCTGTCGGTGACTCAGTTTTCCGGCAGGAGGAAACCGTAGCGCGCGAGGACTGCGCGTGCGGCCGGTTGTTGCAGGTAGTCGAAAAAGTGTGCTGCCGCCTCATCTGCACCGCGCGTCAATGCCATACGCTGGCGGATCGGGGGATGCCAGGCGGCGGGAATGAGAACTGCGCTGCTGCGCCTCGCCAACTCGGGCGAACGACTGAGCGACCAGGCGACGATACCACCCTCAGCCGATCCGCTGAGGGCGAACTGGGCTGCCTGCGCGACGTTATCGCCGAGCACGAGTCTGCCCTGCAGCGCACTCCACAGACCGGCGTGTTCGAGCGCGGCGCGTGCGGCGCGGCCATACGGGGCGTGCTCGGGGTTGGCGATTGCCAGTCGCCGCAGGCGTCCGTCGGCGATCGCCGCGGCCAGGCCACTCAGTCGTTCGTCAGCCGTCAGTGGCGAGCCGTGCGGTACGAGCAGCGCCAAGCGGCCAATTGCGTACAGTCGACCGGTATCGCGCAGCCTTCCCTGCGCGGCGAGCCGCAGAACATACTCCTCGTCGGCCGAAATGAACAGTTCGAAGGGCGCCCCTTGGGCGATCTGTCGCGCGAAGTGGCCGGACGAACCGTAGGCAACCGATACCTGACGACCCGTTGTGCGGCGGTAGTCGGCGACGATTTCGGCGAGCGCGAACTGCAGGTCGGCTGCCGCGGCGACGGTTGTCGCCGGGCAGCGGCCGGGCAGGATGAGCACCGCCAGGCAAAGAAGCCAGGCGCGCCAGCCAGGCGTCGCGAGCGACACGCGTTCAGCCGACGATCGGCTTGCTGTGTCGCGCGGCGATCGCCTGTACCTCGCCGGACAGCGCGCTGTCGCCGGCGCATGCCAACCCGTCGACGGTGGCCAGCGAGCAGAGCGCCTCGACGACCTTCAGATCGCCGTGCAAGATGTTGTAGACGCCGGCCGGGAAGTCGCTGCAGGCGGTAAGCTCGGCCAGCGCAAAAGCGGCGGAAGGAGCCTGCGGACTCGGCTTGACGATCAGCGTCGCGCCCCCAAGCAGCAGTGGAACCGCCAGGCGCAGGGGGCCAAGGAGCGGTGCGCTCTGGTCACTGACGACGGCAGCGACGAGCGCTCGAGGCGTGCCGGGCGAGCCCTGTCCGGCGACGCGCAGGAGCGCCAGCGCGGCCTCGACCTCGGCCAGCGCAGCGCCCGAATCCTTCCCGCTTTCCTCGCTGATCAAACCGGCAAAATGCTCGGCAAGGTCGGCGAGTGCTTCACCTAGCGCTGCGAGCAGCGCTGCCCGTCGCTGCGGGCTGCTGGCTGACCAGTCGTCAAGCGCGGCGCGGGCCGCTGTGGCCGCCGCCAGCGCCTCGCGCGCGCCGCACAGTGGCGTACGCCGCCGGGTTTGACCGCTGTGCACTTCGCGCACTTCGCAAAAGGCCGGGGCCATGGTCAGAAAAGCGTGTCCGTTGATCCACAAGGGGATTGCCTGGATCTCGCGGCTGGCGTGCGTCATCGATCAATCTCCGGAACTGTTCGTCGACCGGCTTGCCGACCGGCGTCGCACGGCAAAGGCGGGCCGATGGTCGTCTGCCGACAGACAAGGCGCAGGGCAAGGCGCATGATGGTAAGATACTGCCGTATGACGCGGGGAGGCTCGGCGGTAGGCAGAACGTGCACTGTGAGCGTGCAATGTTAGTCTCCCGCACGGCAAAACGGAAGGTTCGAAGCGACAGCGATGGCGGAACAGCAGGCAGAACAGGGCTCCATTCAGGTCATTGAGCGCATGATGTCGCTCCTCGATACCCTGGCCCATGCGTCCGATCCGGTCAGCCTCAAGGTCTTGGCGCAAAGCACTGGTCTGCATCCGTCGACCGCACACCGGATTCTCGCTGCGATGACCGGGTCCGCACTCGTCGAACGGCACGAGGCGGGAACGTACGCGCTGGGCATCCGGCTGCTCGAACTGGGCAACATCGTCAAGTCGCGGATCAGCATCCGGCAGATTGCCCTGCCGCACATGCAGCAGTTGCACGAGTTGATCGGCGAGGCGGTCAATCTCGGAATCCGGCTGGAAGACGAGATCATTTACGTCGAGCGCACGTCCAGCGATCGCTCGCTGCTGCGCGTCGTCTACCTGGTTGGTGGGCGTGCGCCGCTGCATCTCACCTCGGTTGGAAAACTCTTTCTCGCGGCCGACGGTCTGAGCGAAGTCCGCGCCTACGCCCGACGCACCGGCCTTCCCGGCAAGACGCAGCACTCGCTGACGCGGCTCGACGCGCTGGAAAGAGAACTCGACAAGATCCGCCGGCACGACTATGCCGACGACAACGAGGAGGCGGAGATTGGTTTGCGCTGCATTGCCGCACCGATCCGCAACGACGAGGGACAGGTCGTCGCTGGTCTGTCAGTTTCGGCTCCGGCCGATCGCCACAATCCGGAGTGGGTCAAACCGGTAAAGGCAACTGCCGGTGCGATTTCGCAGGCGCTCGGCTACCGCAAGCCGGTGCGCCGATGACCGGGGCGGCGGATCGGTCATACTCTTCGGCTATTTCTGGCCGCTGGTCAACGCCAGCCGACCGGTGGCCGTTCATGGTATTTGCAAGACACGGGCGACCGCGCCCGGCCCGGTGATTCGCCCAACCCATCCCAACTGGAGGAGTTCCATGCCCAAGATCATTACCCTGTTGCTTGCCCTGCTGATGGTGACGTTGAACGCTCTTGCCGGCGTCAACGTGAATACCGCCAACGAGAAGGAACTGCAGATGTTGACCGGTATCGGCCCGGCGAAAGCCAAGGCGATCATCGACTTCCGGACAAAGAACGGCGAGTTCAAGACGGTGGATGATCTGCTCAAGGTTCCCGGCATCGGTCCGGCCGTGCTCGGCAAGATGAGGTCCGACGTGACCTTGAGTGGCGCAACCACCGGTAAGGCAAGCGCGGCGACGGCCGCTCCGGCGGCGAAGGCGGCAGCTCCGGCCGCCGCCGCCAGTACGCCGACTGCGGCCAGCGCGCCGGCGGCAGCCTCTGCACCAGGTGCGGCGGCGCCGGCCAAGCCGGTGACCTCGGCTGCGCCGGCAAG
>NZ_JAVMKF010000002.1:8290-10728 GCF_031732815.1 Accumulibacter sp. | reverse complement strand
GATGTAGGCGCAGATCAGCACGATGTACTGGGCAACCTGGGTGTAGGTGATGCCCTTCATGCCGCCGAACACCGCGTACAGGAACACGATCGCCTGACCGATGTAGATGCCGGTATCGGACGACACGTTCAGGAAGCGCGAGAACGCGACGCCGACGCCCGTCATCTGACCGATGATGTAGGTCAGCGATGCGGTCAGCAGGCAGACCACGGCCACGGTGGAAGCCGACTTCGAGTAGAAGCGGTCACCGATGAACTGCGGCACCGTGAACTTGCCGAACTTGCGCAGGTACGGGGCCAGCAGCATGGCGAGCAGCACATAGCCACCGGTCCAGCCCATCAGGAAGAGACCACCGCCATAGCCCATGTTGGAGATGAGGCCGGCCATCGAGATGAACGAGGCTGCCGACATCCAGTCGGCGGCCGTTGCCATGCCGTTCATGATCGGGTGCACCTGGCCACCGGCTGCGTAGAACTCACTGGTGGAACCGGCACGCGCCCAGATGGCGATGCCGATGTACAGCGCGAACGACGCGCCGACCACCAGATAGGTTGTAGTTTGCAGATCCATTCAGTCGGCTCCTTAGTCTTCGTGAACGTCGAATTTGCGGTCGAGGTCGCCCATCGCCTTCGCGTAGAAGAAGATCAACGCGATGAAGATGTAGATCGAACCCTGTTGCGCAAACCAGAAACCGAGCGGATATCCGCCAAGCTTGATGCTGTTCAGTGCGTCCGCGAACAGGATGCCCGCGCCGAATGAACAGATGAACCATACCGCCAGGATACCGCCCAGCAATTTGAGGGTTGCTGACCAGTAGGCTGCGCCTTGGCCGCTTAATGACATGATGACTCCTCCTTTTGTGTTGAAAACTCAAGCTGCGGTCCACTACGGACCAAGCCCGCTACGGAGTCTTGGTTCTGAAACTTACGATCAACTGACGAGTTTCTCGGCGCTTACTTTTCGTTAACGTTGCGCAAACCACGAAGTGACTTTCGTGATCCGAGCCCTGTTTGTTAACATGATCCTTACTGACAAATTGATAACCTGCGCTTGCTTCTGTGAGAGCCCTCTCGTTGAGAGGACAGTAGCAACATCGAGTGTTTGGGTTGTGGAGCCTCCTCTCCGCAACCCATTTTTTTATTCCTCTCGCCCGACCCGACGCACAGTATTTGGCTTGGGATAGGACAGATCCACCCGGCGCCACTTGCGTCGACAGGTTTCGTTCTGACATGAGACGCCCGGCTTTTCATTGCCCAAGCTGAACCTTCTGATCTGGTTCCGTTGGACATCCATGCTGCGCAGAACCTTGGCTACCGCCGCAACACGCTGCTCCGCAATCGCGAGATTGTAGGAACGGCTGCCAAGATGATCGGAATGCCCGATCAGCGTCACGACCAGCCGGGGATTGGCTCGCAGCCTGGCCGCGTGGAGTTCCAGCACCTTGATTGCCTCTGGCTCGATTTCGGCAGAACCTCGCGCGAAGAACACACTCCTTCCTTCGGCAATCGCCGGAGGATCCTTCTCGCTGTCGACGGACGGCAATGGGGGTGCCGGCTCAACAGTAGCGGCAGCACTGCGAGCCGCCCCTTCCTTCTGGGCCGAATCCGGCGTCTGAGGCTGCGGAGTGGCACACCCCAGCAGGAATACGGCAAGCAGGGAACATCCGCCGAACTGTCGAACGGCGCGCCACGAGTCATGGCCATTAGCCGAAGATCTGTTTGTTTGCATTACAAACTGCTTTTTTGTCAAAGCCGTGGAGATTACCCAGTCGTTAGGCTATCAGCAATCGATTCCGATCAATTTTTACATTGACGGTCAATGTTATTATTGGCTTTTGGCTTCGGCAGAATTCCATGAGCAGACGCCCGCTCCGCATCGGTCTTTCGGCACGCATCTATCACCCCCCCGAGGGCGCAACAGGCCTGCAGTCCAAGTCTCTGCAATACCTTGAACAGTCGGTCGCCCATTGGGTCATGTCGCGGCAGACGATGGTCCTGATGATTCCGGCGGTGTGCAGCGATGGCGTCGTCAACCGGAGCAGCTTCCGGCTGTCGGATTACGCCGACCTACTCGACGGGCTGATTCTCCAGGGTGGCGCGGACGTCAGCCCTCAGTGCTATGGAGAAAGTCCGCTGCAAGCGGACTGGGCGGGCGACCGCCACCGGGATGCCTATGAGATGGAACTGCTGCATGAATTCATGGAACGCGGCAGGCCGGTACTGGGCATCTGCCGGGGCGCACAGCTGATCAATGTCGCACTGGGCGGCACCCTCTGGCAGGACATCTCGACCCAGATTCCTGGCGCTTCGATTCACCTGCACGACGACTACGATCGCCACATCCATGACGTTGAATGGGACGAAAACTCCTCAATGGCACGGCTCTATCCCGAACAGCGCCGCGGCGGGACGGTGTCCATTCACCACCAGGCCATCAAG
>NZ_JAVMKF010000002.1:0-8190 GCF_031732815.1 Accumulibacter sp. | reverse complement strand
CCATTCCCCGATCAGATCGACACCTTGGCACTCTTCAGCCTGTTGCTTGTCGTCGGCCTGCTCGCCGGCGAGTGGCTGCGGGCGCGGCTCGGCTGGCCGAAGATGGTGGGCTACGTCCTCGCAGGCATCGTGTTCGGCCCGTCAGCGCTCAACTGGATCAGCGCCGAATCCTTGGCGCACGCCCGTCCGATTGCCGACGCAGCGCTTGGCCTTCTGCTGATGGAGGCCGGGCGGCGACTGGATCTCAGATGGCTGATCGGCAATCATCGCCTGCTGCGCGCCACGGCCGCAGATGTCGCCCTCTCGTTCGTTGCCGTTCTGCTTTTTGCCTGGGGCATCGTCGGTCTCGGCGCCAGCTGGGCCGCCGCCACGGCCGCGGTCACAATGGCATCGGCACCTGCCGTGGTTCTCCTGACGGTGGAAGAATCTGCAGCACAAGGGCAAGTCACGGAGCGCATCATCCTG
Source organism: Accumulibacter sp. (assembly GCF_031732815.1). GTDB lineage: Bacteria > Pseudomonadota > Gammaproteobacteria > Burkholderiales > Rhodocyclaceae > Accumulibacter. The sequence continues at coordinate 7,725 of NZ_JAVMKF010000002.1, read as the reverse complement.
CACACGGCCATCGCCACGGCAGCTTCGTTTGTTCTCTTCACCTTCGTTCTGGGCATTGTCCACGCCGAACTGAGCGACGACTGGGCCAATGCCGTCATTCACCCGCTCTGGGTTGCGGTCGGCGCAACGGCCATTGCGTGGACCATTTCGCGCTTTGCGCTCGCGGTCGCCGGACGACTCCCCAAGCGCTCTCTCGCACAGGTCTTTGTGCTCGTCGCGATGGCACTGCTTGCGGTTGGGATTGCACGGATGATGGCCGTTCCGGTCTTTCTTACGCTGTTCATCATGGGTGCCTTGCTGGCGCTGAACGACCGGCGCCAGACGCTGGCCTATACGGCTCTGCCTGAGGCGCACTGGCTGCTGGCAATCATCCTCTTCGTCATTGTCGGCGCCTCGCTGCCCTGGTGGGAATTCTCCTGGATGACGGCCCTGCAGGCCATCGGGCTCCTGATTGTGCGCGCAGGGGCCAAGCTGGCGGCCGTTCATTTCACTGCGACAGACCTTCCTGTAGCAAAGCGCTTCTGGATTGGCGTCGGTATCCAGCCCCTGTCAGCCACTGCAGTTTTCATGGCCTATGAGATTTCAAGCCTCTATCCCGAGGTGGGTCGCACTTCGTTGCTGCTGCCGTTGTTTGCGGCAGCAATCATGGAGATCTCCGGGCCAGTACTTTGCCGCCTGGCGCTGGCACGGTCGGGAGAAGCGCATGACATCGGCGGTCGCAAGGGAGGCATCGCATGACGGCTGCAGCAATCGGTGAATTCACGAAGAGCCAACCACTCACGCTGGGCGTCGAGCTGGAGCTTCAACTGCTTTCCCGTCGTGACTATGACCTGACCCGGGGCGCGACTGACCTGATGCAGACGCTGCGCTACGACGAACGCTTTGGTGAAATCAAGCTGGAAATCACCGAAAGCATGATCGAGGTCAGTACCCTGCCGCAGCAGACCGTCACGGGGATTGCCTCGGATCTCGAAGGCCTGCGGGAAACGCTCGTCGCCCACTGCAAACACAACAATATCGCGCTTGCTGGCGGTGGTACGCACGCGTTCCACCATTGGCCGGAAAGACGACTTTGCCCAGGTGAGCGATTCGACGCGATCTATCAGCGCTACGGCTATCTTGCAAAGCAGTTCACCGTTTTCGGCCAACACATTCACGTCGGCGTTTCCAATGCCGACGACGCCATCTGGCTGACACAGGCCCTCGGCGAGTACGTGCCGGCGTTCATTGCGCTCTCCGCGTCGTCGCCTTTCATTGACGGAGAAGACACGCTCTTCCAGTCAGCCCGTCTCAACGCTGTTTCCGCATTCCCCCTGAGCGGGCAATGTCCACCGCTGGACAACTGGGCGGCCTTCATCTCCCATTTCAGACTGCTCCAGGACTGCGGCATCGCGCATAGCATCAAGGACCTCTACTGGGACATTCGGCCCAAGCCCGAATATGGCACGGTCGAGATCCGTGTTTGCGACACGCCGCTCTCGATCGAGCGAGCCACGGCGCTCGCCGCATTGGCGCAGTCACTCTGCCGCTACCTGTTGCGGGAGCGCCCGACCTTCGATGCCGAAGGTCTTCGCCATGTCGCCCGCTACAACAAGTTTCAGGCGTGCCGGTTCGGCATCGACGGGCAGCGTTCGGAACCCGCGGCGCGGCGTCAACGGCCGTTGCGCGAGCATATCGAGGAGTTGCTGGACCGCCTTCAGGAGGACGCCACGGCCCTCGGCTGTGAAAGCTGGCTGGCACGTCTATATCCGGCGACGAGCGATGCCGACTGGCTGCGCACCCAACTGGCTGCAACCGGCAACCTTCATGATGCGGTCCGTACTGCTTCAGAGCTACTGATGTTCCCAGGAGGCACGGCATGATCCGACGACTCTTGATGGCAGCGACAATTGCCGCTGCGCCCTTCGCGCAAGGCAGCACCACGGAACGCTGCCAGATCGAAAAGCTTACGCCTGGTCAGGAGAAGAAATTGGGCCGATGGATCGAGCAGGATAACTGGCTCTCCCCCGGCTATCTGCGCGCGGCGCAGATCCACGCACCAACGTTCATGCCGAGCATTCGGATCACGCCGCCCGCTGTCTCCGGCAACCGGGGTGCGAAGCCTGCTTTGATCGATCTTGCCAAGGTCGAGACGCTCGATCCAACCGATGAGCAGCGGCGCAGCCTCCACTTCATCCTTTCGCACCGGATCGATGCCGATGCCATGGTTGCCATGCGTAATGGCAAGATCATCGCCGAATATTTCCGGGATGGAACGGATCCCGGCCAGCCCCGCATGCTGCTTTCCGGGGGGCGGCCAATACTCTCATTGCTGGCTGCAGTCGCAATCTCGCAAGGCCATCTTGCCATCGACAAGGCGGTCGGCCGTGCGCTGCCGGGAGGTACCGAGACACCATCCTTGCGCAAGCTGTCCGTTCGTCGCCTGCTCGACGGCGAGGCCCATTTTGCTTTTAACGACGCGCAGCTCGCGCAGTGGCGGGATATTTCCGGCTGGCGCGGGACAGCTGCAGGCAACCTGCACAAGTGGCTGGCTTCGCCGGAGCTTTGGGAGGCGGCGACGGCCAGCGAATCGCCGCCACCACCGCTGGGCCGACCGGAAGATGACTTGTTGGCATGGGTCGTCGCCGAAAGTCAGAAGGACTCCCTATCCAGTCTCTTGTGCGACAACCTGCTGGCCCCCATGCGCGCAGAGCATCCCGCACTCTGGCTGACCGATGGCTCGGGCAACGAACTGGCAGCAGGCCTCGCACTAGCACCAAGGGACCTGGCCCTTGTTGGCCAGTTCCTGCTCGACAATCGATTGGCCAACAAGCGCGGAGCCATCCCCGAGTGGCTGATGGCCGCACTCAGCGCAACAGCGACGCACCGAACGGATCCTGCGCTATCGGGATTCCCCGGTGGCAGCGAGCTTCGTTATGGCTTTGTGCGCTTGGGTGGCAAGAGCAGCCGGATCGCGCTGCTCGGCCCTTACGGCACCAGCCTGCTGGTCGATTTCGACCGACGAACCGTCGTCGCACTGTTTGCCACACACGCATCGCCGGCGAGCCCATTGCTCTTCGCGACGCTGGAACAGCTCTGGCAAGCAATTGCCAAGTCCTCCACACGCAAATCCCCGTAACTGCCGCGGAAAGCGTTCCACATGCAACTCACTGACATCGACGATATTGAAAAGGCAACAAAGCGCGGTCGACGCGAAACCCTGCGCCTCGGCATCGGGCTGCTATTCGTTGTAGCAATCATGCTCTATACCGGACTGACACAGAACGTCTCCGGAGAACACGGGGTCATGATCGTCGTCGCTGCGATGATCGGTGGCTATATGGCAATGAATATCGGGGCCAATGACGTCGCGAACAATGTCGGCCCGGCCGTTGGATCACGCGCCATCTCGATGGCCGGTGCGGTTGTGCTGGCCGCCGTATTCGAAATGGCGGGCGCATTGATTGCCGGTGGCGATGTCGTCAACACCATCCAGAAGGGAATCATCAATCCTGCAATCGTCGGCGACACGGAGCGATTCATCTGGCTCATGACGGCCGCCCTGCTCGCCGGCGCATTGTGGCTCAACGTGGCAACGGCCTTCGGAGCACCCGTATCAACCACGCATTCCATCATCGGCGCCGTGCTTGGCGCAGGCATTACCGCTGGCGGCATGCAGGCCGCGAACTGGGCCACGCTGAGCGGCATTGCCGCCAGCTGGGTCATCTCCCCCGTCCTCGGCGGCGTCATCGCTGCAGGGTTTCTCTACTGGATCAAGCGCTCGATCACCTATCAGGACGACATGGTCGATGCTGCCCGCCGCGTGGTTCCGCTCCTAATCAGCCTGATGGCATTCGCGTTCTCGACCTACCTGGTCCTCAAGGGGCTGGGAAAAATCTGGAAGGTCAGCCTGGTCACCGCCGTCGTTATCGGCATAGTTGCCGGCAGTGCCGTGCACCTTCTGATGCGAAAACGGATGGCCCTCCGCGTAACGTCGCTCGAAAACACGAAGGACAGTATCAACACACTATTCACGATCCCGTTGATCTGTTCGGCGGCCCTCCTCAGCTTCGCCCACGGCGCCAATGATGTCGCCAATGCTGTCGGCCCGCTTGCCGCGATCTCGGCAGCCGTCAATACAGGCGCCGTCAGCGCGAAGGCCAGCATTCCGCTCTGGGTCATGCTCGTGGGTGCCAGCGGCATTGCCATCGGATTGCTGCTCTATGGCCCAAAACTGATCCGTACGGTCGGCAGCGAGATTACGGAACTCGACCAGATGCGCGCCTTCTGCATTGCGATGTCTGCCGCCGTCACGGTCATCGTGGCGTCACAGCTCGGCCTTCCCGTCAGTTCCACGCATATCGCCGTCGGCGGCGTGTTCGGCGTCGGTTTCCTGCGTGAATTCCTCAAATCCAGCTACTCGCAGATGATCGAGGAAATCAAACTCCATCATGCAGGAGAAGACAAGGCGGTCGTCGAGGATTTTCTGGATCGCTTCGAGGCGGCGGGCATTGCAGAAAAGAACGCCATGCTGGTGAGGCTTAAAGCCCATACAGAGAATGCCCAGCTCTCAAAGGCCGAACGCAAGCAGATTCGCAAGGTCTATCGGCATGAGCTGGTCAAGCGCTCGACACTCCTCCGGATCGCGGCGGCATGGCTCGTGACCGTGCCGGTTTCGGCGGCCATCGGCGCGGCACTTTATTACCTTATCTTCGGCATCGCCCACGCGTAAATCAACCACTTCTCCGCGGAGAATCCTGCCGCAACCAGGCAAGTGCTAGCTGTTGGTAGAGCTCCGGCGAGATGCGCGCACTGACCGCTTTCGCAATCAGGGAAATCGCCATCAGGCTGATCACCATTTCATGGCCATCGACCATTTCCATGACGATGATGGCCGCCGTAATCGGGGACTGCGTCACTGCGGCCAGAAACCCCGCCATGCACAAAGCGATCAACGGCACGTTGCTACTGGCGCCAAGCAGATGGGCCAAATCCGAACCGATGCCGGCGCCAACCGCCAGCGAAGGAGCGAAGATTCCTCCGGGAATTCCGGAGTAATAGCTGACAAGCGTCGCCAGAAAGCGCGTCACCGGTGCATGCCATGGGGTATCTGCCGTACCGGCTACGACCTGCGCCGTTACGACATAGCCTGAACCATAGGAAAACCCGCCTCCCACGAATCCGATCACGGCCACAAGCAGGCCACATACCCCGGCAAACAGAATCGGATTGCGTGCCCGCCACTGCCAGAGCGACTGGCCCGGATGGCGCATCGGCCAGAGCAGCAGTTTGCTGAATACGCCGCCCAGTACGCCGCACACGACACCACTGACAATGATTGGCAGAATGATTCCAGCATCCACGGCCTCGACCGAGAGGGTCCCGAAATAGTTGTAATTGCCCACCAAGGCAATCGAGACCAGTCCGGCCAGAATGATCGTACTGAGCAGGATCCCACTCGTACGCGTTTCAAGGCGACGGCCCAATTCTTCGATCGCAAACACGATTCCCGCCAAAGGCGTATTAAACGCCGCCGCGACACCTGCCGCACCACCGGCAATCAACAGGTCCTGGGCCCGCAACGCCCGGCGATGCGGAAGCCAACGCTGTGCTGCATGCATGATGGAGGCTGCCACCTGGACAGAAGGCCCCTCACGCCCGACCGAATAACCGCCGACCAGCGCAAAGGTGCCGAGCAAAATCTTGCCCGCGGCGATTCGGAGAGAAACCAGTGGCCCCACCGGATTCCCGCGCGCAGACAACCTCGCCGCCGCAATGACTTGAGGGATACCACTGCCTTGTGCGCCGTCGAAATAGCGACGCGTCAGCCAAACGGCCGCCATGCCAACAACGGGGGTCAGCAAAAACGGCAGCCACGGGCGATTCTCAGAGGCGACGTGAAAAATTTCGAGCGCAAGATCAGCAAGTTTCGCAAAAGCGACTACTGCCAGTCCTGCCGCGAGCGCAGCGCCCCAGAGCACAATTCGCGTCCGCCAACGCACCCGGCTCATGCGGCGGCGAATGACCCCCCTGGCGCCGGCTGCGCCAGCGACGATATAGGGGCGCCCCCCAAGAACGTACTTCAGCAGACGTTTCCCCATATCTGTCACAAAAAGACTTTGCACATATCTGCGCACCACCCGCATCAAGGCGCGCACCAGATCAGACGTGTAGACACGGCCAATGGGGGCGCTCTCTGGAAATCCGTTCGTTTCGTGCCAAAATTGAAGCTTGTTCCCCGGGAGCGGGGCCGCACCAACGATCGCCCATGATACATTGCCTAGCAATGTACATGGGCGGCATCTATGGATTAATTGCGTAGGAAACCCGTTGTTATGCCGAGCCAGAATTCCAGCCATCAGAACGCGACAGCGCTCGAAGTGCTCCAGCAGTTTCGGATCATCTACGGTTCGATGCGCCAGTATTTCAAGGATGTCGAGGAACGCTGCGGCCTGCCCGGCTCGCACACATGGGTCCTGCAGGAGGTTGAACGCAACCCTGGCATTGGCGTAAGCGAACTCGCCAAGCGCATGGGAATTCACCAATCCACCTCCAGCCTCCTCGTGGAAAAACTTGTAGAGCTCAACTATCTAAAAAAGAGTCGTCTCAAGGCCGACATGCGGCGCGTGGGTCTAGAGCTGCGGCCACTGGGAAAAAAGGCGCTGGCCGCCCTGCCCGGCCCCGCCGAAGGGATCCTTCCGGAAGCCCTTTCACTACTCCCGGAGGTTGTGCTAAAAACATTGAACATAAATCTTTCAGAACTGATCGAACACCTTCAGAAGAAAGACGACGCCTACGCGAAAATACCGCTCGCTGACATCCTCTCGCCCCCTGTTGGCAAGGATTGACGCTGGCAGACACCGGGGGCGCCAGGGCGCGCCCCCGATACTTTCAACCCCATTTTCAATGTGTGCGTCAGAACGACGCCATCGAATCAACAGGAGCGTACGAACATGGCAGGAGAGCAAAGCGGGATGTTCAGCTTTGGATCAATGACACTTCTGGTCGGAGGGCTTGCCCTTTTTGGCCTTCTCTTCTGGGGATGGATGACAGGGCAGCCACTCCCGCTGCTGCCGGCCCTGCTCGTCGCGGCAGTCAACATCGTTGGTGCCGTTAGGCTCGTCCAGGAGACCAAGGCCAAGCAGGCTGCCGCCGCCGAGGCCGCAGCGAAGAAACGCCAAGCAAAATGACTCGTCGCCTCAGTGTTGTCGCAGCGGCGTCTTCTGTCGCACTCCTGTCACTGACCACATTCGGCTGCGGAGAAAAGCAACGGGGGGATCCCTACGCGTTGATGGAAGGCGAAAGCGTTTACCGAGCCGAGTGCGCGAGTTGCCATGGTGCAAAGCGAGAGGGGCAACCTGACTGGCGGACCCGCCGCCCGGATGGGAAATTACCGGCGCCGCCACATGATGAATCCGGCCACACCTGGCACCACCCGAAAGAGCAGCTCATCTCGATCATCAAGTTCGGCATGGTGCCGCCCAACGCGCCGCAAGGCTATCCCTCGGACATGCCGGCGTTTGCCGGAAAGCTCACGGATCGCCAAATTGAGAATGTTCTGGCCTGGATCGAGAGCCAGTGGCCTGCCGAAGTCATGACACGGCGCGCAGAAATGCTTCAGCGACGTTAGCAATCGGTATTGCAACAGATTTCCCAAACTTTCGGGAAGGTCAAATGGTGAACGGCAAGTACTCAGCGCAATGCTGACACAGATGGACGATCGATGAAGGTCTCCTTAGGCCGAGG
>NZ_JAVMKF010000001.1:0-10787 GCF_031732815.1 Accumulibacter sp. | reverse complement strand
CGCACATGGCCGCCGAGATGGGCATCTCCAACCTGAGCGACCTCGCCATGGGCGGCTACCACATGGCCTACGGCGCCAAGGTGGGGCAGGATTCGCGCATGGCCATCAGCTTTGCGCAGACACCGATCGGCTTCTACGCCGGCAACCCGGCCTTCGGCGCCGCTTCCGGCAACTCGCCCACCGCCAACTACACCATGGGCTTCTCCAGCAAGCTGCGCGATGACCTCACCGCCGGTGTCTCCTTCAGCATGCTCGACGAAACCAGCGGCCTCCTCGGCAGCAGCTATTCCAGCAATTCCGCCATGGGCCTTGGAGGCAACCGCACCGGGCAGTTCGGTGTCTCGCTCGCCTACGCCTTCGACGACCACAACTCGTTGCTGTTCGAAGCCGGCGAAGCCGTCACCAAAGCGGCCGAAGGCACCGGTCTGCTCGCCGGCACCACGACGCTGCGCTCGCGTTCCTACGGTGTCACCTACATGGCGCGCCAGCTGGTCAATGCCGAAGATCGCCTCGCCGTCTCCCTCAAGCAGCCGCTGCGCGTGGCCTCTGGGCAGGTGGGCGTCGTCACGCCGTCGATCGATGCCGACACGGGCGTCGCGCGTTACGGCGTGGAAATGGTGAGCCTCGTGCCCAGCGGCCGCGAACTGGATTTCAAGATGAACTACAGCACCCCGATCAACAAGGTGCAGTCGCTCTCGTTCCAGCTGGGCGCGCGCAAGGACGTATTCAACATCTCCGGCAATAACGACTTCGCCGCCGGCGCGACCTGGACCGCCGCATTCTGACCAAGGGTTGTGCTATACTCCGCGCCTCGTGTCGGGGCGTAGCGCAGCCTGGTAGCGCACTTGCATGGGGTGCAAGGGGTCGCGAGTTCGAATCCCGCCGCCCCGACCAGTAACAAAAGAAACGGCCAACCTTCGGGTTGGCCGTTTTGCTTTTGGGGTTCATGAATAGTCTTTTCGTCAGCAGGTCAGATGTGTCGACTTGGAAGCAATCCGTTACGCAGCCCAGCGGCGATGGTGGTTTGCGTAATCAACCGCCAGATCGAAAACGTTGTCACATTTCTGCTTGAACGTCGCGCGGTCGTAGCTTTCCGGCAGTGCCTCGTCGAGCACTCGTTCGATTTCCGAGCGTACCTGCTGCATCGACTGCCGATCCTTGAACCAGTCCTGCACGAGCAGTTTCGGATGCTCCTCGACCAGTCGCTTCAGCAAACGCTTAGCCGATAGTTTGACGCGCTGCGTTTCCTCCTGCGTCATTGCGTCCTTCTTCAGCAGGTCGAACAGCTCCAGCTCGTCCTCGCTCAGACCTTCGCGAATGTGGCGCTCTGCTTCTTCCTTGAGCGCCTCGGCGAACGCCGACAGTTCCTCGTAGTAGTTCTCGGTTGCCGTAGCCCCGGAGTTGTATGCGTCGATCACACGCTGCAGGCGCTGTACGAAGTCGACGCGCGTCGCATTCTGCCCCAGCATCTCGGCCAGCTTCTTTTGCAGGAAAGCCCGCAGGTCGGCGATAGCGATGTGTTTGAACGGCGCCTGCTTGAATTCCTCTCGCAGCTTTTCTACATCGACCTTGCTCAGATCCCACGCCTTGCCACGCTGGACGATCTGATATTCAGCTTGGAACTGCTTGGCCTTGAAGGCCTCGGCGTTATCCACCACCACGCTCTCGTCGAGCAGCGCAGCGAGTCGTAGCGCAGCGCTATCGACATCCGTCTGCTCGACGATGCTATCCATGATTCCGCGCAGATACTGGAAGGCGGAAACCATTCTTCCCTTGCCCTGCCCGAACACTTCCGGCTTGCAGGCCTCGTAGAGCGAGCTGATGGTGTTTTCATAGACGTTGAAGGACTTGCGCAGCTCGTCCGTCGCCAGCATGGCGTCGGCAAACGCGTTGAACTGGCCCAGCTTTTCGAATACATCGCCGCGGTCCAGCACGCCGCGCAGATTGACCTCCTGCGTATCGCAAAACGCCAGCCCCTGGGCAATGGCCTCGTCGAGCAGGGCGAACAACTCCTGCTTGTTGCGGACGGGCATATCGTCCTCGTCGTCGCCCGGCCCGGCGGCATAGTCCTTCAACGCCCGCTTCATGCGGCGGAAAACGTTGTAGTAGTCCACGATCTCGCCGTTGTGCTTGGCCACCCCGTTGATCTCATGGCCGGTCACGCGGTTGGCGCGGGCAATGGTCTGCATCAGCGTGTGGCCCTGCATGGGCTTGTCCAGATACAAGGTGCTCACCGTAGGCGCATCGAAGCCCGTCAGCCACATGGCGCAGACGAAGACCAGCTGCAGCGGATGCTCCGGGTCCTTGAAGTTGAATTCGATATCGTGGCCATGCTTGTCGAGTCGGTTCATCCGCTCGCGATGCGGTTTGATGTTGAGGCCCCGCTTCTCGAATTTCTCTTCCTCGCCCGCCTCTTCGCTGACCACCACGGCCATCTCCACACTGCGCATCCAGTCACGGATTTGCTTCAGGCGCAGGCGCTCGATGTCGTTCTTCGTGCCGTTGATGATGCCGGTGAGCTTCTTGATCTCGTCCTTCCACAGCGCCTGCACCTTGTCGTACATGGTCACAGCCGTGAACTTGTCGATCGAGATGACGATACCTTTGCCAAGATAGCCCCGGCGGGGGAAGTGATAAACGATGTCGCGGGCGATCGTCTCCAGCCGGTCATCGCGTTTGATAACCTCCAATTCCTGACCGAAGCGCTTTTCCAGCTTCTGCTGCGCGGCCTCGTCAAGGTTTTCGTCCTCGACGATCTCGGAGAACTCCTCGCTGAGGTCGTCGTTCTGGATCAGTACTTCCGGTACGCGCTTTTCGTAGAACAGAGGCACCGTGGCCCCGTCCTCCACGCTCTGCTGGAAGTTGTATTCCGAAACGTAATCGCCGAACCAGGCGTTGGTCTTGCGCTCCTGGCCCAGCAGGGGTGTGCCGGTGAAGGCCAGATAGGCGGCATTCGGCAGACCCGCCCGCATGTTCTCGGCCAGACTCGCGTATTGCGTGCGGTGGGCTTCGTCGACAATGACCACGATGTCGTCGCGATCCGATAGCAACGGGTAGTCCTTACCCTTGTCGTAGCGGAACTTCTGGATCAGCGTGAATACCACGCGCTTGTTCTTGCCCAGCATCTCGCGCAGCTGGGCGCTGTCTCGCGGTCGCACGTCGTCCTTCGGGCCGACCACGCCGGTGTGCAGGAAGTTGCGGTAGATCTGGCCGTCCAGATCGTCGCGGTCGGTCACCACCAGGAAGCTGAAATTGCCGGCGAGCTTGCGGAAGATCTTGCGGGTGTAGAACACCATCGAGAAGCTCTTTCCGGAGCCTTGGGTGTGCCAGAACACCCCCAGCTTGCCGCCCAGCTCGCGGCGGCGGACAAACTGCGCGAAAGCGTTGTTCACCCCGATGAACTGGTGGTTCTGCGCGATAACCTTCTGCGTTTCCCGATAGAACACGCAGAAGTTCTCGACGTAATCGAGCAAGCGTTCCGGCACGAGCAGGCCCAGCACCACCCGTTCCACGCTCAGGCCTTGTTCGGCGATGGCCTTGCGGTCCAGGGTTTCCTTCTCGTTCTCCACGCGCAGCCAGGCGAAGAAGTGCTCCCACCGTGCGGTCAGGCTGCCCACCTTGGTTTCGATGCCGTTGGAGAGAAGACACAACGCATTAGCCACGAAGAGCTGCGGAATCTCGGCCTTGTAGGTGGTGAGATTGTCGTCGAAGGCGGCACGCAGCTTGACGTTGCTGTTCTTCAGCTCGATGAAAACCAGCGGCAGACCGTTCACGTAGAGCAGCACGTCGGGGCGGCGGTAGCCGAACTCGCCCCGAATCCACAATTGGCTGACGACCAGGTACTCGTTGCGGCCGGCTTTCGGGTCAGGCTCGTCGAAGTCGATCACCTTCAGTCGCTCGGTCACCGTCTGCCCTGCCTGCGGGCCACTCTCGGGCTTGTAGGTGACGGGCACGCCATCGCGGATCAGGCCGTCCATCTCGCGGTTGGCGGCCACCAGGCTCATCGCCGTGCGCGGCTGCAGCAACTGGCCCATGGCCTGGTCCACCGCATGGGCCGGAGCCTGAGGGTTGAGGCGCTCGACGGCGGCGCGCAGCCGGTCGGCCAGGATCACCTCGCGCTTGTCGCTACGGCCCGAGCCATCGTTCAGCTCATCGGGCTGGGCGGTATAGCAGTTCAGCGCGTCGAAGCCGCACAGGTGCTGCAAGCGCTGGATCAGCCCCTGCTCGATGTCGTCTTCCGAAATGAAATTTATCGCCACCCGCTCCCCTGTTCCGCCCTTAAGTCACCTGCATCGACTCTGCGTTCATGCTGGGAGGATATTGTATATCGAGCTGATCGACGCGGAGCTTGCCGGAAATAAGGCGGGGCAAGAGCGTATCGCGCATCGCTATTAGTTGGGTAGTCGACGCATACAGTGTTGCCAGTTGAGAGTCGATCGGCACGACGATGTTCTGGAATCTTTGTATGAGTGGCGTTGGAGGATTTAGGATCGGGTGGCGCTTTAACTCATCTTTACCAACGGAGTTGAAGATGGAGCCGTTTCCAATCATGTCTTCGTTGGCAAATGTCACTTTTAGCAAATAGAACAGGAAGCTATTGAAGTCCTGTTTATGTCGCATGGCGGCTAAACCACGTCCAATGATCAGGTCAGTATCGGCGATGTTCAGGCGTCCAACAGGCGCGCGCACGCTAAAAAGAATATCCCCAGACTTTGCTCGTCGCCCTTCGCTGGAGCAGAAGACCTCATGAGTAGGATATCGATCTCCGTAGGTGCCGACGCCTTGGTGAAAAGGCAAGCCATCACCGATCTCGTTGTAATACTCGGAGCTTGGACTTTGGCCCATGACGAAGCTAGCTATAGAGCCGAGATTGGATGGCGACCATCCCGCGGGAATACCCTTTTCTGTTTTTACTCTCTCGCACCCCGGAAACCGCATTCGCACAAACCACTCGCGGTATATTTCTTCGGCCATGGACTCCAGCAAGGCAATGCGGCGCTGGTTGTTGGCGATCAGATCATCAATTGAACTCAGAACGGCTGCAACCTTACTTTGGGCGGCCAAGTCGGGTATCTTCACTTTGATTGCCGAAAAGACCGTCTTGTTGATGATTGGCGTCGCCGCGCCACCAGCAAAGGTCTGGAAGGTCTCTGATATCCCCTTACAGAGGTAATAGATGTAATCCGGATCAAACCGACGGCTGTCAACAATCACGCTGTTGATCTGCTGGTTCGTGAACGACGGTTGGTCAGTCATGACGACCTTCCCAATCGTAGCTCCTATGCAAACGACGCAAACCGCCTTCGGAGGCAGCAAGGCGTTGCGCAAAGTATTTGCTCCAGCCTCTGATAAGTAACGTTCCGTCTTTGCAAGCTTGGACGTGTTGTCGATATCACTTGGCGTGATGAAGGGGTACGAATCGCCAAACTCTTCGGGTCGATCGCTAGATGGCGTCTTACCAGTAACGACTTTGCCAAAGTCACTAATCCGTACCGTCTGCCAGGCCGCAGTCATTTCAACAAGGCCTCCAAATTTGCTGCAACCACTTTCGAAAGTGCTTGACTGTCTTCCGTTAGCTCCAGCAGTTTGGTTTGACTCGCTGAGAGCGCCTCCAGAAATTCCTCTTCCGTCTTGCCATCCTCTTCGATCACCACCCCAACATAGCGCCCCGGATTCAGCGACCAATCCTGCTCCTTGATCTCCTCCCGGCTGGCGAGCTTGCACAGGCCGGTTACGTCTTCGTAGCTGGCCTTGGGAAAGCGCTCCTGTAGCCAGCTCACGTGCTGGTAAAAGAGTTCGGCGGCTTTCATTTCGTCGTGCAGCGCCTGCACCGCTTCCTTTACCGCCTTGGTCTGGCGGTTGGCGGTAACGCGCTTGCCCTCGGCCTTGGCGGCTGCGGCCTTGCGCTTGTCCATCTCGCGGAGGGTCTTGTCGAGCGCCTTCACCGCCGCATGCAGGCCGTCGAAGAAGGGCGAGAAGCGGGCGCGCTGCGCGTGCTGCGCCTCGTTGCGGTCTTCGATGCCGTGCTTCTGGCCGCGGCTGCGTTCGTGCTGCGCCTGCGCCTTGTCCAGGTCCGCCAGTTGCGCCCATTGGGCTTCCAGGTGGGCAATGGCATCGCGGGCGGCCTGGGTGGTCTGTTCGTCAGCCTCTTCGGCGAGGACGGCCAGCAGGCGGTGGTTCAGGCCGGGTAGGTGCTCGGCGGCCTCATGCAGTTGGGCAATGCCTAGGCGCAGGTAGCGATCCACCAAATCCACGAATTCCTGCCGACGCCCCTTGTGGAGGCGCGGGATGATGGCGATGTTTTGGATCTGCTCGTCGGTCAGCTCGCGGTGCGCCCGGTCCACCTGGGTGAAGATGTTACGGGCATCGATGAACAGCACCCGCTCGTCGGTCTTGCCCTTGTCGAAGAACCACAGGGTGGCCGGCAGGGTGACGGTGTAGAACAGGTTGGACGGCAGGGTGAGCATGCCGTAGATCAGGTTCTGCTCGATCAGGGTCTGGCGAATATCGGCTTCGGAGTGGCGGGCATCGGAGGCCGAGTTGGCCATAACCAGGGCCGCGCGGCCGCCTTCTTTCAGTGAGGTGGCGAATAGGTTGATCCACAGGTAGTTGCCGTTGGGCACTGTCTCGACGGCCTTTTCCTTACCGTCCTTTTCTTTCTTACCCTTGGCCTTGGTCTTGTTGCGCGGCACGCCGTAGGTGTTGAAGCGCTTGTCTTTCTCTACCGCGTCGAGCGTGACATCGTCCACGTTGAAGGGCGGATTGGCCATCACGTAGTCGAAGGTGCCGAAGGCGTTGAAGGGGTCTTCGTAATAAGTGTTTGCCTGCTTGATCTCGCCGCGCAGGTTGTTTACGGCCAGGTTCATCTTGGCCAGCTTGACGGTTTCCAGCGTCTTCTCGGTGCCGCAGACGTACACGTCCAGATCGGCGGCCTTGTCGGCCTGGTGCTGGTGGATGAACTCGGCCGACTGCACGAACATGCCGCCTGAGCCGCAGGCCGGGTCATAGACCTTGCCGCCATGGGGTTCGATGATCTCGGTCATCAGCTTGACGACGGAGCGCGGGGTGAAAAACTCGCCGCCGCCTTGGCCTTCGCTCAACGCGAAGTTGGCGAGGAAGTATTCGTAGATCTGGCCGAACACGTCGCCGGCGGCGTCTACCGGGATGTCCGAGAAGAGCTTGAGCAGGTCCTTGGGGATACCCTTGTTCTTGTCGCTGCGGGTGAAGCGGTCGTATTCCTCCTGCGGCAGCACGCCCAGCAGTTCGGGTTTGCTCTTTTCGATGCTGGCCATGGCGCGACGGATGGCCTGCGCGATGTTTTCCTTCTCGGGCAGCTGCAGCAGGTAGTCGTAACGGGCGTAGTCCTGAAGGAAGAAGCCGCACTTCTCGATAGCGATTTCCTCCAGGCTCTTTTCGCGCCGCGTGCCTTTGAGCTTTTCGTATTCCTGCACGATGGCGGCTTCGTGCTGGCGGTACTTGTTGTCGGCGAACTTGAGGAAGATCAGGCCGAGCACGGGCGTGCTGTATTCGCTGGCCTTGAGGTCGGAGTTGGCGCGGAGCTTGTCGGCGGCAGCCCAGAGGTCGCGCTCCAGTTTTTTGAGTTGGTCTCTAGTCATGTGCGGGGTTCGAGTGATTTGCCATCAGCGTTTACTTGGTTGTTTACCTAGATCAGGGATCGGGTTGATCCAGGGGCATCATTACCCCTCTTGGGTTTATGTAGTGTTGGAAAGACGGGTCCGGCGGGGTATAAGGCGTTTGATCAGCCTCGCGTACGCTCGAACAGTGCTGATAGCACATTGTAATTCATTGCAGTTTGGGGCAACGGTAGATGGCACAACGGCAGGACGGGCCTGTGGCTTAACTTTCTCTAGCTAGTCAGAAGCTCCACATAGGCCTGATAGCTGAAACACCGATTCTTCTTCTGCCCCGTCAGCTCAACCACGATCCCCAAGCTTTCCAGCAACTTCACCGCCGCCGTCGCCGTCGGGAAGCTGGTGTCGAGGGCTGAACGCACGCGCTCGATGTTGAAGCGCGGCATCATCGGCAGCAGTTCAAACAGGCGGTAGCTTGCCGGGGTGGCCTTGGGCGAGGCGAGCAGGCGGCGCCGATCCGCCGTCACCTGGCTGGCAATGGCGACAATGCTGCGCTCGGCCTCGCCTGCTGCCACGGCCACGCCTTCGAGGAAGAAGGCGATCCAGCCTTCCCAATCCCCATCGCTGCGGATGGCGCCAAGCCGCCGGTAGTACTCGGCCTGATGCTGCTTGAGGTAGGCGCTGAGGTAGAGCAGCGGCTCGGGCAGCAGTTGCCAGTGCTCCATCAGCGCCGCGATGAGCAGGCGACCGATACGTCCGTTGCCATCGAGGAAGGGGTGGATGGTTTCGAACTGCGCATGGGCGAGGGCGATGCGCACCAGCGGCGGCAGCTTGGCGGCCGCCGGGCCGTGGATGAAATGTTCCAGGTCGGTGAGCAGCTTGCCGATCTTGTTGGCCGGTGGCGGCACGAAGACGGCGTTGCCGGGGCGGGTGCCGCCGATCCAGTTCTGCGAGCGGCGTAGTTCGCCCGGCTGCTTGCCCGATCCGCGCACGCCTTCAAGCAGCAGCCGGTGGGCGTCGCACAGCAGCCGCATGCTCACGGGCAGCCCGGCGGGGTTGCGCAGGTTGTCCTGCACGAGGCGAAAGGCGCGCAGGTAGTTGGTGACTTCCTCGACGTCGTCGGTGTTGCCGATGGCGAAGCCGGCTTCTTCGTCGAACAGATCGGTGAGCGTGGCCTGCGTGCCTTCGATCTGCGAGGTGAGCAGGGCTTCCTTGCGGATGGCGCCGTAGAGCAGCCAATCGACCGAGGGGACGAGGCCGGATACGCCGGAGAGGCGCGCCAATGCCAGTTCCGCGGCACGGTTCTGCGCGGCAAACGCTTCGGCCGCAAGCGCCGGCTTGCTTGGCGGTAACGCATGCGGCACGAACGCGCGCACAGATTCGCCGAGCGTGGTGGTGGTCAGGTAGGTGCCGGTGGTGCGCATGGGTTTCAAGGCGTTCTTTAATTTGACGATTGCTTATTAAAGCATGCTTTAATGTGAATCGGCAAAGTGAAGATCGCTTTAGCACCGATTCGCATTGAAATGCTCCCCGGTAGCGACGCGTCCGCGCCTGGCGGCTATCCGAGGCGGGAAATGCTTCGGCTCGCGTCATGAAGATGCAGGGCCAGTGCCTCTCTGCATCGGTCGAATCTCGGCGATAGTTCAGTGCAATTTTCGACCCTCTCAAGGTATTGCCCCGCGAGTTCTTCGGCCTGTCTCCAAGTGCCGTTATCAACTTCCGGAATCAGCCTGGCGGGCTGCAGGGTATCTCGAAGCGTTCCTGCGCTTGTGGGGCAGAAACCCATCGGCAGCATGTCGTAGGCGGGTGCGAGCGCGCAGGGTGGGCCGCTGTCGCTGATGAACGAAAGGTTGCCGGGGTGCATGTCGGTGTTGCCGATGAGCGTCCCGAAGGCGTAGAGCAATGCTGCCGTCGCTGTTGCTTCGGGCCTGACGATCCTGGCTGCTGCGAGCCGGGCAACAATACTTGGCCATGGTGCCGCGCCGGCGCCGACGAATTCGGCATCCAGTGCGGCGAGCGAGAATACGCCGTGCCGCCCGGCTTCTCCTTCGCGGTCAAATCGTTCCACTTCGAGAAAGCGCTGTGCGCCGGCGTCGATCAGGCGGGTGGTCACTGCAGGGATGCCTGCGTCACGCAGGGTTTCGAGCGCGAGATGTTCTGCCAGCAGCAGATCGCGCCAACGCTCGGTGATCGGGTTGTCGTCGGTACTAGTGAATTTGACGATCACGTGGCGAGGCCCGGCGGGGGTTTCTGCGCAGGCGGTGAATTTGGGTTGCTCGCCGCCGGCCGATGAACCGGGCAGATCGCCGCGAGCGGCTTCTTCGGCGAGGCGACGGTAGGTTGCTGTCTTTTCCAGCAATCCGATCGGCGTAGTGGCGTGACTCAGGTATTGATTCCGCGCCTCTTCGCCGAGCAGCAGGTTGCCGATGGCGTCGTGCCCGTGCGCGATCAGGGCACGCAGTGCGTGAGTGTCGCTCCATTCCGCAAGACCTTGGGGCAGGCCCAGCCGGGCGGCATGGCGCGCCGCATAGGCGCGGCCGAGAAAGCCCTGCGGACGCATGTCGAGCAGCCACCACGGCAGACCTTCGCTGTAGCCTTGCTTTCCATCCTCGTGTTGCATCACGAAGCCTTCGGGGCGTACGGGAATCAGGGTGCCGAGCAGGTGCAGTTTTCCCGTATCGCTGACGCGGTGGACGGGGATCTCCGGCAGTCCGCGAGCCGGGTCGCGCAGGGCATATTGAATAGCTCGCCCGCTGCCGAGGCGGAGGGTGGCGTCGCCGAGTTTGGCCAAAACCCTTGAAACGGTCGGCTGACTTATCCCAATTATTTCAGATAGTTGCCGCGCCGTAACCGGGCCGCGACCGAGCAGGAGGCGAACGGCGTCGGAATGCTTGCCCATGATTTGAATAGATAAATGAATAGAAAAGTGAATAGAAACAAATCATAGAGGAAAGCAACAGGGAGTCAAGCGCAGCGTTGCGCCGGAACGGAGGAGCAAGGGGGCTGTGGGGAATTCCAATCCGGGCATCGTCATGCCCGGATCGGGCGGGCGATCCCGGCCGTCGTGTCTGAGGGAGACTGGAGTGGCGGCCGGGTGTCGTGGAGCGACGATCAGAGCGCGGTGATAACCGTCTCCGTCGCCAACCGCGACTTCGGCAACTTCGCATTGAAATCCTCCGCGCTGCGATAGCCCAG